>JAFURI010000074.1 GCA_017471885.1 Clostridia bacterium | reverse complement strand
GCCAGTCGAACACGGGCATGAAGTTGTACACGATGACCTTCACGCCGTACTTGGCCAGGGTGCGGACGGTGGAGCAGTAGTTCTTGATGTACTCGTCGCGGGTGGGCAGGCCCATCTTGATGTCCTCGTGGACGTTTACAGACTCGACCACTTCAAACTCCAGACCGCAGGAGTGGACGTAATCCACCAGCTCCTTGACTTCCTCTTCGGGCCAGTCAACGCCGGCGGGCTTGTCCAGCAGGCCCATCAGACCGGACATGCCGGGAATCTGCTTGACGTACTTCAGCGGGATGGGATCGGACTCCTTGCCGTACCAGCGGAACGTCATTTTCATGGAAAAAACCTCCACATCAAAATATGATCTCATGTTGGCGGAGACATGCTCCTGAAGAGGGACATTCTCCCTTACCTTATATTATACAAAAACATGCAATCATAGTCAATGGACGCAAATGAGGGTTTAAGGCTTTTTCTACAAAGTGCAGGAGCGAGAAAACAAAATCCCCTTCCCGGAGGGAAGGGGACGAAGTCAGCGGTACTTGCCGCAGTCCTTGCAGTACTGGCTTTGATTCGAATTGTGAGCGCTGCAGTGGGGGCAGGTCCAACCGTTGGAGGAGCCGGAGCTGCGGGTGGCGGACAGCAGATCCAGTTTGGAGTTGCTGCCGATGGAGCTGGGGACGGCGGTCTTTCCGGCGGAGGACTGATGCTTCCCGGCGGGAGCGCTGTAGAGGGTGTTGTTCAGCGCAGTTACCTGCTGCCTGAGCTCGTACACCTCGGTGCGCAGCGCAGCGGAGTTCTCGGCCGCCTCACCGATGGCATAGGTCACCCAGCTGCCGATCCAGCTGGAAAGGCTGCCGAAGATCAGCAGGATAAAGCCTGCCAGGATGGTGGGATTGTAGCGGGAGTTGGACATCCACAGCGCAATTGCGCCGATGATGCTGCAGATGATCCCTACATAGCATACGAACTTGGAGAGCGCCTTGAGCTTGCCGCCGATATTGTCGAACATGATGATATACCTCCGTACAATGAAAAATGAAGGAGAAGCGCCGGATGCGACGCTTCTCCAGATGGGATTACTTGTTCTTCAGGTACTCGTCGATGGCCGCAGCGGCGGTCTTGCCGGCGCCCATGGCCAGAATGACGGTGGCAGCGCCGGTTACGGCGTCGCCGCCGGCGTACACGCCCTCGCGGGAGGTCAGGCCGGTAGCCTCTTCCACGATGATGCCGCCCCACTTCTGGGTCTCAAGACCCGCGGTGGTGGTCTTGATCAGGGGATTGGGGGAGGTGCCCAGCGCCATGATCACGCTGTCCATGGGCATCTCGAAGTCGCTGCCTTCCTTGGTCACAGGACGGCGGCGGCCGGAGGCGTCAGGCTCGCCCAGCTCCATCTCCTGGCAGGTGATGGAGGAAACCCAGCCCTGCTCGTTGCCGCCGATGGACACGGGATTGGTCAGGAACTTGAAGACGATGCCTTCCTCCATGGCGTGCTCCACTTCCTCGCGGCGGGCGGGGAGTTCGGCCTCGGTACGGCGGTAAACCACGGTCACGTCCGCGCCCAGACGCTTGGCGCAGCGGGCGGCGTCCATGGCCACGTTGCCGCCGCCCACCACAGCCACCTTCGCAGCGTGCTGGATGGGGGTGGTGGAATCGGGACGGTAGGCCTTCATCAGGTTGATACGGGTGAGGAACTCATTGGCGGAGTATACGCCCTTGAGGTTCTCGCCGGGGATGTTCATGAACTTGGGCAGACCGGCGCCGGAGCCGATGAACACGGCCTCGTAGCCGTACTCCTGCATCAGCTCGTCAATGGTGATGGTGCGACCGATGACCACGTTGGTCTGCACGTCCACGCCCAGATCGATCAGGGTGTCGATTTCCTTCTGCACGATGGCCTTGGGCAGACGGAACTCGGGGATGCCGTACACCAGCACGCCGCCCGCCAGATGCAGAGCCTCGTACACGGTGACCTGATAGCCCAGCTTGGCCAGATCGCCGGCGCAGGTCAGGCCTGCGGGGCCGGAGCCGATGATGGCGACCTTGTGGCCGTTGCTCTCGGGCTTCACGGGCTTGTCGGTGGCGTTGGCGTTGTGCCAGTCAGCCACAAAGCGTTCCAGACGGCCGATGGCCACAGGCTCGCCCTTGATGCCGCGGACGCACTTGCCTTCGCACTGGCTCTCCTGGGGGCACACGCGGCCGCACACGGCGGGCAGGCTGGAGGACTGGGCGATGATCTGATAAGCGGCTTCGAAATTGCCCGCAGCCACTTCCTTGATGAACTCGGGAATGTGGATCTTCACGGGGCAGCCGGCGATGCAGGGCTTGTGCTTGCAGTTCAGGCAGCGCTGAGCCTCGTCGATCGCCATTTCAGCGGTGTAGCCCAGGGCGACCTCGCTGAAGTTCTTGTTGCGCACGTCCGGCTCCTGGGACGGCATGGGATTCTTGTTGAGAGACATGTTAGGCATGTTATTTCAACTCCAGTATGCGGTCGGTGGGGTTAGTGCTGCTCGGCCTGACGGAACAGGTTGCAGGTTTCCTCGTGAGTATGACGCTCGAAATCGCGGTAGGTGGCGCTGCGGGAGATCGCCTCGTCAAAGTCGATCAGGTGGCCGTCAAACTCGGGGCCGTCCACGCAGGCGAACATGGTCTTGCCGCCCACGGTCAGTCGGCAGCCGCCGCACATGCCGGTGCCGTCGATCATCACGGGGTTCATGCTGGCGATGGTCTTCACGCCGAATTCCTTGGTCAGCTTGCACACGAACTTCATCATGGGCAGGGGGCCGATGGTGATGACCTCGTCGTACTGCTCGCCGCTTTCGATCAGCTTGCGCAGCGCATCGGTCACCAGGCCCTTCTCGCCCCAGGAGCCGTCGTCGCTCATGCGGACCAGCTTGTGGGACTTGGCGGCGAACTCGTCCTCCAGGATCACCAGATCCTGATTGCGGAAGCCGATCACGGCGTGCACCTCGGTGCCCTGCTCATGCAGCTTCTTGGCTACGGGATAGGCGATGGCGCAGCCCACGCCGCCGCCGACAACCGCGACCTTCTTCAGGCCCTCGGTGTGGGTGGCGCGGCCCAGCGGGCCCACAAAGTCATGGATGTAATCGCCTTCGTTCAGGTGATTCAGCTTCTCGGTGGAAGCGCCCACCACCTGGAAGATGATGGTGATGGTGCCCTTCTCGCGGTCATAATCAGCCACGGTCAGGGGTACGCGCTCGCCGTCGGCGTCCACGCGCAGGATGATGAACTGGCCGGGCTCCGCCTTCTTGGCGATCAGGGGAGCGTCCACCTCCATCAGGGTGACGGTGGGGTTCAGGACCTTCTTCTTGAGGATCTTGTTCACGGTGTTGCCTCCTAAGCAGGTATGGGGTTTCAGGGCAGACGCCCTGCTGTAAACGGAGAAACGGCTGCAGCCCTCAAAGCAGCAACCGTTCTATAGTTTACTTCATATTAAGATGGAAGTCAACAGATTTTGTCAGTTTTTTGACAAGAGTAGGGCAGGTTTTTACCGTCCGGCCATCTTGCGCTGCAGTCGGTGGTAGAACCCGGCGTCGCTTGTGCGCACAAAGCTTACGGTGCGCTGGGCCAGCGAGCAGACGACGCTGCCGCCGGGGGCAAGGATCATGCGGTGGCAGCCGTCCACGTCCAGACAGGCGGAATCAGCCGGAGCGCCGCCGCCTTCCTCCAGCGTCACCGTGATGGTGTGCCGTCCGCTGACCACCAGCGGGGCGCACATCGCCGCATGGGCGCAGATGGGCGTCAGCACCAGCTGATTGGATTCCGGCAGCAGGATGGGGCCGCCGGCGGAAAGATTGTAGGCCGTGGAGCCGGTGGGCGTGCCCACCAGCAGACCGTCGCCGGAGAAGCGCATGATAGGCGTATCATCCACCGATACCGCCAGATGCAGGGGCCGGATGCTGCCGCCGCGGTGGATGACAGCTTCGTTCAGGCCCACGAAGGTCTCCGTTTCACCTGCGCAGCGCATTTCACCGGAGAGCATGGCACGCTTCTCCAGCCGGTATTGGCTGTGAAGCACCTTCTCCAGCGCGGCGTCGGCCTCGGAGGGCTCGCATTCAGTCAGGTATCCCAGATGGCCGAAGTTCACCGCCCAGTAGGGGAAATCGTATTGGTACATTTCGCGCACAGCCCGGAGCACGGAGCCGTCGCCGCCTGCCACGATGGCCAGATCAGCGTCCGCCAGCCGGGGATCATCCGCGCCTGCGTACAGCCACGCCTCGTGGCCGAGGGCGTTCAGGCGGCTGATCAGGCCATGGGCGAAGTCCATCGCGTCTGCGCGGGTCACGTTGGGCGCCAGCAGGATCTTCATGCGTATTCCTCCGGATGTCAGGATAAGCCTATCTTATCACAGGTGGAAGCCCTGTGCAAGATAAAAGAGGAACCGGCTCGCAAGGGGCCGGTTCCGTGTGATCGGGGGTGGATTTACGCATCCACGCGGAAGGCGTAGATGGTGGTGGTGTCGTACTTCTCGCCGGGGCGCAGCACGGTGGTGCCGGGATACTGGGGATTGTTGGGATCATCGGGGCAGTGCTGGGTTTCCAGGCACAGGCCGCAATGGGGCTGATAGGTCACGCCACCCTTGGCGTTTTCCAGCACGGTGGAACAGGCGGTGTACAGCTGCATGGCGGGCTGATCGGTGATGACCTCCATGTAGCGGCCGGTCTCCTCATGGTAGACGCTGGCGCAGGTACCCATGGCCAGCCCCTTGCGCAGGACGTAGTTGTGGTCGTAGCCGCCGGCCTGCTTCATAAGGGGGCAAAGTTCAGTCTGGGCAAAGCCGTCCGCCAGCATGAGACCCTCGCGCATATCGAAGGGCGTACCGACCACGGGCATGTAGCCGCCGGTGGGGATGAGACCCTCGTCCACAGGGGTGATCACGTCCGCGTCGATGAACACGATGTGGTCGTCCACGGGGCCATGATCATGACCGGCCAGATTGAAATAGGAGTGGTTGGTCATGTTGCACAGGGTGGCCTTGTCGGTGGTGGCTTCGTAGCGGATGCACAGGTTGCAGTCGTCGTCCCAGGAGTAGGTGACGGTTACGTCCAGCGTGCCGGGGTAGAAGCTCTCGCCGTCGGGGCTGACGCGGTGGAAGGCAATCTTGTCCATGCCGTCGCCTTCGCAGGGCGCAGCTTCCCACATGTAGGAGGAGAAGCCCTTGAAGCCGCCGTGCAGATGATTGACGCCATTGTTCAGCTCCAGCTGATACTTCACGCCGTCCAGTGTGAACTGGCCCTTGCCGATGCGGTTGCCGTAGCGGCCCACGGTATCGCCCATGGAGCCGTGCTTGACCTCGTAGTACTTCACGTCGTCAAAGCCGAGGCACACGTCCGCCAGCTTATCCTCGCGGTCGGGTACGATGATGGAAACGGTGATGGCGCCGAAGTCCGTCACGGACACGGAAGCGCCGCTGTTGTTGGTCATGGTGTACAGGGTAGCGGCCTGACCGTCCTTGGTCACGCCGAAGGGCTTTTTGCTGATGGCCATGGGAAACGACCTCCTTGCGTACAAATCAGTACCTACATTGTACCTCTTTGCGGCCGGAAGGTCAAGTACCGGGGGAGGCGCGGGGCGGGAGCAGCATGCACAGCGGCAGACGGGAGAGACCGGAGGCCGGCGGCGCAATCTGCGCTGTATCGCCGGCGGGCACGGCCAGATGCCGCCGCAGCGCCTCCTGCATGTCCCGGAGCGTGCAGACAGGCCGGGGCGTGAGCCAGCCGTAGAGCAGCACCTGCGGATCAGGCCAGTCCGAGCAGACCACGACGGTATGGAACAGACCGGGTGCGGACGGGATTCCTTCTCGGCACAGGCTGAACTGCCTGCGTCCGGCGGGCTGCATGACGCCCAGATCAATGACTGCGCCCGTAGCGGTATTGCCGTGAAGCAGCAGCGCGCGCAGCGGTCCGGCCTCCAGCTGCGACGCACGGATGACAATGCTTCCGCGGCCATGCTGCGTTTCCAGCCGCACAAAGCCCCCGGCGCTGCCGCTCGTGGGGCGGAGAATCACATACTGCCGGGAAAAGGGTGTTTTCTGCATGGACGGCACCTTCCTTTGCAAAAAACTATGCTGCGTTCAGACAGAATATTTCCGGCGTTCGCTTTCTTTTCTGCCGGGGTTGCGGTACAATAGGGGGCAGACTGACGAAAGGAGGCGCGCCATGAACAAGCTGGAAACGCTGCGGCATTATTTCGGCCACGACAGCTTCCGCCCCGGTCAGGAGCGGATGGTGGATGCGCTTCTGTCCGGCCGGGACTGTCTGGGCGTGATGCCCACCGGCGCGGGCAAGAGCCTGTGCTATCAGATCCCCGCGCTGATGCAAAGCGGCGTGGCGCTGGTCGTCTCTCCCCTGATCTCGCTGATGAAGGATCAGGTGGCGGCGCTCAAGAGCGCGGGCGTGCCTGCCGCCTATCTCAACAGCTCCCTCACGCCCCGGCAGATGGATCTGGCCATGGAGCGGGCGCGGATGGGCGCGTACAGGATCATCTATGTGGCTCCGGAAAGGCTGGATACCGCCGCCTTCCGCAGCTTTGCCATGAATACGAAGCTGTCCCTCATCGCGGTGGATGAGGCTCACTGCGTCTCCCAGTGGGGACAGGATTTCCGCCCGGATTACCGGCGCATTGCGGATTTTGTGGACAGCCTGCCCCAGCGTCCGCCGGTGGGCGCCTTCACCGCCACGGCCACGGACCGGGTGAGGGAGGATATTGTGAAGCTGCTGCGGCTGCGTCAGCCGGCCTTCGCATCCACAGGCTTCGACAGGCCCAACCTGTACTTTGAGGTCATCAGGCCGGAAAGCCGCTACGACGCGCTGCGCGCCATCCTGCGCTTGAAGGGGCTGGACAGCGGCATTGTCTACTGTGCAACCCGCAAGAATGTGGAAGAGGTCTGTGCAAAGCTGCAGGCAGAGGGCTTTTCTGCCGGGCGGTATCACGCAGGGCTTTCCGACGAGGAGCGCAGGAGCAGTCAGGAGGACTTCCAGTACGACCGGGTGCAGGTGATGGTGGCTACCAACGCCTTCGGCATGGGCATAGACAAGAGCAACGTGCGCTATGTGATCCACTACAACATGCCCCGCTCCATGGAGGCGTACTATCAGGAGGCAGGCCGCGCGGGCCGCGACGGCGAAAAGGCGGAATGCATTCTCCTGTACAGCAAGCAGGACATTATCACTGCCAGGTGGATGATCGAAAACAGCGAGCCCAACCCGGATCTGACCCCTGCGGAGCAGCAGGCAGTGAAGCGGCAGGACTATCAGCGTATGAACGCCATGATCGACTACTGCGGAGAAACGGGCTGCCTGAGGCAGTACGTCCTTACCTACTTCGGGGAGGACGCGCCGGATCGCTGCGGCGATTGCTCCGGCTGCTGCGGCTCCAGGTATGATTACGCCGAGGCCGCGAAGCGGACGAAGCGGCGCAGGATCGTCCTGCCCGACGATCCTTCCGATATGGCTTCCGACCGGCTGCAGCCCACAAAACTCAAGCTGCCCAAGCCCGGAGAAAGCGGATTGTTCGAGCAGCTGCGCGCATGCCGCATGCAGCTGGCGAAGCTCCATCATGTGCCGCCCTATCTGATCTGCGACGACAAGACGCTGAACGATATGGTTCGCCGCCGTCCCATGACCGCAGAAGGCCTGATGACGGTGCACGGCATGGGCGCGGTCAAGGCAGGGAAATACGGCGCGGCGTTCCTCCGGGTGATCAGGGAGTACGAGGGCACCCGCACCACGGTCACGGTGAATCAGGGGAGCGAAGGCGGAGCAAAGCCGCTGACGCTGAAGGAGAGAAACGAGCTGCGGCAGGCGTATCTGTCCGGCGTGCCCATTGCGCGGATGGCGAAGAACCTTGGCCGAACCGAGGCGGAGGTACGCGCTGCCCTGCGCAGGATGGATCTGATAGTGTAAGGAGGTTTGCCCCATGCTGAACGTGACGCTGATCGGCACTGCCGCCACCATGCCTCAGATGGACCGTGCAACGGCTTCGGCGGCTGTGGGCAGCGGAGGCCGCTGGGTGCTGATCGATTGCGGCGAGGGTACGCAGACGGCGGCGCGCAGGGCGAAAATCAGCCTGCTGAAGGTGGACGTGATCGCCCTGACCCATTATCACGGCGACCACATCTTCGGCCTGCCGGGGCTGATGCAGACCATGGGCAGCATGAACCGCACCTCTCCATTGTGGATCACCGGGCCTGCGGGGCTGGAGGATGCGCTCGCGCCCATCCTGACGCTGGCCGGCGAGCTGCCCTATCCGCTGGTTTTGCGGGAGCTGCCGGAGGAGGGAATCTGCCTTCGGGACGTGCATCCTGCGTGGCCGGCTTTGGCGCGGCTGATTCCCTTCTTAACGGAGCACAGGGTGATCAGCCAGGGCTACCGTGTGCAGCTGAACAGGCCGGGCCGCTTCATGGCGGACAAGGCCCGGGCGCTGGGCGTGCCCCGGGAGATGTGGAAGCAGCTGCAGACGGGGGAGAGGGTTCTGCTGGACGGGCGGGAGATTGATCCGGAGCAGGTGACCGGCGTGCCCCGTCGGGGCTTGAGCGTAGTTTACTCCGGCGATACGGCGCCCTGCGCGGCGCTGGAGGAGCAGGCGAACGGCGCGGATCTGCTGATCTGCGAGGCGACCTACCCCACGGACGATTATCTGGACAAGGCGGAGGAGTACGGGCATTCCACCTTCCGTCAGGCAGGGGAGCTGGCAGGCCGCGCGGGCGTGCGCAGACTGTGGCTGACCCATTATTCTGCCATGGTCAGCGACCCGGAGACATACCTGTCCGAGGCCGCGGCGGGCTTTCCGGAGGCTGTATGCGGCCGGGACGGCCTGACCGAAATGCTGCTTTTTGATAAATGAAACACCGCCGCAGACGCTTATGGAGGGCGTCTGCGGCGGTGTTCTTATGCGGCTTAGTCGCGCCAGAGAATTTCCACCCCGGCGGGGATGGAGTCCGCTGCGCCGGCAAGACTGCGGGGCAGGCTGATCTTCTCCAGACCGGAGAGATTCAGGAACAGGGTATGGTTGACGCCGCCTACCGGATGACCTTCGATGAAGGCGGGGATGGTCAGCTCCGTGCCGGGGCCCTCGTAATCCTCCAGGATAGCCTGTCCGCGCAGCAGCATGTAGGTGAAGCTGCCCACCACGACCTGACTGTCCTGCAGCATCAGACCGTAGCCCACGCGCAGGTCGCGGAGGAAGGGCTGGAATGCCTGCGGTACATGGAAGCTCTCCAGACGGCCGCAGCCCTGGAATGCATCGGAGCCGATCTCACGGACGGTGGAGGGCAGGGTCAGGGACAGCGCTCCGCCGCAGCCGGAGAAGGCCTGTGCCTCAATGCGCTCCACACCCTCGGGAACGGCGATCTCCTTCAGGCCGTTGCAGCCGAGGAACGCATTGCGGCTGATGACCTTCACCCCGGCGGGCAGGCGCAGCGCGCTCAGGGAAGCGCAGCCGTTGAACACGCCCTCCTCCAGAATGGTCAGGTCATCGGGCAGAATGGCTTCCGTCAGAGACTCGCAGCGGGCGAAGGCGCGGAAGCCGATCTT
Source organism: Clostridia bacterium (assembly GCA_017471885.1). GTDB lineage: Bacteria > Bacillota > Clostridia > Christensenellales > Aristaeellaceae > UBA11524. The sequence goes on along the minus strand of JAFURI010000074.1, from coordinate 4,508 downwards.
TTCCAGACGGGCGGGAAAGCGCACGCTGCGCAGGCGCAGGCAGCCCTCGAAGGCGCCGAAGCCGATGAGCGTCACGCTGTCGGGGATGACGATCTCCTCCATGACCATATTGGTCACAAAGGCGCAGCGGCCCAGCGCGATCAGGGGCTGACCGTCGATTTCATCGGGGAAAACCACCTGTCCGGCGCTGCCATAGTAGCCGGTGATTTCCGCGCCGCCGGGAATCAGCCGGTATTCAAAATCGTTCATTCGCATGGTGAAAAAACCTCCTGCAGCATGGGATAAGCTATTATAGCATGTTCCGATCTGGTAAACAAGTTGCCGGATGATCCGTCTTCACAAGCAGAAAAATCGGGGGTATAATGGGGGCGTCTCCAGGAAAGGAGGAGGATTTGGTTGGAAATTGGTTCCAGATCACACAAAGGATTTGACGTTCTTGCCAATCTGCTGCACTTCCGGCATGCCCGCGCAGAGGCTGAAAGCGCTTCTGCGGAGGAGGCGGAAGCCATGGATGACGATCTGTACGATCCCGACAGCTGCGAGGACGAGTGGGACGAGGACGACGACGAATAACACAAAAAGCGGTATCCCCTGCGGCGTGGCGAGCATATTCGCCTCGCCGCCTTATTTTACCCGCAGCATGGTTGAAAAGCGGACTGTGTATGTGGTATGATACACTCATATGCGAAGGAGGAGCCTATGAAAGAGCTGAAGTTTGCCGCGGGTTATGTGCGGCGGTACTGGTATCTGTATATGCTGGGTATTCTGTCGCTTTTTCTGGTGGATATGGTCAACGTATATGTGCCCCGTTTTACCGGCGAAATAACAGACGGGCTGGCGGCGGGCGTGATGGACCATCCGTCGGTGATGACGGTGGTGTGGCGCATCCTGCTGATGGGCGCAGTCATCGCCGTGGGCCGCTTTGGCTGGCGGCGCAGCCTGTTCGGCGCGGGACGGTGCATTGAGCGGGAGCTGCGCAACGATATGTTTGCGCACCTGACCACGCTGTCCCCGCGTTATTTCAACGAGCACAAGACCGGCGATCTGATGGCGCACTTCACCAACGATCTGCAGAGCGTGCGCATGCTGGTGAGCATGACTGTGGTTACCGCCTTCGACGCTACCGTCATGCTGCTTCTGGTGATCTGCCAGATGATCCTCTATGTGGACGCACGTCTGACCGTGGTGGCGGTGATCCCGCTGGTGGTCATTATCTTCGGCGACTATATCTACGGCAAGGCCATGCACAAGCGCTTTCTGGAGAAGCAGCAGGCATTTGCGTCCCTGACCGATCAGGTGCAGGAGACGGTCAGCGGCATTCGGGTGATCAAGGCCTTTGTGCAGGAGCGGCGCGAGCTGGCCGCCTTCGCCCGCGCCAACAAAAATGCGCAGGACAAGAACCTGCGGGTGGTGCGGCTGCGCGCCGTAGTCATGCCCGTGCTGGATCTGATCATCGGAGCCAGCAGCCTGCTGACGCTGCTCTACGGCGGCTGGCTGGCTATCTCGGGTGAAATCAGCGTAGGCCAGTTCATCGCCTTCAACAGCTACATCGGCATGCTGATCTGGCCCATGATGGCGGTGGGCGAGTGCATTACGCAGGTGAGCCAGGGCATGGCGTCCCTGCGGCGCATCCATGTGATCTTCAGCGAGGAGCCGGATATCCGCGACGAGAGCCAGGTGGAGGATATCCGGGAGCTGAAGGGTGATATCGAGCTGCGTGATCTGACCTTCGCCTACCCTGACGCGCGGGATATCGACGTGCTGGAGAACGTTTCCGTCCGGGTGAAGGCCGGCGAAACGCTGGCGATTCTGGGCCGTACGGGCAGCGGCAAGACCACCATACCCAGTCTGCTGCTGCGCCTGTATGACACCGAGGACGGCAGAATTCTGATTGACGGACACACGCTGCGGCAGATTCCCCTGAGCACCCTGCGCAGCCAGATCGCCTATGTGCCTCAGGACAGCTTCCTCTTCTCGGATACGCTGGAGAACAACATTGCCTTCGGCGTGGACGAGGTGAGCCGCGACCGGGTGGAGGCAGCAGCAAAGGCGGCCTGCATCCATGACAACATCATCGAGTTCCCCATGGGCTACGATACGGTGGTGGGCGAGCGCGGCGTGACCCTGTCCGGCGGACAGAAGCAGCGCAGCGCCATTGCCCGCGCGCTGATGAAGGACGCGCCCATCCTTATTATGGACGACGCCCTCTCCGCTGTGGATACGGACACCGAGCGTCAGATTCTCCAGAACCTGAAGGAAAACCGCAGGGATCGCACCACCATCATCATTGCCCACCGCATTTCCACCATCCAGCATGCGGATCACATACTGGTGCTGGAAGACGGCCGCGTGGCGGAGTACGGCGATCATGCCTCTCTGCTGGAAAAGGGCGGACTGTATGCGGGTCTGTACGAGAAGCAGCAGCTGGAGAAGCAGCTGAACGAGGAAGGAGGCGCGCTGGATGCTTAAGATCAACCGCAAGACGGAAAACAGCGACGTGCGCTACAGGGGCAACGCCTTCCTCAGGCTGATGGGCTATCTGAAGCCCTACTGGAAGACCATTGTGATCTGTCTCGTGCTGGTGCTGGCGCTGACGGCGCTGGAATTGTACAAGCCCATTCTCATCGGCGACGCTATTGACCGGTACATCACCGGCGATTTTGAGCCCGGTGAAATGGCGCAGGAGCGTTTTCTGGGCGTGCTGAAGGCGGCAGGGCTGTATATTCTTGTGCTGGCGGGCATCTTCCTGTGCAGCCGCACCCAGTACCTGATGATTCAGGAGCTGGGGCAGAAGATCATCTACGGCATGCGCAACCAGCTGCTGGAGCATGTGCAGAAGCTGACCATGCGCTTCTTTGACGTTACGCCGGTGGGACGCATCGTTACGCGCATCACCAACGACACCGAGGCCATCAACGATCTGTACGCCAACACGCTGGTGCGTATGTTCCGCAATGTGGTCATGGTCATCGCTCTGGCGGTGGTCATGCTGTCCATTGACGTGAAGATGGCGCTGCTGAGCTTTGTGCTGGTGCCCGTGGTCATGGCGCTGACGATTCTCTTCCGCAAGCTGAGCCGTCAGGCCTATCAGCTGACGAAAACACGGCTTACCACGTTGAATACCTTCCTCTCCGAGCATATTTCCGGCATGAAGCTGATCCAGATATTTGCCCGTGAGCCGGAGAAGAGGACGGAGTTCAACGGCAAGAGCGGAGAACTGTATCAGGCGGGCTACAAGGAGATGATGGTTTACGCTATCTTCCGTCCCAGCATTTACTTCATGTCCGTGGCGGCGCTGGCGATCATCCTTGCCGGAGGCAGCCTGCAGGTGCTGGAAGGAGTCATCTCCATCGGCACGCTGTACGTGTTTACCCAGTATATTTCCAGCCTGTACAACCCCATTCAGGAGCTGGCGGAGCAGTTCTCCACCCTGCAGGCCGCGATTGCCTCTGCGGAGAAGATATTCACCCTGCTGGATGAGGAGCCGCTGATTACTGATCCCGACGAGCCTGAAAAGCTGCCGGAGGTGCGCGGGCGCATCGAGTTCGACCACGTCTGGTTCGCCTATGAAGAGGACAATTACGTGCTGCGGGACGTGTCCTTCGTCATTGAGCCCGGGCAGAAGGTCGCCTTTGTGGGCGCTACCGGCGCAGGCAAGTCCTCCATCCTGAACCTGATCGGCCGGTATTATGACGTGCAGAAGGGCAGCATCCGCATCGACGGTGTGGACATCCGCAATCTGTCCCGGGAGCAGATCCGCCGGGCCATCGGTCAGGTGCAGCAGGACGTGTTCATCTTCACCGGCGACGTGAAGAGCAATATCCGCCTGCGGGATGAGGATATCACCGATGCGCAGGTACAGGAGGCTGCCCGGTATACCAACACCAGCCGCTTCATTGAGCGTCTGCCCGGCGGCTACGACGAGCGGGTGACCGAGCGCGGCGCGACCTTCTCGCAGGGTCAGCGGCAGCTGCTGTCCTTTGCCCGCACGCTGGCCTATGACCCGAAGATCCTGATTCTGGACGAGGCTACAGCCAACATTGACACGGAGACCGAGCTGTGGATTCAGGAGGCGCTGGAGCGTCTGATGCAAGGCCGTACCACCATCATGGTGGCGCACCGCCTGTCCACCATCCAGCACGCCGACCGCATCATTGTGATGCACCACGGAAAAATCCGCGAGAGCGGCACGCATCAGGAGTTGCTGGAGATGGACGGCATCTACAAGAAACTCTACAAGCTCCAGCTCTCTTAAGGGCTCCGCCCTTAAGGATCCCGCCAAAGGGGTATCACCCCTTTGGAAACCCATCTCGCGATTAGGTTGTGTGCCTCCGGCTGGCGTTGTGTGCGCGTGGAAGGCTCAAGGGTGCTGCCCTTAAGGATCCCGCCAAAGGGGTATCACCCTTTTGGAAACCCATCTCGCGATTAGGTTGTGTGCCTCCGGCTGGCGTTGTGTGCGCGTGGAAGGCTCAAGGGTGCTGCCCTTGAGGATCCCGCCAGAGGGATAT
>JAFURI010000073.1 GCA_017471885.1 Clostridia bacterium | reverse complement strand
CCCTCAGAAAGAAGTTGCAGCACCTTTTCCATGTCCACAGCTCCAGTTGTTTCATTTTTGTTACATGTCTTCAAAACACCGCAAACCCGCGTGTTTCCTTGCTTATTGTACCGCATTCGCTCTTTCTTGACAAGGAAAATGTTTCATCCATGCTTGATTTATCGTCATATATTGGTTATACTATGGTGAAAAGATTTTGTAATTTGGAGGCGTCAGGTATGCAGCAGCAGCCCCGTCGGATCATCCAGGCCCTGCAGGCGAACATCGGCAAGGCCATCGTGGGCAAGGAGGAAGCCATTGAATACGCGCTGATTGCCCTCTTGTGCAAGGGCCACGTGCTCATTGAGGACGTGCCCGGCGTAGGCAAGACCACCCTGGCCAGCGCGCTGGCCAAGTCCCTGGATTGCTCCTTCCGCCGTATTCAGTTTACCCCTGACCTGATGCCCTCGGACGTGACGGGCTTCACCCTGGTGAATTTCAAGACCGGCCAGATGGAATTCAAGGAAGGCGCGGTCATGAGCCAGGTGGTGCTGGCAGACGAAATCAACCGTACCAGCCCCAAGACCCAGTCCTCCCTGCTGGAGGTGATGGAGGAGCATCAGGTGACCGTGGACGGCGTCACCCATCCCCTGCCCCAGCCCTTTATTGTGCTGGCTACCCAGAACCCCAGCGAGTTTGTGGGTACCTATCCCCTGCCTGAGGCGCAGATGGACCGCTTCTTCCTGCGCATTTCCATCGGCTATCCTACGGTGGAGCAGGAGATGGATATTCTGGACCGCTACTCCGGCGCAGTCCGCCCTATGGAGACCGTAGAGCCCGTGTGCTCCGCGCAGGACGTGATCGCCCTGCAGGACATGGTCACACAGGTGTACTGCTCCCCCGAGGTGCGCAGCTATGTAGCCACCATCGCCGCCGCCACCCGTCAGGATCCCGCGCTGCAGCTGGGCATATCCACCCGCGCCGCCATTGCGCTGATCCACGGCGCACAGGCCTGCGCCCTGCTGGACGGCCGTGATTTCATCCTGCCCGAGGACGTGCAGCATATGGCGCTGCCGGTGCTCTCCCACCGCGTCGTCCTCAATCCCGAGGCCCGCATGAAGGGCGTGGTCGCCGAACAGGTGATCATGAACATCCTCAAGAACGTGGCGGTGCCTGTCAAGCTATGAAAACCCGCCTTGCCCTGCCGCTGACGGCAGCCGCCGCGCTGCTGCTGGCGGCGTTTTCCACCGGCAGCCCCATCTTCCTCTTCGGCGCGACGCTGCTGCTGATCATTATCCTCAGCAGCTTCGTCAGCGTATGGTGGGCCGCCGGCACGCTGACGGTGTCCTCCGGTCTGTCCGGACGGACGGTGAGGCGCGGAGAGAGCGTCACGCTGGAGGTCACCATCCGCCACGGCGGACTGATTCCCATCGCGCCGGTGCTGCTGGAATTGTACGCCACGCCGGAAATGCCGGAAACCCAGGTGCGCCTGAAGGACGCGCCGGGCAAAACTCAGCGCCTGACGCTGCCCTTCCATGCAGCGCATGTGGGCGTGAGCTGTCCGGGCGTGAAAAGCTGCACCGTGGAGGACGTGTTCGGCCTGTTCTCCAAAACCGTTGCGCCCCGCAGCGGCAAGGAGGAGCTGCTGGTGCTTCCCCTGACTTTTGACGTGGAGGCACTGAAGTTTTCTCCCGGCGATCCCGGCTCCGAGATCATGGCCCGGGCCACGGAGGACGTATCCAACCCCTCGGATTTCCGGAATTACCAGCCCGGCGACGCCATCAAGAAGATCCACTGGAAGCTTTCCGCCCGCAAGGGTGATCTGATGGTGCGCCGCTACGAGGAGCCCGTCCTGTCCGACGCACTGGTGCTGATGGACTGCTCCCCGCCGCCCTCCTGGGGGCATCCCGAAGCCGAGGCGGATATCCGCGACACACTGCTGGAGACTGCCGCCTCCGTCATGGTCAGCCAGATGACCTCGGATCATGCCGTACGTCTGCCGCTGATGGGCGAGCATCCCGTCGAGCTGGACAAGAATATGGGCACGCCGCTGATTCTGGAAAACCTGGCCCGTGTGGACTTCTCCGAGACGGATCAGTTTGAGCGGGTGCTCCTGCTGGAAACACGCCGCATGCGCCGCGTAGGCGCCACCGTGATCATCTCCGCCCGCCTCTCCAGCCGCATTGTAGACGTGATGATCCGCATGAAGCGCATGGGCCCCAACGTGCGGCTCTATCTGGTTACCTTTACTCCCGATGATCCGCTGGTGCTGGGCATGGTCAGCAAGCTTCAGCAGGCGGAGATCGAGGTCAGCTACGTCACGCCGGTACCGGCGTAATCAGCCTGAAAGGAGGTCGTCAGCCTGAAGCAGAAAATGCTTGATTCCCTTGCCCACGGCGTGGTGGCCTTCCTGTACGCGCTGGGCCTGGCCATGACGCTGCTTTGCGTCATGGGCTTCACCGCACAGATTCCCCTTTCCGCCGTCATCTGCCTGGTGTTGACGGCGGTGTGTACGGTCGCATCACTGAACAAGTGGAGCATGATCGCCCTGCTTGGTCTGCTGACAGCTTCAGGCGGCGTATGGCTGACCATGATGGGTGGCCTGACCATCCTGACCGACGTGCTCCGTGCCGTCACCCTGCACATGACCGGTCTTACCACCGCGCTGCCGCTGTTCGCGCAGGAAACGGTGATGCTGCTGTCCGTTGTCTGCACGCTGGGTGCGTTTCTCCTCACCCACCGCAGCGCAGGAGGCTATCCCGCGCTGATGGTGCTGCTGCTGGCAGTGCTGCTCCTGTGGCTGGGCGACAAGCCGATGGCCATGGTGTACATGCTGCCGGCGGTTGCGGCCACGGTGGCGCTTTTGATCCACACCGCCCATGTGATCCTGCCCCTGCGGCGGATTCTGCCTCTGGCGGCGGTGCTGGCAGCGCTGGCTTATCTCATCGTCCCTGCGCAGGGTGTGAGCATCGCTCCCCTGAAGAACGCCGCCGACGAGCTGCGGCAGACGATTTTCGACTACCTTTTCTTCACCGAACCCCGAAACGTCTTCACCCTGGCCTCAGAGGGATATTATTCCCAGGGACAGAATCAGCTGGGCGGCCCCGCCACCCCTGACGACGAACCCGTGATGATGGTAGCCACCCCCAAGCGCACCTACCTGCGCGGCGCTGTGAAGGATGAATACACCGGCCGTGCATGGATCGACACCCGCGCGGGCCGCCGCTACCTGTGGGTTTCTCCCCGCTGGCGGAGCGAACGCACGCAGCTTTTCGACGCACTGCTGCCCGGCGGCGCGCTGGGCGCGGATGAAGGCCTGATGGCGGTAAGCCAGGTCAGCGTCCGCATGGTGGACGAAGGTAGCGCCAGCACCATGTTCGTACCGCAGCGGATCCGCGATTTGCAGCCTGGCGGCGATATGGTGCCCTACTTCAACGCCTCCAGCGAGGTTTTCGCCACCCGCGATCTGCAGGCAGGCGACACCTACACCGTATCCGCACCGCTGATGCTGGGCGGCGAGGCCGGTCTGGGCACGCTGGTAACAGCCTGCGCCGCATCGGAGGATCCGGCGTGGGAAAGCATCCGTCAGGAGTACACCCGCCTGCCCGGTCACTTCCAGCAGGAGCTGTATACGCTGACGGAGAGCGTCGTTGCAGATGCAAAGACCCCCTACGACAAGGCCTACGCCCTGCAGACCTATCTCAGCCGAACCTACCGCTATGCGCTGGACGTGGAGGTCATCCCGGCCAACGTGGACTTTGTATCCTACTTCCTGCTTAAGAGCAAAGAGGGCTACTGTACCTACTTCGCCTCCGCTATGACGGTCATGTGCCGCATGGCCGGCCTGCCCGCCCGATATGTGGAGGGATATCTTGCCGAGCCGGAGGAAAACGGCGTGGCCTACGTCACCGGCATGAACGGTCATGCGTGGACGGAGGTCTATTTCGAAGGCTTCGGCTGGCTGACCTTTGACGCCACACCCGTGCTCTCCAACGGCCGCAGTCCATCCTCCCAGCAGCAGGACGAACCGCAGCAGGAGCCGGAACCCAGCCCGCCCCCGCAGGAAAATCCCCCGGAGGATACCGAAGAACCCGAGGATACGCCCGAGCCCGAAACGCCGCCTGAGGAGCAGACGGATACCGACGACCCGACGGAGAATCGTCAGCCCTCCGCCCTGTGGCTTCTGTGGCTGCTTCTCCTGCTGGCGCTGATCGCCGCCGTGCGTATCCTCCTGACGCAGCCCGCCCGCCTCGCCGCCCGCGAGACCGCCGAGCTGGGACGGTGGATGGTATGGACGCAGGCCATGCACGACGCGCTGAATCTGCGTCATCTGCGGCGCAAGCCCAGCGAGTCGCCCATCGCCTACATGCGCAGGCTGGATCAGACCCACCGTCTGGGCACGGAGCTGACCCCCATCGGCGAATGCGAGGCGCTGGTCTTCTACGGACGGCTGGATCCCCAGCCCGAGGAAACCCGTATGTCTTCCCAGGCTTATGCCTGCCTGACCGCCGCCATGCCCTGGTACCGCAAGGTGCAGCTGGCTGCCGTCCGGGCTTTCATCCCGCTGAAGAAGCGTGACTTCACACGATAATCTCCGGGCGCAGCTGATGTGTCAGCTGCGCCTTTTGTTCGCCTTGCAATCCCCTGAAATCGTGCTATAATAGAAGAAATCCCACACGAAAGGATGTTCGACGTTATGCGTTGCAGCTGCAAGGAATGCGGCGTTTACATGGTTCAGGCCGAAAACGACAAGATCGGCTGCGTATGCCCGGAATGCTTTTACCGGTGCAGCGACTGTCTGGGCACCAACACGGTGGTCAGCCGCGAAAGCCTGAAGTCGCTGGCCTTTGATCCCCGTTTCCAGCCGGAAAATCTGGCCAGTTCCTTTATCAGACGGGAAGAAGACGATGACCGCGACTGGTAAGCGGACCATCCTGCACTGCGACTGCAACAACTTTTTCGCCTCGGTGGAGCTGCTGGAGAGGCCCGATCTGGAGGGCCGTCCCGTGGCCATCGCGGGCGATCAGGAGCAGCGCCACGGCATCATTCTGGCCAAGAATCAGCTGGCGAAGCGCTACGGCGTGCAGACGGCGGAGCCCATCTGGCAGGCCCGGCAGAAATGTCCCGGGCTGATCCTCCTGCCCCCGCATCACGAGAAGTACAGCGACATGAGCCGCAGGGTCAACGCCATCTATCTGGAATACACCGATCAGGTGGAGCCCTTCTCCGTGGACGAAAGCTTTCTGGACGTGACGGCTTCCCGCACGCTCTTCGGCGACGGAGTGACCATTGCGGATACCCTGCGCAGGCGGATCCGGGAGGAACTGGGCATCACCATCTCCGTGGGCGTGAGCGACAACAAGACCTGGGCCAAAATGGGCAGCGACTACAAAAAGCCTGACGCGACTACCCTCATCACCCGGGAAAACGTGCATCAGCTGCTGTACCCGCTGGACGTGAAGGAGTTGATGTTCGTGGGCGCGTCCGCCGCCGCCACGCTGCACCGGCACGGCGTCAATACCATCGGCGCTCTTGCCGGATGCGAAGAACAGCTGCTGGTACGGTATCTGGGACAGCAGGGCGGCAGCCTTTGGCGGATGGCCCGCGGACTGGACGACAGCCCTGTGCGCCGCTGGGGCGAGAGCGACCCGGTCAAGAGCGTGGGCAACGGCATGACCTTTCCCCATGATCTGACCGGCAGGGAAGCCTGCCATGACGCGCTGATGCCGCTGTGCGACAGCGTAGCCGGCAGGCTGCGGGCCCAGCGTCTCAAGTGCCGCACCATCACGCTGCAGATCAAGGACGTGAAGCTGAAGGTGGTTTCCCGCCAGAAGACGCTCGCTGCGCCCACCAGCCTGACAAGGCAGATCCATCACGAGGCCTGCGCGCTCTACGACGCGCTCTGGTCGCCGGATATTCCCCTGCGCCTGATGACCGTCACCGCCGGCAATCTGTGCAGCGAGGACGACGCCTTTGCCGCCCAGACCTCCTTCCTCACGGAAACCGCGCCGGATGATCCCCGCCTCGCCGCGCTGGACAAAGCGGTGGATCAGGTGCGCTCCCGCTTCGGGAAACGGGCGGTCAGGCCCGGAACGCCCGTGATCAAATAAGCTTCACGCGCTCCATGCGGGAGCGCGTTTTTGCATACCGGGCATTCTTTTTTGCAATGAAAGCATCATGTTTTCTGCAATGCGTTGGCTGAAAACGTTAACTTTTGCACCTTATATGTGGTAAAAATGCAAAATTCGTATTCTTGCCCTTGCCAACTCAAGGAAAATAGGCTATACTATTGCTCGCCGGTTTTTTCCGGTCTGTTAGCATGCCCTAACGCCGGCGGCAAACACGACCCTACGTACGAAGGAGGATCCCCCGACCATGCCTACGACGTCTTTTGATAAAGAGTCCATCAAGAAGTCCATTATCGGCAAGCTCCAGCGCTATAATGGCCGCACCATTGAGGAAGCGTCCAGCCAGCAGATCTACCGCGCCGTAGCTTCCACCGTCCGCGACCAGATCATGCAGAAGTGGATGATCTCCCGCGAGGAGCGCAAGACCAACAAGAACAAGCGCCTGTATTATCTGTCCGTGGAATTCCTGATGGGCCGCAGTCTGTACTGCAATATCCTCAATCTGGTTTCCTCCGACGCCTATCAGCAGGCCTTCGAGGAGCTGGGCATCGACGTGGCTGCCATGCTCAAGGAAGAGCCCGAACCCGCGCTGGGCAACGGCGGTCTGGGCCGTCTGGCCGCGTGCTTCATGGACTCTCTGGCCTCTCTGGATCTGCCCACCATGGGCTGCACCATCCGCTATGAGTACGGCCTGTTCCGCCAGAAGATCATCGACGGCATGCAGGTTGAGCTGCCCGACTACTGGCTGGGCAACGGCAACGTGTGGGAAATTCCCGTGATGGAGGACGCCTGCGAGGTGCACTTCAACGGTCACGTGGATATGGAGGAGCAGGACGGACGCATGGTCTTCGTGCATCGCGATTACCACACCGTGGAGGCTATCCCCTACGATATGCCCATCGTCGGCTACGACACCGCCACCGTCAACAGCCTGCGCCTGTGGAGCGCCCGCTCCCCCAAGCGCCTGAACCTGAACGAGTTCGGCGAGGGCCATTATGTGCAGGCCACCGCGGAGAAGGAGCTGGTGGAGTCCATCTCCAACATCCTCTACCCCGAAGACAAGCACTACGAGGGCAAGCTGCTCCGTCTGAAGCAGCAGTACTTCTTCACCTCCGCCACCCTGCAGTACATCCTGCGCGACTTCAAGAAGCAGAACGGTCAGCATCCTGACTGGCACAAGCTG
>JAFURI010000072.1 GCA_017471885.1 Clostridia bacterium | reverse complement strand
ACGACCATGGCCTTGTCGGAGGAGTCGCTGACCACAGCGGTCAGAGCGCCAGTCTTGGTGGCGATTTCACGATGCTCGGCAGTCGGGGGCACGGAGCGCACGGCGCCCAGGGTCTCCATGGCAGTGGGGTTGTTGAAGAAGTAGTCGATGAAAGCAGCGGCCACTTCGGGATTGGCAGAGCTCTTGGGGATGCACAGCAGCTGGGGAGTGTTGGAGGCCCAGCCGCCCTCGGTCGCGCCAGCCTCAACGGGCAGGCTGCCGGCATAGTAGGTGGCGTCGGGGTTGCCGGCGACCATCACGTCAACGGTGGAGATGTAGGCGAAGGCAGCCACGTACTTGCCGGCCAGCCAGTTGGGATCGGACTGGATGTCGTCGCCCACATAAGCGGCGGAGTAGGAAGCGGGAGCCACAACGCCCTCGTCATACAGAGCCTTGACGTACTCGTAAATCTTGGTCAGCTGCTCTTCGGTCAGCATCAGCTTGCCATCCTGGAAGATGGTGCCGCCAACCAGCTGCTTGGCATAGGTCATGACGACCAGAATGGCCAGCATTTCCTTGTTGGAGCACAGCAGGTACACGTCCTCGTCGCCAGCGGCGCGCACAGCCTTGCCCCAGTCAAGCCAATCCTGCCAGGTCATGCCTTCCTTGACCATGTTCAGGTTGTACTTCTCAGCCATTTCCTGATTGACCAGGATAGCGGGGCCGGCGATGCCGGTGGGCAGACCCATCTGCTTGCCGTCGTAGCAGCCGTTGATGGACAGGCCGATGTAGCCGGCTTCGAACTTGGAGGTGTCAACGCCCAGTTCCTTCAGATCCCAGAACTGATCGGGATTGGTGGCGTAGTAGGTGGGGAAGGTCTCGGGGTCCACCTGGAAGATGTCAGCAGCGGTGCCGCTGGCCAGCTGGGTGGCGAGCTTGTCATGATAGCCGTCAGATCCGCCGTATTCGGGCTCGATGGTGACGTTGGGATACAGGGCCTCGAACTGCTCGATGACCTTCAGGGTTGCCTCGTGACGGGCGTCGCCGCCCCACCAGGAGAAGCGCAGGGTCACGGGTTCAGTGGTGATCTCGGCGGCAGCAATGCTCACCATGGAGCACAGCATAACCAGAGCGAGAACCAGAGACAGGATCTTCTTCATGTGGTGTGCCTCCTTGAAAAAATGAATTGAATCGGGTTGCGGCAGCGCCGCTGTATTCAAACAATAACACAACTTTGCTGATTTGGCAAGTATTAAGCAAAAAATAAACAAAAAAAGCAGGATGTTATCACCTGAATTTCATTTTCTGCAGATAAAAACGGCCTCCGGATATTCCGGAGGCCGCAGACGGTCGGACGGGGGAGAATTACGCTCCGGCGTTGCGGACGCGGGCGCTGGTACGGCCTTCGGGCCTGATCTCACCCACGGCCAGCAGGGAGCGCTTGGTCAGGGTGGGACCGATCAGCTCGTACACCAGCACGGCGAAGAGCACCACGTTGCGGGCCAGCGCGCCGTCGGGCAGCGTGGCGGCGGTCAGCGCCATGCCCAGCGCCACGCCGGCCTGGGGCAGCAGGGTGATGCCCAGATTGTCGGTGATGGGCTTGGGCTGGCTGGTCAGACGGCAGCTGAACCAGGAGCCGGAGTACTTGCCTGCGCTGCGGGCGATGATGTACACCACGCCCACAATCAGCGTCACCGGCTGCGCCAGCACCTGCAGGTCCAGCTCTGCGCCGGAAATGACGAAGAACAGCACGTTCAGCGGCATGGTCCAGCCGTCCACGCGGCTCATCAGTTCCTCAGAGGTGGGGCAGATGTTGCAGAAGATGGTGCCGGTCATCATGCACACCAGCAGCAGGCTGAAGCCGCAGTGTATGCCGCCTACCTCAAACTCCAGCATAGACAGGCCTACCGTCAGCAGCACGAAGGCGACGGAGATGGTCATGCGCTTGCTGCGGGAGTGGAAGAACTGCTCCACCCAGTTCAGCAGCCAGCCCATGGCGGCGCCAAGGCCCAGGGAGAGCACAATCTCCACAATGGGCTCCACCACCACGCCCACAATGCTCACCTGTCCGTTGGACAGGGCTGTGGCTACGCCGAAGGAGGCAGAAAAGAGCAGCAGACCTACCGCGTCGTCAATGGCGACCACCAGCATCAGCAGCCGGGTGAGGGGGCCGTCCGCCTTGTACTGGCGCACCACCATCAGGGTGGCGGCAGGCGCGGTGGCGGAGGCGATGGCGCCCAGGGTCAGGGCGCAGGGGATGGAGATGATCTGCGGGAAACACAGGTGCAGGGCGATCAGCACGATATCCACGACTGCGGTGGTAATCACCGCCTGCAGGATACCGATGGTGATGGCCTTTTTACCGGTGGCCTTCAGCTGGCTGAGGCGGAATTCGTTGCCGATGGTAAAGGCGATAAAGCCCAGCGCGGTCTGGGTGACCACGGACAGCGCCTCCACCTGATGCAGGCTGTTGAAGCCGAAGCCGCCGATCTGCAGTGCGCCCAGGCCATAGGGACCCAGCAGGAGGCCCGCCACCAGATAAGCGGTGACGGCGGGCAGATTCAGCTTTTTGGTCAGGCGGGAGAGCATCAGGCCGCCGATCAGCGCCACGGCCAGACAGATGAGATACGTTTCCATGAGGGATACGCCTTCTTTACGAAATAATGGCACACGGCCTGCGGTCTAATGACAGCAGGACGTGTGCGGTATGTATCATACTCTTTTTTACGCCGGGGTTCAAGGGCAATACCAGCCAAAGATCAGCGCGGATTTTTAGAGGAATGCAACGCCTGACAAAGCTTTTTTCGTGCAAAACGGCGGCGTTCATGATATGATGGACGAAAAGGGAGGCGATTGAGGATGAAGAGGCTGGCGGCTTTTGTGCTGGCGCTGTGCCTGATTCCCCTGTGCGCGTCGGCGAAGGACTACACGCCCATGCATCAGCTGGCGGAGACGTGGGGCTTCCGCTTCGGCGGGGCAATGATTTATGCAGCCCTGCAGGATGAAAACTTTCTGGCCTTTGCGGCGCATCACTACAATACTGTGACGCCCACCAATGAAATGAAGGCCTACTCGCTGCTGGATCTGGCTGCCTCCCGCGCCTCTGCGGACGGCATGCCGGCCATGAATTACGTAAGAGCGGACGAAATGATCGCATGGGCGCAGGCGCAGGGTATGCACGTACGCGGACATGTGCTGGTGTGGGATGCATACATGACTCCGTGGTTCTTCCACGAGGAATACGACATGAACCGTCCCGTCGCCGACAGGGAAACCATGCGCGCCCGGCTGCGGCATTACATCACCGACGTGATGACCCATTTTGAGACGAAGTTCCCCGGCGTGGTGGACTGCTGGGACGTGGTCAACGAAGCTGTGGGCGACAGCGAGGGTGAATGGGCCCCGAAGGACAAGCGGCACGTACGCACCGTGCGCGGCGGCGAAAAGAATCCCTTCTACCATTATGTGGGGGAGGATTACGTGGAGTTCGCCTTCCTGTGCGCAAGGGACACCGCAGATGCGCTGGGCGCGGATATCCGCCTGTACTACAACGACTACAACGCTTTCTCCCTGCCCAAGTGCAGGGCTGTATGCGAGCTGGTGGAGAGCATCAACAGCTATGCGGTTGATGAGAGGGGTCAGCCCCGTGTGCTGATCGACGGCGTGGGCATGCAGGGCTACGTCGGCGGCTACGGCGTTCAGGAGGGGTGCTTGAATCCCACCGACCTGAACCGGATCCGCATGGCGGTGAAGAACTATGTGAAGGCCGGGGTGGAGGTGCAGTTTACCGAGATGGCCGTGCGCAATTACGATGCGTCCAGAGCAGAGGAGCACGCGGCCTTCTATGGGGATATGGCAGCTCTGCTGCGGGATATGAATCAGGACGGACGCGTGTTCACTGCATGGACCATTTGGGGCATGACGGATTACGCTCATCTGCCCAAGACCGACTATACGTGGATTCTCAACAGCCCCTGGGGCGGCCTGACGGACAGGTACTACAAGCCAAAGCCTGCCTTTGACGCGGTTTACAGCGCCCTGGGCGGCGTGTGACTTTGACGGATGCGTGAAAATGTGATATGCTCTGCGGGCAGAAATTTCAGGAAATGATGAGGTGAATAACCATGAATCAGCGCGATATTGCGGAGATCCGCCGCCGGATGAATCCCGAAAAAAAGAATCCCACCGTTATCCGGGGATGTTATCTGGATGCGGAGGGTAAGGTGATTTCCACCTGCGAGATGGACGTCAACCGCATGACCACCGAGGAAAACGAGAAGTATATGGCCATTTTCAAGAAGGTGCTGTCCGGCACGGCGGGACAGAATCTGCTGAATGTGGACTTTGCGCCCGAGCAGGTGCAGGAGGGCGGCGAGCACCGCCTGCTGTCCGCCCTGCGTGAAACGGCCCTCCGGGACGAGGACGCGGTGGAGACCTTCTGGCTGCGGGCGATGGCCTGGGTGCAGTCCGAGCATGAGCGGCTGGCCCAGTCTGTGGATGCGCAGCAGAATGCCGACCGTTATCTGGTGCTGATGATGCACGACGGCTACGACGTACCCGTGCGGGGCGGCGACGACGAACTGGATCATGACCGGGGCACGGATATGTTCAGCTATATCGTCTGTGCGGTATGCCCTGTGAAGCAGGCCAAGTCTGCCCTGCGCTACGTGCCCTCCGAGAGCGAGTTCCATGCCCGCGAGAGCGACTGGGTGGCCGGCGCGCCGGAGCTGGGCTTCATGTTCCCGGCCTTTGAGGAGCGCAGCGCCAATATCCACCGGGCGGTGTACTACACCCGCAGCGCCTCCGATCTGCACGAGGTTTTCCTCCAGAGCGTCTTCGGCACGCAGCCGCCCATGGCCGCGCCCGAGCAGAAGGAAACCTTGCAGGCCATTCTTCAGGAGAGCCTGAAGGAGGAGTGCAATCTGGACGTGGTACAGACCATGCATGAAACCGTCAGCGCCATGATCGAGGAGCAGAAGGCGGACAAGTACGCCGAGGCGCTTACGCTCACCGGCCGGGACGTGAAGAACGTGCTGGAGACCTGCGGCGTATCCCCCGAAAAGCAGGAGGCTTTTGAGGAAAAGTATGCTGAAGCCTTCGGCGAGCAGGCGGCGATCCCTGCGGTCAACATGGTGACGCCCAAACAGTTCAGGATCGATATGCCCAACGTGTCCATCAAGGTTTCGCCGGAGCACAGCGATCTGGTGGAGACCCGCATGATCGACGGGCGGTACTACATTGTGATTCTGGCCGACGGCGACGTAGAGGTCAACGGCATGAAGATTTCCTATTGACGTTCCCGTCGCGAGGCAGGAGGTGACGCGCGATGAAATTTCTCCATCTGGCCGATCTGCATCTGGGCAAGCAGATGAACGATATCCCCATGCTGGCGGATCAGGAAGCGATTCTGGAGCAGATCCTGTCCATCGCCGCAGAGGAGAAGGCGGACGCGGTGTTGATCGCGGGCGACGTGTATCAGCGCTCCGCGCCCCAGGCCGAGGCCATGACGCTGTTCGACAGCTTCCTGTCCCGGCTGACGGAAAGGGGCGTGAAGGTGTTTGTCATCAGCGGCAACCATGATTCCGCTCAGCGGATTTCTTACTTTTCCTCCCTTGTCAGGGGCGCGGGCGTGTATGTGACCGAGGCCTTCGACGGAAGATTGCAGCGCGTGACGCTGCGGGACGGGGACGGCGATATCAATGTGTGGATGCTGCCCTTCCTGCGTCCTGCGCAGGTGAAGCGCGCCCTGCCGGAGGAGAAGATTGCCACTTATCAGGACGCGGTGGCGGCGGTGATCCGCCGCGCGCAGATCGATCCGAAGGAGCGCAACGTGCTTATCTGTCACCAGTTCATCACCGGCAGCGAACTGTGCGATTCCGAGGAGCATGCGGTGGGCGGACTGGACAACGTCGACGCCTCCGTCTTTGACGATTTTGATTATGTGGCGTTGGGCCATATCCACAAGCCCCAGCGGGTGGGGCGCGATACCCTGCGCTATGCAGGCTCGCCGCTGAAGTATTCCTTCTCCGAAACGAAGCACAAAAAGAGCGTCGCCGTGGTGGATATGCAGAAAAAGGGCTATGTGCAGGTGCGCACGATCCCCCTGTATCCCCTGCGCGACGTACGGGAGATCACAGGCCTCATGGACGAGGTGATGCGCATGCCCTACTCGGAGGACTATGTGTGGATCACCATCCGGGACGAGCTGCCTCCGCCGGACGCGAGGGTGACGCTGTCGGTGAACTTCCCCAACATGCTCAAGTTCAGCGTGCAGAACTCCCGCACCAAGTACGATGTGGACGTGCTTGCACAAAAGAGTATGGAGAACAAGTCCGTCACGGAGCTGTTCAGCGATTTCTACAGCCTGCAGAACAACGGTCAAACTCCGGGGGAGAAGCACCTGCAGGTGCTGGACAGGGTGATCCGGGAATTGGAGGAGACGCCTGATGAAGCCCGTTAAGCTGACTCTTTCCGCCTTCGGCCCCTATGCCGGGCAGACGGAGATTGATTTTGCCTGTTTCGGCGAGACAGGCCTTTTCCTCATTGCGGGCGATACGGGCGCGGGCAAAACCACCATTTTTGACGCGATCAGCTTCGCCCTGTACGGCGAGGCATCCGGCGGCCGGGAGCGCAGGAAGAGCAAGTCCTTCCGCTCGGATTACGCCGCACCCCGCACCGAAACATGGGTGGAGTTCACGTTCCTGCACCGCGGGGAGACGTGGGTGATCCGCCGCAACCCCGATTACGTCCGCCCGAAGATCGTGGGCGAGGGCTTTACCACCCAGACGGCGGGCGCAGAGATGCGCAATCTGCACACGGGCGAAACGGCTCACGGCCCCCGGGAGGTAACCGAACGGGTGCAAGTGCTGCTGGGGCTGACGCAGGATCAGTTCACCCGCACGGTGATGATCGCTCAGGGCGATTTCCTCAAGATTCTCAACGCCTCCTCCGACGAGCGCAAGACGCTTTTTCAGAGGCTGTTCAACACCGCGCTGTACGAGGCCGTGCAGAAAAAGCTGCTGGAGATGAACGTCGAGTGCACCCGCGAGCGGCAGGCGCTGGAGCAGCAGATTCTGCTGGCGGGCAGGAGCGTCAGACCGGAGGCTGATTATCCGCGCCTTGAGGAGGTGCAGCTGTACAGGACGGATCCCAAGTATGCGGAGCTGCTGGCGGGCTGCCTGGAGGAGATGATCAGCGCAGGCCGATCGGCAAGGAAGCAGGCCGGGGAGGACAGGGAAGACGCGTCGGCGCAGATCACCGCCCTGACGGCGGCCATTGCTGAGGGCGGAGCGACAAACAGGGACTTTGACGCGATGGACCGCGCCCGGGAGAAGCGGGACGCGCTGCTGAACCGTCAGACGGAAATGGACGACAAGGCGCGCGCGCTGGAGCGGGCCCGCAGGGCGCAGAGTCTTGCCTCCGACGAGGCGCTGATCAGCCGCAACAGCCGCGAAACCGCCGACCAGCAAACGAAGCTTGCTTCTGCGGAAAAAGCGCTGAAGGAAGCCCTTGCCAACCTGCCGGAGGCGGAAAAGAACGCCGCGGAGGCAGAAGGGCGCAGCGGCGAGGCGGACGTGCTGCTGGCACAGGCCAGTCAGCTGGAGAGCAGCGTGCCCGTGCTTGTCGAAATGGAGAAAGCCGCAGTACGGGAAGCGCGCAAGCAGGCCGAGCTGGACAGGCTGCTGAAAATCAGCACGCAGGCTGACGCAGCCTATACGCAGGCAAAGGAGGGCTACTACCGCAGTCAGGCGGGGCTGCTGGCAAAGGAGCTGCAGGAGGGCGTGCCCTGCCCGGTCTGCGGCTCAAGGGCTCACCCTGCGCCCGCTGCGCTGACGGCGCAGTCTGTGACCCGCGAGGCCATGGAGCAGGCGGATCAGGCTCACCGCGCCGCGTCGGATGCGCTGAACAGGGCGGATCGGGAGCTGGGCGAAATCCGCCGGGATATCCGGAACGCCCGGCAGCGGCTGGAGACGCTGGGTATCGGCGGAGACGAAACGGAGGCGGGCATCAGGAGCCGCATCCTCGCCATGCAGAAAAAGGCGAAGGCGATCCGTGACGCCGTCAGGGCGGCCCGGGACGCGCTGGGACAGCTGCAATTGAGGATTGAAAAGAGCCGGGAGGCGGCGCGGCAGTGTACAGACCGGCTGAAGGAGCTGCATCGGCAGGGGGAGACGCTGCAGGCGGAATTCTGCAGCCACCTTGCAGAAAACGGCTTTGCGGATGAAAGGGACTGGCGGCTTTCCCGTCTGTCCGCGCAGGATATGGCCCTGCTGGAGCGGGAATGGCGCGGCTGGAGCGAGGAAAAGAAATCGCAGACGGATCAGCTGGAGCAGCTGAAAAACCGGCTGCAGGGCCGGTCGCGGACGGACGTGGCTGCGCTGGAAAAGCAGCGGCTTGCGCTGGAGGAAAAGCGTCTGGCCGCAGAGCGTATGGAGAAGCGTGCCGACGGCAGCCTGACGCTGAACGAGCAGGCGCTGCGGGATATCACGTCCGCCCGCAGGCAGCACAAACGCCGGGAGGAGCACTGGGCCGTGGTGCAGGATCTGTATGAATGCTGCGCGGGCAGAACCGGCGTGAACAAGCGGGCCAAGATTACCTTCGAGGCTTATGTGCAGCAGTATTACTTCAAGCAGGTGGTGGCTGCCGCCAACAAGCGGCTGACCGTGCTGACGGACGGCATGTTCACGCTGCGCTGCAAGGAGGAGGCGAAGGACCGCGTCCGCCAGAGCGGTCTGGATCTGGACGTGCTGGATCGCAGCACAGGGCAGTGGCGCGACGTATCGACCCTGTCCGGCGGCGAATCCTTCCAGGCCAGCCTTGCGCTGGCGCTGGGATTGTCCGACGTGGTGCAGAGCCAGAGCGGCGCTGTACGCATCGACGCCATGTTCATTGACGAGGGCTTTGGTACGCTGGATGAAAATGCGCTGCGCAGCGCGCTGCAGGTGCTGTCCTCCCTGGCGGAGGGCAAGCGGTTGATCGGCGTGATCTCCCATGTGCAGGAGCTGGAGGAGCGCATTGAGCAGCAGATCATTGTATCCAAGACGCTGCAGGGATCTTCGGTGACCATCAGAACATAAGGGAAGCCCAGGAACGGAGTATGAACCGTTCCGGGGCTTTTGCGTTACAGGGCTTTGATGCGGGAGGCGAAATCCTCCGCATCGCTCTGGGAGGCAGCCTCGCCGCTGTAGCGGGCGCGCTCGTAAAGCGCGGCGGCCTCCTCAGGGATGGTCTCGCGGGCGGTCTGGCTGGAGCGCCATTCGGGGTGCCGGAGCAGCAGACGCAGATAGCGGTAGCGGATGCGCTCGGTGGGGGAGAGCTTCCTTTCATCCACCCGCTGGAAGCGCCGCAGCAGGCTTTCCAGCATGCCGGTGCGCTCCTGCTCGCCCTCGTCGCGGGTATCGGTGATCTCGTCCTCGAAATCCTCCGTGGAGCTCTGGGCAAACAGGGAGAGCCGCTGCGCCAGATACTTCAGCAGGAGCTTCAGCTTCCGGTACAGCTTGTATGCCACGAATACTGTCAGTGCAGCCAGAGCCAGCACGGCGATCACCAGCATGATCTTTTCCATGATCACAGCCAGCAGGCTGGGCTCGCCGGCCTCGCCAAGGCCGCCCAGATCGCCGGGGCCTCCGTTTCCGCTGCCACCGGGGCTGCTCTGGGGCATGAACTGACTCAGCCATCTGATGAAGGCGAGGATCGCGTGCAAAAACCACTGCCATGCGGTATCCACCGCCCGGACGATCTCCGGCAGGGAGGCGAAAAACAGCGCGGCGCAAAGAAGCAGGACTGTGAAGATCGTGTTGCGGCGCTTCATGCGCTGGGGAACCCGCTGCCGGCCCATGGACGCGCCGTTCATGGCGCCGCGGTTCATGGACAGCAGGAACAGCAGAATAAACAGGATGAAGGCGGCCATCAGCGCGGGGGCGCAGGCGATATACACCGGCTTGTCCCCGGTGCGCCGGCCCACGTTGACCATGATCTGGCCGAAAATGTGCAGCACAAGGCCGATAGCCAGCCATGTGGGATGCATCTCGGTTTCGCGGCTCCAGCCGCCCATGCGCAGGCCCTGCAGGAGCACGATGGCGTAGAGAAGGGGAATCAGCATCGTACCGACGCTTTCCTGCAGGGGGAGCGTGCGCACGCCCAGCACAATCTGCGCCGCCGCGCCCGCGATGCCGGCAATGAGGCGGATTTTCCCCTTCAGCACCAGACACAGCTGCGCCAGCAGGACGTAGGCCGCCGGGAAATACCACAGCTTATCCAGCATGGAGGGTGCGAAAGAATGCACCATGACGACCGCTGCGGGAAATACGGCGCATGCCAGCAGGAAGGGGAACTGGCACTTGCGCGGGAAATCCTTCCAGTTCAGCATGTTTTTTGCGCCTCCTTCCCGTACATCACGTGCAGCTGCACGTTGTTGCCTGCACGGCGCAGCTTGCTCAGGGCGGACTGGATCTCCTCGCTGTCATAGCAGGAGAGCACCAGCACGTCCATGCCGCTCAGGCTGGTGAGAGATTCCAGAAAGGTGGGGAAGCGCAGCGTACGCCGCAGCGTCAGGCGGGCGAAGGCAGTGAGCAGCTCCTCCTCGCGGGCGGAGCCGCCGGAGGGCAGGAGCATCACGCTGTCTTCGCCCTTATCCAGGGGCATGTTGGCGGCAAAGCCTGCGGGCAGGCCTGCGCGCAGGGCGCGGACGCACAGCGTGGCGGCGACGGAGATCATCTGCTCCATTTCGCCCTCCTCGTAATCCATCAGGCGGTCGCCCCACTGGTTGACGGTGCGCTGGGCGTTCATAACCACCAGCAGCCGGGTCTGGGCGGTGTGATCATGCACGCGGAGTATGGTATCCCCCATGCGGGCGGTGGCGGGCCAGTGAATATCCCGCACAGGATCGCCGGGCAGATAGGGCCGGATGCCCCGCACAAGGAAGGGATCCGTCAGCAGATGGCGGCGGGCAATGGTTTCGCCCAGCAGCCGGGACAGGGGCTCGGGCAGATCCCGCTCATCCAGCAGACGGGGATACACCAGCACAGGCACGGACATGGCCTGCTCCCGGGTGGACTGATTCAGGCCCAGCAGGTCGCCCGCCGTCAGGGAGGCGTTGCCCAGATCAAACGCGCCCCGGTGGATAAACCGCACCCGGTGGCGGCGCTTGACCTGCTGATAGGGCATCAGCGAAAAGAGGCTGCAGTAATACATGGAATCAGCCACGTGCAGGTTATCCTGATTGCCCAGCTGCAGATGGGGCGAGATATAGCTTTCCACCCGCAGCCACGGCACGATCATGGGCCGGTCGTTGCGGACGATTTCGATCATCTCGCCCTCCTCGCCCTCGAAAAACGCGGGCCTGGAGAAGGCGCGGGTGCACTTGAGACCCTTGAGGGCAAACTTGTCCAGTAGCAGGTTTGCCAGCAGGAACAGTGCCACCAGCACCACAAGGATGACAAGAACGTTCATGGCTTACCTTTCCTCTGTGGGGACGGGCAGGCGTCCCAGCAGCTCGCGGATGAAATCCTCGCTGGTCAGCTGATAGCTGATGCCGCGCAGCACCACGCGGTGCGCCAGCACAGGCACGGCCAGCGTCTTCACGTCGTCGGGGATGACGTAATCGCGGCCCCGGATGGCGGCAAGGGCCTGACAGGCGCGCATCAGCGCCAGCAGCGCGCGGGGGGACGGTCCCAGACGCACCTTGTCGGGATCACGGGCGGCTTCGCACAGGGCTGCCATGTAGCGCATCACGTCCTCGCTGACGCGGCAGGTCATGATCAGCCGTGAGGCCTCGGCTACGTCGTCAGCCTCTGCCACGGCGGCAAGGCCGGTCAGAGGATGGCTGGCGATGAAGCGCTGCATCAGCCGGATAGCTTCCTCCTGGGTCGGATAGCCCAGGGACAGCCGGATCAGGAAGCGGTCCAGCTGGGCCTCGGGCAGGGGGAAGGTACCCTGGGTTTCCACAGGGTTCTGGGTGGCGATGACGAGGAAGGGCCTGTCCAGCGGATAGGTCACGCCGCCCTCGGTGATCTGCTTTTCCTCCATGCATTCCAGCAGCGCGGACTGGGTGCGGGGCGTGGCTCGGTTGATTTCGTCCGCAAGGAGGATGTTGGTAAAGGCAGGTCCTTTGATAAAGGTAAAGGAGCCCTCCTTCTGGTTATAGACCCGCATGCCGGTGATATCCGCCGGCAGCAGATCAGGGGTGAACTGCACACGGGCAAAACGGCAGGAGAGGGATCTGGCCAGGGACTTGGCCAGTGTGGTCTTGCCGGTGCCGGGCACGTCCTCCAGCAGGACGTGGCCACCGGAGAGCATGGCGGTGAGGATCAGCTCGGTTTCCTTTTCCTTGCCCACGATGACGCGGCTGACGTTCTCGTTGAGCCGTGCGGCCAGCTGGGCGATCTGCGCGTACTGCATAGATAGCGTCCTTTCATATAATGATGGTCAGAAATGGAAGCGGTGTTTCTCTGATTATAGCAGATGCGGCGGATGCTGACAATGTGCCGGGAATGTGAAAATGCTGTGAAAAGGAAGAAATCCCCCTTCACAGCGAAGGGGGAGAAGGGTTACAGCAGGCCCTGAATCAGGATTACCAGAATCAGCACGGGCAGCACAAAGCGCAGGTAGAACTTCATGGCCTTGCCGCCGGGCATCTTCATACCCTCGCCGGTGTTGGCCTCCTTGAGGTAGTTGTCAAAGCCCCAGCCCCATTTGGTGACGCAGAACAGCAGGTACACGAGGCTGCCCAGCGGCAGCAGCAGGTTGGACACGATGAAGTCCTCGCTGTCCAGCACGTCCCTTCCGCCGATCAGGCGCAGATCCTTCCATACATTGTAGCCCAGCACGCAGGGGATGGAGGCGATCAGCACGAACACCGCATTGATGATCACGGCCATTTTGCGCTCCCAGCCGAAGTTGTCCATACAGCCGGACAGCAGGTTCTCAAACACGGCGATCACCGTGGTAAAGCTGGCAAAGGTCATGAACAGGAAGAACAGCGCGCCCCACAGGCGGCCGCCCGCCATGTTGACGAACACGTTGGGCAGGGTGACGAAGATCAGCGAGGGGCCTGCGTCGGGCTGGATGCCGAAGGAGAAGCAGGCGGGGAAGATGATCATGCCGCTCATCAGCGCCACGAAGGTATCCAGCACGCAGATACGCACGGACTCGCCGGCCAGCGTATGATCCTTGCTCATGTAGCTGCCGAAGATCTCCATTGCGCCGATACCAAGGCTCAGCGTGAAGAAGGACTGATTCATCGCTGCGGTGATCACGCCGCCAAGACCCACGGCGCCGGCCCGCTCCAGGCTGGGCAGCAGGTAGAACTTCACGCCCTCGATGGCGCCCTTAAGCGTCGCGGAATGCACCGCCAGCACCACAATCAGGGCAAGCAGCGCCAGCATCATCCACTTGGTGATGCGCTCCAGACCCTTCTGCAGGCCGAAGGATACCACGATGAAGCCTGCGATGACGGTTACCGCCATCCACAGCAGCATCTCGCCGGGGTCAGCCAGCATGGCGGAGAATACGCCGCCCACCTGCTCCGGCGAAACGGCGGCAAACTGGCCGGTGAGGAACTTGAAGAAGTAGCTGAACATCCAGCCGCAGACGGTGGTGTAGTACATCATCAGCAGATAGCAGCCGATCAGGCCCGCCCAGCCGTGGACGTGCCATTTGCTTCCGGGCTTCTGCAGAGCCTTGTAGGCCTGCGTTGCGCTGGCGCGGCCCGCGCGGCCCACGGCCAGCTCCATGGTCAGCACCGGCACGCCCATGATCAGCAGGAACAGCAGATAGAACAGCACGAAGATGCCGCCGCCGTTCTGACCAGCCACATAGGGGAATTTCCACACGTTGCCGATGCCGATGGCGCAGCCCGCGCTGACCAGTATAAAGCCAAGACGGGAGCCGAAATTTTCACGCTTCATTGACAGAGAGCCTCCAGTGTCGTCGAAAATTGTCTTTGATGATGATACACCCGCTTTACAGCTCTTGCAACGGCACATTTTCGATGATAAAATAAGAAAAAATGATGTAAGGAGGCTGCGTGGATGAATACCAATCAGCTGCGCTACTTTGTGTCCGTAGCGGAGACAAGATCCTTCACCCGGGCGGCTGCGGCGCACTATATTACCCAGACGGCCATTACCCAGCAGATCCGCGCGCTGGAGGATATGCTGCAGGTGACGCTGTTCGACCGGCGCAGCCGTCCCGTGGCGCTGACGCTGGCAGGCAGCGCCTTTCTGGTGGAAGCCAAAGCGATCCTCAGCCGGATTGACCGGGCGGTGGAGCGGGTGCAGGAGGCGTCTGTGGGCTGGAGCGGCACGCTGCGCATCGGCTATACCAAGGGCTATGAGCGCAGCGATCTGTCCGGCCGTCTTGGCGCGTTCCATGCGGAGTTCCCCAACGTGCTGCTGTCCTGCTACCGCAGGAATACGGATCAGCTGGCGGCGGGGCTGCTGCGGGGCGAATATGATATGATATTCACCTGGGACAGCTCGGAGCTGTGCAAGAACGACGAAGTGTCCTGGCGCGTGGCGGAGCGCAGTCCTCTGACGCTGGCGGTGTACAACAGCCATCCGCTGGCCCGCAGGAGGCAGGTGAAGCGGAGCGAGCTCAAGGGCGAGCCGATCCTGTTTATGACCCTGTCCAGCAACGGCGAATCCGTGGGCGACAGCCGCTTTGTGGAATTGTACGAGCACGCGGGCTATCATCCGGATATCCTGTTCCGCTCGGGCGATGCGGAGAGCATCCTGATGATGGTGGCGGCGGAGCAGGGCGTATCCATCCTGCCCAGCTTCGTCACGGGCAAGTTGGTGAATGCGGACAACCTGACCTTTGTGCCCATGGAGGGCGCGGAGGAGAAGGTGGAAATTATCGCGGCATGGCGGCGCAATGATGAAAACCCGCTGCTGGCCCGCTTTCTGGAATCGCTGAAGTGAGACGGACGCATAATGCATACGGAGGTACGGACGAATGAGTGAAACGGCATTGATCCGCCTTGGGGCGGGCTGCGTGTTGCTGGCGGCGGCGACGCTGGGCGGCAAGCCGCTGCGCAGGCTGATCCGCGCGCTGCAGGCAAGGCTGGAAAAATATATGCCCCAGTGGCTGAAAGTCCTGTCGGTAGGGTTTGCCGATCCCTGTGCGCTGCTGATCAGCTATGGTCTGCTGGCGGGCGGTCTGCTGGCGCTGCCCCTGCCGGTAGAGACGGAGCTGATGCTGGCGGTGCTGATTCCTGTCAGCCGGGCGGTGCTGGTATTCCTGATCTGCTGGGGACTGTGGCGATCCGCGCCGGTGTGCCAGCTGCTTGTGCGCAGCGTGGAAGACGCCGTGGAGGTGGACAGCGGAAAAACCATCGGTCGCTTTTTTGAGAACATCTATAAGGCGGTGGTGGCGCTGTTTGCCGTGCTGTCGGGGCTTGGGCTGCTGGGGTTGCCGGTGGGCAGCGTTATTGCGGGCGCGGGAGTGGCTGGTCTGGCGGTGTCGCTGGCGGCCCAGTCCACCCTGTCCAACCTGATCGCCGGTGTGACGCTGGTGCTGGAGCGGCCTTTCGCTCTGGGGGATTTTGTGACCCTCGGCGCGGTATCGGGCACGGTGGAGGATATCTCCTTCCGTTCCACACGCCTGCGCACGCCCGACAACGTGCTGATCACCGTGGAGAACGCTGCGGTGTGTGCGGAGTATATCCACAATAACACCCGCCGCACCAGCAGACTGTGGACCTTTGACCTGAACCTGGGGCATGAAACCGCGCCCGAGCAGCTGAAGAACCTGACCGCCGCCCTGGAGACGGCGCTGTGCGAGGATGAGGGTATTCTGTCCGATAACGTGCAGGTGATTGTGGACAGGCTGGACGCCGCCGGCGTGGTGCTGAACGTGCGCTGCTACTCCTCCACGGCGGATTTCGGCCAGTACCGCGCCATCAAGGATCGGCTCAACCGCCGCATCCTGGAGGTGGTGCATCAGCAGGGCTGCCGCCTTGCGCCGCCCGCCGCGCGTATCTATATGGAAGAAACCGGAGCGTGAGGACATGAAAAGGTTCAGATTGAAGAGGAGCTACCTCCTGCAGGGGCTGAAGCTGTCCCTTGGCGCGCTCATCGCCGTGCTGCTGGCGGAAATGCTGGGACTGCGCTACAGCGCTACGGCGGGGGTCATCACCCTGCTGAGCATCCTGGGCACCAAGCGGGAGACCCTCCGGGTGGCGGCAGGCAGGCTGGGGGCTTACGGCGTGTCGCTGGCGGCGGCATGGATCTGCTTTCAGGCGCTGGGGTATAATGTGGCGGGCTTCGCGGCCTTCCTGTTCCTGTTTGCGGTGATATGCTGCTGCGCGGGCTGGATGTATGCGCTGAGCATCTGCGCCGTGCTGGCCTCCCACTTCATGGCGGAGGGCGGCATGCCGCTGGACATGATCTGGAACGAGACGCTGATATTCCTCATCGGCGCGGGTGTGGGCGTGATGGTGAACCTGACTCTCCGCTCCGACGAACGCCGCATGCAGGAGAAAATGGCGGCTGTGGACAGCGAAATGCGTCGTCTGCTCTCACTGGCGGCAGATCCCTCCTGTCAGGCGGAGGCACAGCTGAAGCAGCTGGATGATGCGCTGGCCTCGGCGAGAAGGCTGGCGGTAAGCAACTGCGACAATCATCTGCGGGCCTATCCGGCCTTTGATCTGGCGTATGTGGACATGCGCGCCCGGCAGCGGGAGATTCTGTTGCAGATCATCATCGCGGCGGGACAGCTGACGCACCTTCCGGCCCAGCATCAGGCGGTGGAGGATTTCTTCCGCAGAGTGGCGGAGGAATACCGCATGGACAACGATACCGCGCGCCTGCAGGCCGGGCTTGCCGATCTGCTGGAGGATATGAAGCGTCAGCCCTTGCCCGGGAGCCGCGAGGAGTTTGAGAGCCGGGCGGTGCTGTATTACATGCTGGTGCGGCTGAGGGACTTCCTGAATGTGAAGGGCAGCTTCCATCAGGAATACATGCAGTAAGTTTTCTCTAACTATATGGTTTTCCCTCTTGATTATACCCCCTGCGGGTGGTATACTGAAAGATGCTGGCAACGGCACAAAGGCGTCAACTACCCCCTGTATATAGAAAGGAAGCAAAGGAACCATGGTCAAGGTCAACATTATTTCCGGTTTCCTCGGCGCGGGCAAGACCACGCTGATCAAGAAGCTCCTCACCGGCAAGGTGCG
Source organism: Clostridia bacterium (assembly GCA_017471885.1). Classification (GTDB taxonomy): domain Bacteria; phylum Bacillota; class Clostridia; order Christensenellales; family Aristaeellaceae; genus UBA11524. The sequence goes on along the minus strand of JAFURI010000072.1, from coordinate 1,940 downwards.
CGAGGAGAAGATTATTCTGCTGGAGAACGAGTACGGCGAGGTGGGCATCGACGGAGGCTTCATGAAGGACTCCGGCGTCACCGTGACCGAGATGAACTCCGGCTGCATCTGCTGCACGCTGGTGGGCGATTTCCAGAAGGCTGTGGATGAGCTGATTGAGAAGTACAGCCCCGACCGGCTGATTATCGAGCCCTCCGGCGTGGGCAAGCTGAGCGACATCGTCGCCGCTGTGAACCGCTGCGCCGAGCGTCACGAAATCGACCTGCACGGCTGCGCCACCGTGGTGGACGCCGGCAAGTGCCGCATGTATATGAAGAACTTCGGAGAGTTCTTCCTGGATCAGGTGAAGACGGCGGATACCATCATCTTCTCCCGCACCCAGAACCTGAGCGCCGAGCGCGTGGAAAAGTCCCGTGCGCTCATTGAGGAGCAGCATCCCGGCTGCCGCATCATCACCACCCCGTGGGATGATCTGGAGGCCGATTTCATGCTGGAGATCATCGAGAGCGGCAAGCCCATCGACATGCACATGGAGCATGACGAGCACTGCGCCTGCGGCTGCCACGACCACGAGCATGAGCATCACCACCATGAGCACGGTGAGGAGTGCCACTGCCACGATCACGAGCATGAGCATCATCACCATGAGCACGGCGAGGAGTGCCACTGCCACGACCATGATCATGAGCATCATCACCATGAGCACGGCGAGGAGTGCCACTGCCACGATCACGATCATGAGCATCATCACCACGAGCACGGTGAGGAGTGCCACTGCCACGATCACGAGCATGAGCATCATCACCATGAGCATGACGAGCACTGCACCTGCGGCTGTCACGATCATGATCATGAGCATCATCACCATCATGCGGACGAGGTGTTTGTCTCCGTGGGTGTGGAGACGGCCCGCCGCTATGAGATGGATGAGGTGAAGGCCATGCTGGATCAGCTCTCCGACGAGGAGAAGTACGGTCAGGTGCTGCGCGCCAAGGGCATCCTGCAGAATGCCGCAGGCGAGTGGTTCCAGTTTGACTATGTGCCCGGCGAGAGCCAGTTCCGCAAGGGCTCTGCCGATTACACCGGACGGCTGTGCGTCATCGGCGCGCACATCGAGGAGGCAGCGCTTCGCACGCTGTTCAGGGTATGAAGATAAAGAGGCGCCGGATTGTACCGGTTTATCTGGTCATGGGCTTTCTGGAGAGCGGAAAGACCACGCTGATCAACTCCATGTTCGAGGATGAGGACTTCTCCCGGGGCTATAAGTCCCTGATCATCTCCTGCGAGGAGGGTGAGGTTGAGTACGACGGCGATCTGCTCAACGATTACAACTCCACCTTCGTGCAGCTGGAGGAAAAGGAAGAGTTCACCGTGGAGAAGCTCCGCGAGCTGGACGAGAAGTATAAGCCCGACCGCATCATTGTGGAATACAACACGGTATGGGGCGTGGATTATCTGGGCAGCACGCCCATGCCTGCGGACTGGCGGGTGGCGCAGATCATCACCATGGTGGACGCCACCACCTACGAAAACTACATGACCAACATGCGCCAGCTGCTGACCGATCCCATGAAGAAGACCGAGCTGATCGTGGTCAACCGCTGCAAACCCGAGCATCCCAAGAGCCAGTGGCGGCGGCAGATGAAGGCCATCAACGCCCGCACGAACATCATCTTCGAGAATGTGGACGGCACCAGCGAGGACGGCGTGGCGGACGAGGATCTGCCCTATGACATGAAGTCTGCGGTCATCGATATCAGGGACGAGGACTTTGGCACCTTCTATCTGGACAGCATGGAGCATCCCGAGCGCTACGACCGCAAGACCGTGCGCGTGGTGGGCGTGGCCTATCCGGACAAGGCGCTGCCCAAGGGCTACTACCTGTTCGGCCGCATGGCCATGACCTGCTGTGCGGATGATATCGCCCAGCTGGGCTGGGT
>JAFURI010000071.1 GCA_017471885.1 Clostridia bacterium | reverse complement strand
CGCCCCTTTTCGACGCTGCCGCGATACCTGCCGCACGCCCGCGTCGCGGCGCAGCCGTAAAGAAAAGAGTCGAAGACTCCGCCGTGACCCCTGCAAGGGAGCGGCCTGTCACCGGCACAGCCCGGCGGCTACGCCGCCGGAACCGGGATTCTTAAGGGTCAAAGACCCTTAAGCGAGAGTCCAGAGAGCAGCGTTCTCTGGCGGAGACAGAGCCTCCTGCACGGGTTGTCAGGGCAGCGCCCTGATCAGAGTGCAGAGACAGAGTCTCTGCCGGGAGTCCAGAGGGCAGAGCCATCTGGCAGCCCCATTGATAAACCCCTGCCAGATGTGCTATAATCAATCAAATAAGCACGCAAGGTGAAAGGAGCGGCAGCGGATGGATACGAGCAAGACCAGAGCGGAACGCATTACCCAGAAGGTCAGAAAGAAGCAGCGCATGGTGCGGGCGGCAATGGGTCAGGAAAAGGCTGATCTGGTGCTGAAGAACGCTACCTATGTGAATGTATTCTCCAACGAGCTGTGTCAGGGCGATATCGCCGTGGTAGGCGGACTGGTGATCGGCATGGGCGATTACAGCGGTGTGGAGGAAGTGGACGTTTCCGGCAAGATTGTGGTGCCGGGCTTCATTGACGCGCATATCCATCTGGAAAGCTCGCTGGTGTCGCCTTCGTCCTTCGCCCGTGCGGTGATTCCTCACGGCACGACCACCGTCATCACCGATCCGCATGAGATCGCCAATGTGTGCGGCGTGGGAGGCATCGATTATATGATGGCCGCCTCCGAGGATCTGCCGCTGGACGTGCATTTCATACTGCCCTCCTGCGTCCCCTCCATGGATTTTGAGGAGAGCGGAGCCAAGCTGTCCTGGCGCGATATCAACGCCTATTTTGATCATCCCCGCGTACTGGGTCTGGCGGAAATGATGAACTATCCCGGCGTGATCTACGGCGACCGCACTACCATCGAGAAAATTGTGGTATCCCAGGCCCATCACAAGAAGATCGACGGCCATGCGCCCGGCCTTTCCGGGCATGCGTTGGACGCATATATTTCCGCCGGCGTGTATTCTGATCACGAGTGCGATACCTTCGAGAACGCGCTGGAGAAGCTGCGCAAGGGCCAGTTTATCATGATCCGCGAGGGCACCGCCGCCCAGAATCTGGACGCGCTGATGCCGCTGCTCACCGAGCAGTACGCCCACCGCTGCATGTTTTCCACCGACGACAAGCATCCCCATGATCTGCTGGAAAAGGGCCATATCGACTACATCGTCCGCAAGGCCATCCGCAACGGCGCGGATCCCATCCTGACCATCAAGGTGGCCAGCCATTACGCCGCCCGCTACTTCCTGCTGAACAACAAGGGCGCCATCGCTCCCGGCTATCTGGCGGATTTAGCTGTGCTGGACAATCTGCAGGACGTGAACGTGGAGATGGTTTTCAAGCGCGGCCGGTGCGTGTGGAACGGCGGCGAGGTGGCCCTGACGGAGCCCGAGGTGGATCCGGATATCCTCAGCGCGGTGAACGATACCTTCCATCTGCCGCCGCTGACGGAGGAGAAGCTCCAGCTGGGCGAGAGCGCACCGCTGATCGGCATGATCCCCGGTCAGATCGTGACCCGGAATCTGGGCCGCGCGCAGGGCGTGGACGTGGAGCAGGATATCCTCAAGATGACCGTGTGCGAGCGCTATCGCAATACCGGCCACACCGCCAGCTGCTATGTGAAGGGCTACGGCCTGAAGAGTGGCGCCATCGCGGCCAGCATCGCCCACGACAGCCACAACATCATCGCCTGCGGTACCAACGATGCGGATATCGTGCTGGCGGTGAACCGCCTGCGGGAGATGAAGGGCGGCCTTGTCATCGTGGACGGCGGCGAAATCAAGGGCGAGCTGGCGCTGCCGCTGGGCGGCCTGTTCACCGATTGCCCGCTGGAGGAGGTCAACGACAGGCTGGAGCGCTGCAAGCAGGAGGCGTATAAGCGCGGCGTGGCAGAGGGTATTGATCCCTTCATGACGCTGTCCTTCACCAGCCTGCCGGTGATTCCCTCCCTGCGCCTGACCACGCTGGGCGTGTTCGACGTGGATCAGATGAAGCTGATTGACTGACGGAGGCGCTGCTATGAAAAAGCTGATAACGCTGCTGTGTGCCGTCTGCCTGCTGCTGGGAATTATTTCCGCACAGGCGGAGGAGCAGTCCCCGGTATACGCGCTGACCCGGATCCGGGAGGACGGCGAGGCGGAGCTGCTGGGCTCGGCGGCGCTTGTGGAGAATCAGACCACGCTGATCACGGCGGGCTTTGCTTCGCTGCCGCAGGGCACGCTGTATGCTGTGGGCAGCGGCGGCCGGCTGGACGTGACCGACGTGCGCTATGCCTGCGACGGCTCGGGGCTCGTGGTGCTGACACTGGCGCAGCCCGCCCCCGCGCAGCCCCTCGCGCTGGGCGACGCGGAGGCTGACATGACCTGCATGGCGCTGACGGAGCAGGGGCTTGTGACGGGCGGCGCATCCCGCGTCACCATGGCGGTGTTCGAGGATGACGGTGCGCTGCTGTACACCGGCCTTGAGAGCATGAAGCCCGGCGCGGCGCTGGTGAACAGTCAGGGCCAGCTGGCGGGCATTACTGCGGCGGCATTCGGCGAGGGTATCAACCGATACCTTGCCTATCCTGCGGATACCATTCGGGCGCATCTTGCAGGCGAAGGCCCGGCGAACGGGCGCAATGAGCTGCGCAGCGGAGAGAAGTGGATCCGTGATCTGCGCGTGACGCCGGACAAGGGCTGCATGACGGTTGTGTGGAATCACCTTCCCCGGCCGGAAGACGCGGACGATAACGTATACTATGTGGTGTGGGAGGACGCCGGAAACGGCTACTACTCCTATACCGAGGTGAAGTGGGACGACGGAGAGATGCTGTTCGGCTACGTGCCGGGACGAAGCTATTATGTGTGGATGCTCCCCGCTCATAACGGTCAGCTGGATACAGAGGGAATCTCTGTCCGCGAGGCTGTGAAGGTGGATACGGAGCAGTCCGCCGCGTTCACGGCGTATGCCTATCAGGATCAGACGCTGTACATGACCTGCTTGCCTGCGGATCAGCCGGTGCAGGGCACGGAGCTGCTGCCGCCTGCGGAGCACCTGAAGCTGGGCGACGCGAATATGCGGTATTACCTGCAGGCGGTCAGTACATATCAGGTTGCGGAGGAGAAGGACGCGATGCTGGTCATTGCTCTGAAGGCGCCTGACGGCAGCGTGTATTCGATGCTGAGCGGCTTTGTCTTCATGCCGGAGCTGAACGAAAACGACACCTGGAATGCGGATATCACCGGGCTGACGGACGGCTGCGTGCAGTTTGCCGGCGGCGTTCCCGGCAAGTATATCCTCTGCTACTATCTGGACGGCCTGCTGGCCAACGAATGCGTCGTTACCGTGGAATAAACAAAAAAAGCTCCGAACCGTGATCATCAGCGGTTCGGAGGTTTTTTTCGGTCAGACGATGGTCTTGCACTCCATGTAGAAGCGCTTTTCATGGGCGTGTCCCATGGAGAAGGTCTTGCGGGGCAGCACGCCCAGCGCCCTGATGGCGGAGAAGAAGCTGCTCTTGTCCAGCGGCGGGAGCAGGAAGCCCATGCAGCCGGGCTGGGACGTCAGCTGGCGCAGCACGTCGTCGCCGTGGATGTAGTCGATCTCCGCCTCAGGATGGCGGCGCAGGAAATCGTCCAGATACCGCTGCAGGGTGTCCACGGGGAGCGCGCCGTCCGCATTGCGGATCACCGTCTCCGTCTCCGTGCCGGCGTAAATCACCTTCGCGCAGACTTCGCCGCCTTCCCGGCACAGCTCCATCCCGCGCCCGCTGCAGTACTGCGCCCAGTCCTGCATCACATGGGCGGGATCCACATGGGTCAGCACACGGTGAATGGGCTCGAAGATCAGCGCATCGTCGTGGATGTTCTCCGCCTCAGCCAGCGCAAAGCGGGCAGGGTGGGTCAGCTGCTGCTCCGGGGTAAGGGAGGGCTTGATTTCCTCCCAGTAGGCCTTGGCGGTGGCCAGGGAATGATTGCCGTCGCCCACGGCGAAGAGCAGCGGATGCTCGCCCTGCTGATCCCTGAGGGCCAGCAGCGCATCGTAAATGCGGGCGTGAAGGCCCTCGTCCGCCACCGCCCAGCCTCTGAGGCGGCCGCCGCCGCCCATCAGCGGGAAATCGTACAGAAGGGGCAGCTGATCGCGCCGGGCGTAGAGGGGCTCGATCACCGTCCGCAGGGGATCGTCCACCAGCAGCAGGATATGGCTCAGCTCGATGGGCGCGCCGCGGCGGATTTCCAGCCGGGCAGGCAGACGGGACGCGATGGTCTCCTCGGTGGGACGCACCAGACTCCTGCTGCCGGGGGTGAAGTCATACTGCTCCAGATCCACCGCGCAGACAAGGCCCAGACGCGCGCCGCTGGGGGTGGAGCGCTCTGCCAGCACAAAGCCGCCGGTGACGGCAGGCTGCACCACGCCCTGACGGAGATAATCCGCCATGGTCTGGTGGATCTCCGGTACGCGCCGGGCAGTTTCGCTCAGGTAGCACTCGGGGAGCATCAGACGCAGGGTGGAGGGCGCATCAGCGACCTGCTTTTCCACGTCGGCCCAGTATTCGGGCTGGGAGGTGTACTGATCGCAGGCCACGCAGGCCCAGGTGGTGGAGGGAACGTCCTCCCGGGGAAGGAGGATATCGGCAGGCACAATGCCCGCGCCGGTGTACTTCATGAAGGAATCATCCTTTCATCAGGGTGTGCTTCTATTGTAAACAATTTCCTGCGCCTGTCAACGTCAGGAGGATTTCCTGTCGCGGAAAAGCAGCGAAATGCACCACAGACCGGCTACGCCCACCAGCGTATACACAATGCGGCTGATGAGCGCTCCCTGTCCGCCGAAGAGCCAGCTGACCAGATCAAACTGAAAGACGCCCACCAGCAGCCAGTTGACTGCGCCTACAATGACCAGCAGAAGAGAAACCGTATCCAGCATGAAACCTACCTCCTTATGGTTGGTGAGGATAGGATATCCGCAGCGGATACGGCTTATGCAGGCATGAGGGTTACATTTTCAGCACTTCGCGGCGCACGGCGTTGACGGCGTGCTTCATGGCAAGGGTGCGGATCCGCTCGCGGTTGCCGGTGAGGCTAAGACGGATGGGATAGGTTCCTGCCGCGGTGGAAATACCCAGATACACCGTGCCCACGGGACGCTCCGGCGTGCCGCCGTCGGGGCCTGCCAGACCGGTGGCGCTGACGGCGATATCCACGCCCAGCTTTTCCCGGGCGCCCTTCGCCATTCCCACGGCAACCTCGGCGCTGACCACGTCATGCTCTTCGATCACCTCGGCGGGTACGTCCAGCAGCACGGTCTTGGTATCGGTCTGATAGGTGACAAAACCGCCCCGCACTACGCTGGATGCGCCGGAGATGTTCACCAGATTGGCGGCGATCATGCCGCCGGTGAGGCTTTCCGCCGTGGCGACCGTCCAGCCGCGGGCCTTCAGGGCTTCCACGCAGGACTTGGCAAGGGAGCCGTTATCGTCCGGCTCAATGGCATAGATCACGTCGCCCAGCCGGCGCTGCACCTCTGCCAGCAGGGGCTCCAGCAGGGCTTCGGCCTCATCAGCGGTGGGGGCGGAAGCGGTGGCGCGCAGCTGCATTTCGCCCAGCGAGCAGTAGGGGGACAGGGTGGGGTTCTCCCCCGCCTCCAGATCGGCAAGCAGATCGTCCACCGCAGCCTCGCCCATGCCGAACACGCGGACGTAGCGGCTCACCAGCACCCGGCCGGAGCGCTGCTGTAGCCACGGCTCCACCTGATTAAGCCACATGGGCTGCAGCTCAAAGGGCGGGCCGGGCAGGTGAATGACCACCTTGCCGTCCCACATGGGCACAATAGCGCCCGGAGCGGTGCCGTTGTGGTTGAGGAGCAGCGTGGAATCCGGCGTGAACATAGCCTGCGACAGGTTGTTGAGGGTCATGCTGGCGTGGTACTGGCGGAAGCGGCGGCGAACCATTTCCTCCGCTTCGGGGAAGAGCACCAGCTCCTTGCCCGCCACCTTGGCGGCGATGCGCTTGGTGATGTCATCCACCGTGGGGCCGAGGCCGCCGGAGGTGATGACCACGTCAGCGCGGGACAGGGCGAGG
>JAFURI010000070.1 GCA_017471885.1 Clostridia bacterium | reverse complement strand
TCTTTTCCTTGCGGTACAGCTCGCTCATCTTCTGATTCATCTTGTCCTGATCCTTGGCGTACTTCTTCTGGATCGCCGCGATCTGGGGCTGAATCTTGGTGGTCTTGCGCATGGAGACGCGGCTCTTGTAGTCGAAGGGAGTGAGGATCAGCTTGATCAGCAGTGTGAACAGCACGATGGACCAGCCATAGTTGCCCACCAGGGAGTAGATTCCGTCCAGGATACCTTTGAGGAACTCGTTCATGCGGGGTTATTCCCTCCTTAGGGTCGTGAGAGGATCTTCGGGTACGGGGTCATAGCCGCCCTTGCTGAAGGGGTTGCACCGCAGGATGCGCCATACAGCCAGCCTGCCGCCCTTGATGGCCCCGTAGCGCTCGACAGCGGTCAGGGCATAGCGGGAACAGGTGGGAAAGTAGCGGCAGCAGGGGCCGCCCTTGCGGGGGCTCAGGTTCCTGCGGTAAAAGCGGATGAGCCAAAGAAGCACGCGTTTCATTGGGCGCGATTCCCTTCCTTTGCATCCGCAGCGCGGATGAGCGCGTCATGCTTGCGCAGCAGGTATCGCACGTCCCTGCTCAGGGACTGGAAGGTGGCCTCTGCGGCCGACGGCCTGGCTACGATAACGTACAGCCCGGTTTTCACGTCCCCCAGATAGGGCCGGAAGCATTCGCGCAGGCGGCGCTTGACCAGATTGCGGGTCACAGCGTTGCCCACCTTCTTGCTGACGGAAAAACCGACCTGCGTGCTTTTGCCCCGGGCAACAAGCATGACCAGATCGCGACAGGCGACGCTCTTTCCGCGGCGATACACGTACTGGAACGTCCTGTTTTTTTGCAGCCGATAACGTCTTTCCATGGGTGATCCATCCTTATTGACAGACGGCCGGAGCGTCCTTCGATCCTCCGGTTATGAAAGCGCGGCGGATTCCGCGTTCTCTCCAAAATATGAGGAAAAGCCCGCCCAATCACAGCGGCATGCGCTTCGGGCGGGCTTCATCCACAAACCGTGGTATGGGTCAGTCGATTACACGGTCAGGCTCTTGCGGCCGCGACGACGACGGGCAGCCAGCACGCGGCGGCCATTCTTGGTAGACATACGGGCGCGGAAGCCGTGCACCTTGCTGCGCTGACGCTTCTTGGGCTGGTAAGTACGGAACATGGTCAACACTCCTCACAAAAGTTCGTCAATCGGGATCATCTGTCCCGAATCGCTACAATACAGCCTTTACATTATACCTAATGAGCCCCCTATTGTCAAGGGGAAAGGCTGATTGTCGGGCGGATTTTTTCCGGATCCGCCAATGCCTGAAAAACGCCGGACGGATCTGCATCCGCCCGGCGAAAGGGATCAGCGCGTAGAAGCCTTCCGCTGGAAGAACTTCACAATTTCCACCACGGGAATCACCAGCAGCGCCAGCACCATTGCAATGCTGTACTCCACCAGACCGATGGGCGTGAAGCCGAAGGCACTGGCAATGAAGGGCACCTCCAGCACCAGCGTGGTCAGCAGCAGGGATCCCGCCATGGCGGCCCACAGGATCACGTTGTGGCTCTTAAGGCTGAAGATGGACTTGCGCTGGGAGCGCAGGTTGAAGGAGTGGAAGATCTCGCACATGGACATGGTCAGGAAAGCCATAGTCATGCCGTGGTTGGACACGCCCACAGGCATGCAGATCCTGCCCGCCTCAAAGCAGTTGCCGATGATGTAGGAGACGATGGTCAGCACCGTTACCAGGATACCCTGATAGGCGATATCGCCGAACAAGCCGCCGGCAAAGATACCCTCGCGGGAGTCGCGGGGAGGACGCTGCATGGTGTCGGGCTCAGCCTTTTCCATACCCAGCGCCAGCGCGGGGAAGCAGTCCGTCACCAGGTTGATGAACAGCAGATGCACGGGTTTGAGCAGCGTGAAGCCCATCAGCGTGGAGCAGAACACGCCCAGCACCTCGGACATATTGGACGCCAACAGGAACTGAATGGCCTTGCGGATGTTGTCGTAAATACGGCGGCCCTCGCCCACAGCGGACACGATGGTGGCAAAGTTGTCGTCCGCCAGCACCATATCAGCCACGTTCTTGGTTACGTCGGTACCGGTGATGCCCATGCCCACGCCGATATCGGCGGACTTGATGGAGGGCGCGTCGTTCACGCCGTCGCCGGTCATGGCGGTAATGGCGTCGTTCATCTTCCACGCGTTGACGATGCGTACCTTGTGCTCAGGCTGCACGCGGGCATACACGCCGTACTTCTTCACAAACTCGCCGATCTGGTCGTCCGGAATATTGTCCAGCTCGGAGCCGGTAATGGCCTGGGAGGCGTCGGTGATGATGCCCAGCTCCCTGGCAATGGCCACGGCAGTATCCTTGTGGTCGCCGGTGATCATCACAGCGCGGATACCGGCGGAGCGGCATTCCTCGATAGCCGCCTTCACCTCGGGACGCACAGGATCGATCATGCCGGTCAGGCCCAGGAACACAAGCTCCCGCTCCAGATACTCGGGCGTGTTGTCCTCGGGCTTGTGCTGCCAGTCACGCTTTGCAGCCGCCAGCACGCGCAGAGCCCTGTCGGCCATGGCCTTGTTGGCAGCCATGATCTCGCTGCGCTTCGCGTCGGTCATGGGCCGCACTTCGCCGTTTTCTTCATAATAGGCACAAAGGGAAAGCACCACGTCCGGAGCACCCTTGGTGTACTGCACATAAGCGCCGTCCACGGCGTGGATGGTGGACATCATCTTGCGGCTGGAATCAAAGGGAGCCTCGTCCACACGGGGAGTCGCCTTTTCCAGTTCATGCTTCTTCAGGCCTTCGGCGCAGGCAAAGTTGACCAGCGCGCACTCGGTGGGCTCGCCTTCAGCCTGATCGTTCTCATTCAGGTTCGCATCGGAGCACAGCGCCATGGCAGTAGCCACCTTGGCGGTATCGCCCAGATGATCCACCACGGTCATCTTGTTCTGGGTCAGGGTGCCGGTCTTGTCGGAGCAGATCACCTGCGTGCAGCCCAGCGTTTCCACCGCAGTCAAGCGGCGGATTACCGCGTTGCGCTGGGACATCTTCGTCACGCCGATGGACAGCACCACCGTCACCACCGTAGCCAGGCCCTCGGGAATGGCCGCCACGGCCAGAGACACAGCCACCATGAAGGTCTCCAGAATCACAGTCAGGGCATGTCCCTGCACCGCCAGCTCGCCCCGCGCCATGAACAGGTTGAAGGCGAAAATGAACACGCAGATGCCCAGCACCATCTTGGACAGCAGCTTGCCCAGCTCGTCCAGCTTGCGCTGCAGGGGCGTCTGCTCTTTCTGCGTCGCAGCCAGCGCGCCGGCGATCTTGCCCATCTCGGTTTCCATGCCGGTAGCGGTGATCACGGCCTTGCCGCGGCCGTACACCACGGTGGATCCCATATAGCACATGTTCTTGCGGTCGCCCAAGGGAACGTCTGCCTCACCGGTCACGCCCAGTGCCTCCAGCGCCTTGTTCACAGGCACGGATTCGCCGGTCAGGGCTGCTTCCTCAATCTTCAGGGAAGCGTTTTCAATGATGCGGCCGTCCGCAGGCACAGCGTCGCCGGCCTCCAGCAGCACCACGTCGCCGGGCACCAGCTCATCGGAATGCAGGCTGACCTGCTTGCCATCGCGCAGCACCTTGCAGGTAGCGGCAGTCATGGTCTGCAGCGCCTCGATGGCAGCCTCGGCCTTGCTCTCCTGAATCACGCCCAGAATGGCGTTGAGCAGCACCACAGCCAGAATGATAATGACCTCGGCCCACTCGTTCTCGCCCGCCAGCATACCGGTCAGCGCACTGACGCCTGCAGCAATCAGCAGGATGATCAGCATGGGATCCTTCAGCTGCGCGATAAAGCGCTGCAGCAGCGTAGGCTTTTCGCCTTCCTTCAGCTTGTTGGGGCCGTACTTTTCCAGACGCTCCTTCGCCTGCTGCGTCGACAGGCCGTTCGCGTCCACGCCCAACCCCTGAAGGACCTCGCCTACAGATTGGGTGTAGATCTTCTTCATCGATTTCCCTCCAGCAATTCGTTATCATTAGTTAACGGAAACACTTTATTCTATGCTATCATTACGGCGACCACAAGCGTTTTCGACGAAAATTCTCATTTCCTTTCCACATTCTTAACGCCCGGTTCATATAACGGCCCGGCGGCACAAAAAGACGCTGCAGCCATCAGCAGCTGCAGCGCTTTTCCCGTCATGCGCGGGCGGCCTTCTTGTCCTTCATATACCATGGCAGATATGCCAGCGCATACATCAGCGTGATCACCGCCGCGATGATCGCCGTCCTCAGGCCGAAGTTGGGTGGGAGGATATCCAGCACCGAGGGCGCGGCTTCAGGCCGGGCCATGTACAGGTAGTTGGCTCCGGGAATCATCCTGTTAACGCTGTAGGCGATGACTGCCATCACCACCAGCAGCACCCAGGAACGAACAGCGGATTTCACCGTGGGCCGCATACCATGCACAAAGATCATGTAGAAGATGGCCACATAACCCAGGGTATGCTCCAGCCAGAACTGATAATACCTGAATCTGGTCGGGCCGGTGTAGGTCAGGGGCGTGGGCGTCAGCAGCGCAAACACGGAGCCCGAAAGCAGCCAGAAGTAGGCTATGTCGAACAGGCCCTGCTTCTTGCCCGCCAGCATAAAGCTGCAGAAGATCACCGCCCAGCCGCACACGCCGATGGGCAGATTCTCCACCGGGCCGGGATGCAGCCACGGCGAACCCACCAGCCGCCAATAGTAGGACATGTCGGAGATGATCAGCGCAAAGGCCAGCACAAAGCGCAGCGTCTCCTCATGGCGGCTTGTGCGAATCCTGTCCCTGAAGCGGCTGATCAGCGCGATCGCGCCGAGCATGAGCAAAACGGGCGCAAAGTGAGCAGGCGTGAACAATGCAAACTCCGGCTGGGTTCCTTCGCCGAAAAAATACAGGAAAAACTCTTTCATTATTCTTATTCTCCATTTGAAGTGAGTTGATGACAATATATCACAGATTTCGCCCCGGCGCAACAAAAAAACAGCGGAGCCTCCTGCAATGCTCCGCCGGTTGGTGCAAATGCTCTGCGTCATCTGTCTTATGCCAACAAGGCCGTAACCAGCTGCGCATACTGCACTCCCCGCGGCAGATCGTATTCCACCTTCAGCCCGCGGCGAACAGCCGTTACCTCCTGCCTTGCAACCGGGTTATAGCCCTTTCTTTCCACGTCCGCCCAGTACACGCCGACTCCCCGCTTTTGCCACAGGGGAAGCTTGTCTAAATTGATCCCCCGGGAGAACAGCAGCTCGTTCTTGTACGCCGTGCTTTTGCCTTCCAGCTCTGCCGTTGCCGTCCGGGCGTCCAGCCCCTCCTTGCGCAGCAGCCAGTAGCAGTGTGAATTCAGCGCGTTTCTGGCTGCGTCCTCCTGCCTCCACAGGAAGTAGTCCTTCACCCGCTCCAGATTGGGCAGCGGAACCAGACGGCAGTCCATGGCTGCTGCCTGACCCAGCTGAAGGGAAAAGGCTGCGCTGGCCTCGCCTGCAAGGATGGAGTTGTACTTGCGCACCTTCCTGCCGAAAGCATTTTCCTCCCTGTGGAAGAGAAGGGATATTTCGTCGCTCTCCGTAAAGCCGTATACCACGCGGAAGCCGCAGTCCATCAGCTGCTTCACCGTATTGACCATCATGTCACGGAAGCGCGCGTCAAAGGGCGCCTCAAAATCGCATATTTCCTTGGTCAGTCTGGAGAAGCTTCTTCCGTCCAGCCTGGCAACCAGATACATATCAGGCAGGATACGCTGGTCTATGGATTGCTCATAAAGCCGCATCTGCCTGTCCAGCTCATCAAAATTCATTTTCATTCTCTCCATTTCTCCACGGTCATGGTCTGCCCGCCGTTTTTCACGAAGTATAATTCGTCAAAGCCCTCTTCATAATTCGGAATCTGCAGCTTGTTGGACGTAGCCGCGATCGCTGTCGCCGGAACCTTTGCTTTTCCTGTCCGCTGCTCGTTGCGTTCGATGCACGCCCGCAGCTTCGACTCCATAAAGCAGCCGACAATCCGGTAGCCGGCGGCCTTTGCAGGCTGGATGTACCTCTGCCGGTCGGCTCTTGTCGGGTTCGTATTGTCCACAGCGAAGCATTTTCCCTCCGCGATGCAGTACGCGATCAGCCTGCTCTCCTGCCGCCGGGTTTTGAGCGTGTCAAGATTCACGCGGACAAAATCATCCTGAAGATACCTGTGATAGAACGTACTTTTCCCGCTCCCCTGAAGCCCCATCAGGATCACCATCGTCTTCGTCATAAAATCACCCCTGCCGGATCGCGTCGTTCTCGCCTGCATATTATAGCATGCCGTATACATTGAAACAATCGCCTGCCAATATACGCCGCGCGTTGCGCCAATGCAAAAAACACCTGCCGCAGCTGATGCGTTTGCGTCAGTCTGCAGCAGGTGTGTGGTGCCGGAGGCGGGACTCGAACCCGCACGGGGAGTGCCCGCTTGATTTTGAGTCAAGTGCGTCTGCCATTTCGCCACTCCGGCGTGTTGATTATTATAGCACAGGCCGTCTCCAACTGCAAGGGAAACTCTTGTGCTTCCGCCCGAAGTGTGCTATACTGACAAAGATATCCAACGTTACAAATTACAAGGAGGAAACCTGCATGAAGAAGTTCTTTGAGGATTTCAAAAAGTTTGCGCTGCGCGGCAACGTGCTGGATATGGCCGTCGGCGTGATCATCGGCGGCGCCTTCACCGGCATCGTCACTGCCCTGACCAAGAATTTCATTAACCCCCTGCTGAACGTGATCCTCACCGGCGCGCCCGGCGAGATCTCTGAGGGCGTCGTCTGGACCTTCGGCGCGGCTGTGGCTGCGTTCCTGACCACGGTGATCAACTTCATCATCACCGCCTTCGTGCTGTTTGTGCTCATCCGCATGATGAACAAGCTGATGACCATCGGCAAGAAGAAGGAAGAACCCAAGCCTGCCGCCCCCACCACCAAGAAGTGCCCCTATTGCTTGAGCGAGATTCCCCTCGCCGCTACCCGCTGCGCCCACTGCACCAGCGAGCAGCCCAAGGCCTGATCCGCGAATCCATCACGCTCCGAAGCGTCTGCTTCGGGGCGTTTTTTCATCACCGGGAAGACTGATTGACAGTCCTCGATCCCTTTGGGTATAATAAGGCATATCCCGATGAAAGGAGGCGGCCCTGTGGGCAGAATCAACTGGGGTGAAAACCTCGAACTGAAGATCCAGAAGCTCCCGGAAAGCCCCGGCTGCTACCTGATGAAGGACGCAGAGGGTACGATCATCTACGTGGGCAAGGCGGTCAATCTGAAAAACCGCGTCCGCTCCTACTTCCGCGATACCGCCCATACGCCCAAGGTAGCCGCCATGATCAGCCACATCGCGGATTTTGACGTGCTGCTGTGCGACTCCAATCTGGAGGCGCTGTGTCTTGAGTGCAACCTGATCAAGCTGCACCGTCCCTACTACAACATCCTCCTCAAGGACGACAAGCATTATCCCTACCTGCGTGTGGATCTGAAGGAGCCCTTCCCCCGCCTGACGCTGGCCCGCAGGATGGAAAAGGACGGTGCAAAGTACTTCGGCCCCTACATCGGCGCTACCGCCGTAAAGCAGGTGATCGGCGCTGTGCGTGACGTATTTCCCCTGCGCACCTGCAAAAAAGCCCTGCCGCTGAAAACGCCCTGCCGGCCCTGCGTCAATTACGAAATCGGCAAGTGCCTCGCCCCCTGCGCAGGCAAGTGCACCGAGGCGGAATACTGGGACATGCTGGACGGCGTGCTGGCCTTCCTCGGCGGGGACTACAGGAAGGTCGTCGGCGATCTCAAGCGCGATATGGCCGACGCCGCCATGAAGCTGCAGTACGAGAAGGCCGCCGTTATCCGCGACAAGATCCGCGACGTGGAGGGGCTGATGGAACGGCAGATCGCCATCCAGACCGCCGCCTCCGAGCAGGATATCCTTGCCATCGCCCAGGACGGGCTGGACGCTATGATCCAGCTGGTGTATGTGCGCGGCGGCAGGATGATCGGCGGCGACAGCTTCCCTCTCCCCCGGGAGGGCAGCGAGCATCCCGGCGAGGTGCTGGCGTCCTTCCTCACCCAGTACTATGAGGATGCGAACCTGATACCCCGCCATGTGCTGGTGCAGGCGCTGCCCGACGGCGCGCATGAGCAGCTGGAGCAATGGCTCCGTCAGCAGAAGGGCGGAGCCGTGACCCTTGCCACGCCCAAACGCGGCGAGAAGCATGATCTGGTACTGCTGGCCGCCAAGAACGCTGCCGATGCGCTGGAAAAGCGCAATGCCCGCGCAGCAATCCTGGAGGAGCGCACCACCGGTGCGGCAGCCGCGCTGGGCAGGGCGCTGGGGCTGGAGAAGCCTCCCCGGCGCATCGAAGGCTATGATATTTCCAACACCCAGGGCGTGCTCAGCGTCGCCAGTATGGTGGTGTTCATCGACGGCGTGCCGGCAAAGAAGGAGTACCGCCATTTCCGCATCAAGACCGTGGAGGGCGCCAACGACTTCGCCTCCCTGAACGAGGTACTGGGGCGGCGCTTCACCCATGGCCTCAGGGAAAAGGCCGAGCGCGAGGCCGCCGGATTGTCTCCCATCGGCGGCAAGTTTTCGGATCTGCCCGATCTGGTGCTGATCGACGGCGGCCCCCAGCAGCTGCGCTTTGCCCGGCAGGCCCTGCTGGATATGGGCGCTGAAGTCGCCATGTTCGGTCTTGCGAAGAAGCAAGAGGAGATCTTCCTGCCTGACCGCGAGGAGCCCATCCTGCTGGATCATCATACGCCGGAGCTGCACCTGATCCAGCGCATCCGCGACGAGGCCCACCGTTTCGGCATCACGCACCACCGTGCGCTGCGCGGCAAGGCCAGCATTCACAGCCAGCTGGAGGATATCCCCGGTATCGGCCCCAAGCGGCGCAAGGCCCTGCTCAACAGGTTCGGCAGCCTGAAGGCCATCCGCGAGGCTTCTATGGAGGAGTTGCTTGCGGTTCCCGGACTTGGCAGACCCGCCGCCGAATCCGTACTGAAATGGGCGGAGGCGACCTCCGGAAAGGGAACGAGATAACCAAAGGACGACTGCGCTGCAGCCGTCCTTTTTGCGTGTCTGTTCAGTCGCGGGAGCATTTCTCCGCATCAATCGCCAGCACCATCATCAGCACGCAAAGCGCGTCAGAAGGATCGCTTACGTCAAGCACATAGGTGTCCGTCCAGTTCAGCAGCTGCTTGGACACCTCTGCCACAAAGCTGCCGCCGGAATCCCTGATGCTGTAATCCCACTCAAAAAAATTACCTTCCACCTGCCAGCCGTTGCAGTCTATCCTGAATTTCGGCCGGAAAAAGGTCAATTCCTTGCTGATACAGCCGATCACCCGGTTCTCCTGCACCATTTCAAACTTCGGCAGCAGGGTCATGATGCGTTCACGCACCATACCGACCTCGCAGCCGCCTGCATCGAAGATCTTCAGGCAATGTCCCCAGGCCAGCTGGCCCTTAACGGTATAAACCGTCCGTCCCGTCTCGTCATATACGTCATAGCTGTCCAGCCACGAGAACAGCCTCTGTCTGAATAGCAGCTTCATCCGCCTATCCTCCTGTGTACGCGAAGCTTAATCCCGGTCGTAACGCCGGGCGATCAGCAAGAGCCTGAGCAGTGAAAGCAGGCTGGTCACCGCAGAAGCCACATAGGTCAGCGCCGACGCGTTGAGCACCTTGCGTACGCCACGCTCCTCCTCGCCGGTGATATATCCGCCCTCGGTGAGCATCTTCACTGCGCGGCTGCTGGCGTTGAACTCCACCGGCAGGGTGATCAGCGCAAAGATCACCGACAGGCTGAAAAGCAGAATGCCGATGCCGACCAGCGGTTCCCACGAGAAGATAATGCCCGCCAGAAACAGAGGCGTGGACAGCGAGGAGCCGATATTCACCACCGGCACCACAGCAGTGCGCAGCTTGAGGGGAGCATAATGCTCGTGCTTCTGCATGGCATGCCCGGCCTCATGCGCCGCAATGCCCAGCGCCGCCACGCTGGAGGAGGCGTAAACGCCCTGAGAGAGCTTCAGCGTTTCGTTGGAAGGGTCATAATGATCCGTCAGTTCGCCCTGTGTCTGGAAAATCCGCACCTTATTATTGCCGTTGCGGCGCAGCATATCGTCCACCACGTCGCAGGCCGAGCGTCCCAGACGCGTGCCTACCCGGCTCCACTCCGCATAAGCGCCCTTCACCTTTGCCTGAGCCCACAGTCCCAGCAGCAGACCGGGAATAATCAGAATATACGTCCAGTCCCAATAAAACATGATTGCCTCCTTAACGTCGATTCGTTGACAGCCTGATGATACCATCTTGTGCGCCGGAGCACAAGCTCATTCGTTCAGAATGTCCGTTTGCACGCTCCAATCATACCATAAATGCATCAAGCGAAGCTCAACTGGCAGATCACCTGCTCTGCTGTGTCAGAATCTCCCGGAGCATATCCGCCGGCCCAAAGCCCGGGCAGCGTACTGCAATGCACTCATATTGCTTAACAACCTCCGCAAGCATGGCCAAAGGCTTCCTTTCAAGCAGCTGCACGCAGTAGTATTCTGCCAAACCCTCTACATTCTTCCAGTTCTCCATGGTTTCAAACGATTGCATTCCCGCCAGAAGTGGTTTCATCAGCGCAATGATATACTCATGTACAATCAGCTGCAGTGCAGCCTCCGGAGACTGATGCATGCCGAACACATGGATATTTTCCGCAATATCGATTGCCTGCGGCCCCTTTTCCATCGACGGACAGAGTCTGACATGGAAGCACCGATCCTTCACTTCGCTCTTGAGTATCCTTGCTGCACGCCCGGCTGTCTCATGTTCATCCAGCAATCTCTGCAGCTCTGCCGTATATGCTGCGCCCTCCTGTTTAACCTGCGGATAAACACGCTGACAGTAGTCATCATAGTACTGCACCATAATCCTGCTGATAGCAACGATCTCGCCCGCGTATGCCTCATACTTCGGGCGCAGCCAGCCAGGTATGATCGGCGATACCGTTCCGTCCGCAAACGTCTGCGTCATGGCCTGATAAACCTGCTTTGCCTCTACAAAGCCGCAGGCTGGCAAAGCTATCAGAGGATAATAAAGCTTACCGCAATATTCTCCGCCGCATACAGAGATATGCTTTTCATTCTGCTTGAGCACATGGAGTTGTTCCGCGGGGTATCTTCTTCCATACATTGCACCGTATGGATTGACATAGCCGCACTGCGCAGCAGCCAGCATGTGATAAACATAGCATGTATCCGGATTCATTCCCACCGCAATCGTGTTCACACACTCACCTCCCCCGCATTATACCATGAAACAGAAAACAAAAAAAGAAGAAGCCTTACAGCTTCTTCTAAATGGAATCCGGCAGCGACCTATCCTCCCGGGCCGTCTCCAGCCAAGTACTTTCGGCACTGAAGGGCTTAACTTCTGTGTTCGGGATGGGAACAGGTGGGACCCCTT
>JAFURI010000069.1 GCA_017471885.1 Clostridia bacterium | reverse complement strand
CAACGACAAGCTGGATACCTGGGACGGCGAGCTCTATCTGGAGATGCACCGCGGAACCTTCACCACCAAGTCTGACATCAAGAAGCAGAACCGCACGCTGGAGTTCAAGCTGCGCGAGGCGGAAATGCTTTGTGCGCTGGACGCCCTGAACGGCGCGGCCTATCCCTCCGACGAACTGCGCGACTGCTGGAAGAAGCTGCTGCTCAACCAGTTCCACGACATCCTGCCCGGCTCCCACATCCACCCCGTGTACGAGGACTGCATGGCGGACTACAAGGAGACCGACGAGAAGCTGAACAAGCTCTTCAAGGGCGGCGAAAAGTATTTCAACTCCCTGAACTTCGACCGTCAGGGCCTGACCTTCATCGAGGATGAAAACGGCACGGTGGTGCGCCACGGCAAGAGCGGCTTCTGGGCCATGCCCATGCTGGAGGGTCTGAGCGCCGGCAATGTTGAGGCGCTGGAAGGCGAGAAGAACTGGCTGCAGGTGGAGAATGCCGGAAACGGCCTGAAGATCGAAACCCCCTTCTACTGCCTGAGGATGAACGCCGACGGCAGCTTCGCCTCGCTGGAGGACAAGGAACTGGACCGCGAGTGGGTCAAGCCCGGCTGCGGCTTCAACAAGATGCACCTGTATGCGGATCATCCCGGCACCTATGACGCGTGGGATATCCTGCCCAACTACAAGGACGTGGAGCCCGGCCTGCCCGTGGTTACTTCCGCCCGCCTGACGAAGCAGGACGACGTGTCCGCCGAGTTCGCCGTGGACTTCGCTACCGAAAAGAGCCGCTGGCAGATGATCATCCGCTTGTTCAGCCAGAGCCGCGCCATCGAGGTGGAGCATGTGGTGGACTGGCACGAGAAGCATCGTCTGGCCAAGGTGAACTTCGGCCCCGACGTGCTGACCCGCGAGCTGATGTGCGATACCTCCGCCGGTTTCGTCCGCCGCAGCCTGACCAAGAACACCACCTGGGAGCAGGCACGCTTTGAGGTCTGCCATCACAAGTGGATGGATATGTCCGAGGGCGGCGCAGGCGTGGCCATCATCAACGAAGGCAAGTACGGCGTGGGTCTGGAGGGTGATGAAATCTCCCTGAGCCTGCTGCGCGCCACCATCCGCCCCGACGTAACCAGCGATATGGGCCATCACGACTTCTGCTACGTAATCCTGCCCCATGCCGGCGACGCGGTGCAGGCCAGCGTCAACCAGCTCGCCTTTGAGTACAACGTGCCGCTGGTGAAGGCTGACGCCGCCGTGCCCGAGATGCTGCGCGAGACGCTGAACAACTGCGGATTGTACCTGCAGAGCATGAAGCTCTCCGAGGACGGCAGCCAGCTGATCGTCCGCCTGAGCGAGCAGGACGGCGCCCGCGGCAAGCTGAAGCTGCCCGTCACCGCAAAGCTCCTCAATATGCTGGAGGACGAAGAAGGCGAAGCCGACGTGATCTCCTACCGTCCCTTTGAAATCATTACGCTGGGTTTTCCCATGGATCTGCTGAAGTAATTATCAGGAGGTAACTGTTATGAAGGGTCATGTATCCGTCCATGCCGAGCGCCCCGTGATTGATCTGGGCGGCGGCGTAAAGCGTTCCATTCAGGCTTACAACGACGAGCTGATGGCCGTGGAGGTCATCTTCGAAACCGGCGCTGTAGGCGCTGATCACACCCATCCCCATGTGCAGTGCAGCTATGTGCTGTCCGGCCGCTTCTCCTACAGCGTGGAGGGCGAAGCTGTAGAACTGAACCCCGGCGACTCCATCGTGGTTCCCTCCGGCCTGGTGCACGGCACCAAGTGCCTGGAGGCGGGCGTGCTGCTGGATATCTTCACGCCTGTGCGCAAGGATTTCCTGTAAAATTTTCCGAATCCCCTGGCCGTCGGTTTCACCGGCGGCCTTTTGCTTTACTAATGTATTGCGGATATGCTAAAATGGAGGCACGGATGGAGCATCCGCCCCGCACCCAAACAATCCCTTCAAGGAGATGATCTGATGATGAAGCGACTTCTTCCCCTGCTGCTGGCCCTGCTGCTTATGACCTCCTGTGCCGCTGCGGAGGACCCTGCCGTCACGCCCCAGCCTACCACCCCGCCCAACGAGGATGGCTTTCCCTATGTGCTGGATGATTTTGATATGGCCCCGGTGAAGTTCTCCGAGTGGAAGGGCACGACCACTTATCTGAATTTCTTCACCACCTGGTGTACCTATTGCCGTCAGGAAATGCAGGATCTCAAGGAACTGCAGCAGGAGTACGGCGACAGCCTCCGCGTGGTGCTGGTGCACGTGCCCTCCGGCGAGGATGAAGCCACCGCCCGCGCCTATCTGGAAAAGGAAGGCCTGTCCGACATGAATTTCGTGGAGGACAACGGCTTCATGAGCTACATCTACGGCGTGGAAGCATTCCCCACCAGCGCGGTCATTGATGCGGACGGCTACCTGTCCTTCTACTATGCCGGTCTGATTCCCAAGGACGCAATGATCCAGATCGTGGAGCAGGCCGGAGCCGTACGTCAGGAGGCTGATTGACAATGCCCTTTAACGTTGCCGCCGTCCAGCCTGCCATGCCCGCGCCCACGGTCTGGCTTGCGCTGATTCAGGGCGTGATCAGCTTTGTCTCCCCCTGCGTGCTGCCGCTGCTGCCGGTTTATTTCGCCGCGCTGCTGGGCAGTAATGACCAGCGCCGGGGCAAAACCCTTGTGATGCGCATGCTGGGGTTTGCGCTGGGATTCATGGCCTTTTACCTTGTGCTGGGCGCAGGTGCAGGGGCGCTGGGCAGCCTGATGAGCCGCATCCCCCGCAAGGCTGTGAACATTTTCACCGGTGCTCTGTTCATCCTCTTCGGCGTGATGGCACTGGAGGTATTCCCGTGGCTGCACCTTCCCGGCAGCCGGGCGGATGCGTCCCGATATGCATCCGGCGGATTCCTTTCCATGCTGATGTTCGGCGCAGTGCTGGCCCTGTCCTGGGCGCCCTGCACCACGGCGTTCCTCAGCAGCGTGCTGGCGCTGGCCGCCTCCGACGCGCAGGCCACCGCCCTGAAGGGCATGGGGCTTTTGTCCGTGTACGCGCTGGGCATGATGATCCCCTTCATCACCTGCATGGCGCTGTGGACGCGGCTGTCCTCCGCCGTCAGATGGCTGAAGCAGCATCAGGGCCTGATCCGCAAATGCGGCGGCGTGCTGATGATCCTGCTGGGTGCGGCCAAGCTGTTTGGCCTGTTCTGATTCTCTTCCGAGGAGGCGCGAAAGATGATCATTCACTCCTTTCTGCTGATCGGCCAGTCCAACATGGCGGGCCGGGGTTTCCTGCACGAAGCGCAACCTCTGGATAATCCTTCGCTGAAGATGCTGCGCAACGGGCGCTGGCAGCCCCTGTACCGGCCAGTGAACGGCGACAGACCCTTTTCCGGCGTGAATCTGGCGGAGAGCTTTGCCGACGCTTACGCCCGTGAGCGGAATGCGACCGTGGGGCTGATCCCCTGTGCGGACGGCGGCACCACGCTGGATCAGTGGCGCGAAGGCGGGCTGCTGTTTGACCACGCGGTGTATCAGACCCGGCTGGCCCAGCGCACCTCCACCATTGCGGGGGTATTGTGGCATCAGGGTGAAAGCGATTGTCCCGCGCACCTGTGGCCCTATTATGAAGACAAGCTGCGGGCGATCCTCCGCGCCTTCCGCGAAACGCTGCAGCTGCAGGGAGTTCCCTTCCTGCTGGGCGGACTGGGGGACTTTCTGCCGGAGAATGATCCGGTGTACGCCAGCTATCCGCAGATCAACGCCGCGCTGGAGCGCATCGCCGCCGATACGCCCCGGACAGGCTTCGTCTCCGCACAGGGTCTGGGGAGCAATCCGGATCATCTGCACTTCAGCGCCGCTGCGCTGGAGCAGTTCGGCCTGCGCTATTACGAGCAATTCCGCCGTCTGGAGGACAAAGACCGCAGCTTCCCGGACAAACCCGACCCGGACGCAGCCTTCCGCACCGCCATCGAATCGCTGTAAGGCTGCGGAAAATCCTTTGCAAAAAACTTTGCAATCAGGGGTTGACAAATCCATCGACTTGTGATAATATACTTTTTGTCGTCAGGAATACCTGCGGCACACAAAGTACGGTGCTTTGGCTCAGTTGGTAGAGCATACTGGCTGATGTACATAACGCTTCTCCGGTTGGCGTTATGGAAACGGGCACAAGATAAATCGGAAAGCCATTCGGTGCTTTGGCTCAGTTGGTAGAGCACATCGTTCACATCGATGGGGTCACTGGTTCGAGT
>JAFURI010000068.1 GCA_017471885.1 Clostridia bacterium | reverse complement strand
GGCGGATGCAATCCGCTGGGAAACGGGAGTCCAGAGGGGCAAGCGCCCCTCTGGCGGGGGTGGAGGGGGCGGAGCCCCATCCGTGGAGTCCGGAGGGACAAGCGCCCCTCTGGCGGGGGTGGAGGGGGCAGAGCCTCCTCCTTACGCGGTGATCTTGTGGATGTAGACGCAGTCGGGCATGACTACCTTTGCGCCGCACAGGGACAGACCCTTTACGCCGTCGTCGAAGCCCTTCTCGCGGCGGTAGGCTTCGATACGGGTGATCTGCTGGGCGAAGGTTACCCCGTCGGAGGTCATGGCGATCACCTCGTCGGTCAGATCGTTGCTGACGTAGATATCAAAGCCGGCAGCGCGGGCCACGGAGCCTTCCGCCAGACGGGCGTCGGATACTGCGCCGCTGCCGGTGATGAAGCGGTTGTCCATCAGCAGCTCCGCCTCCACGGAGGAGGGAACGACGAGACTGCGGCCGGCGCGGGGCACGTTCCTCTTGTCCAGTTCGGTCTTGATCTGCACAATCAGGCCGTACACGCCGTCGTCGGGTACAGCGCCCTCTTTGGTGACGCCGGCGCCCTGACGGATCACGCCCAGAATATACTTCTCGGTGTCTTCAGCCAGCTTCCATGCGGCGTTGCGCATGGCGGCGTCCATCAGATCAGCGTTGGCCTGCGCCGCATCCACGTCGTTGATGAAGAAGTTGTAGTACGCGCCGTGATCGATCACCAGCGTGGTGTCGCTGCCGGAGAGCTGCTCGGGATCGTCGATGTCGGTGTTGGGGGTGTAGGGCTTTACGGTGATATCCGCCAGATTGTTGATGTGTACGGTGTCGCCCCACTGGGCGATGTCGCCCTCGTAGTTGCGGTTGCACAGTGCGCCGAACACCAGAGAGTTGTGCAGGTTCTCCTGCAGACGGGCGGACCAGACCTGGGGGATGAAGTTGGTAACAGCCATGAATCATTTCTCCTTTTCTATGGTCATCTGCGGCCGAGCACGCTGCGCACAGCGTGCCAGTTACGGTTGATTTCCTCCGCGCTCATGCGGCTCACGTCCTCTTTGGTCAGCGCGCCGTACAAAGAGGCGGGCGGCTGAAGGACGGGGAGCGGGATCCGCGCGGGCTCGGAAAAGAAGGCTGCGTGCTTCTGCCTGACGCTGTCCAGCAACGCGTCGGCGTTGAGCAGCCTTCCGTCCTCTACCTCTGCTTTTTGCGGATCCACCGCGCCCAGCAGCAGCTCCGCAGCCTGTTCGTTGGCTCCGGCCTCCATAAGCGCCGTGCGGATCAGCTGCTGCTTTGTCTGCAGGGACTGCGTGGCCTCAATCTGCGCCTTGTATGCGTCAAAGGCGGCCTGCACAGTCTGTGCGTCCTCCATAGCGGAAGACTGCATGTCCAGCTGCTCACGGAGCTGATGCGCTTCTTCGCGGGCGGAGGCAGCCTCTGCTTTGAGCGCCTCCACGGTTTCGGCATGGGAGAGGATAATCTGTTCGATCTGTTCGCTGGTAAGCTCCATTTCGCGGAGCTGTCGGCGGGTAAGGGACATAGGTACGCTCCTTTCCTTGGCGTTGAAAAAGGAGACGCGGTGCGTGCGTCTCCCGGTATATCAAAAAAGCGGCCGCGGCCGCTTTTTCGAGAGAGTGATTCCGCTTCCCGGGAAAGCGGTCAGAGCAGGGCGCTGCTAAGCGCATCCGCCATAGCCGTGCGGATTTTATCCTGTGCGCCCATGAGACCGTCGGTGAGAAATGGTCTGCCGGGAGTACGGGCGGTACCGTTGTGGACTGGTTCGGCGTAGGGGACGGCTGTGCCGATGCGCACCGTGCGGCCGTCGGCGGCGAAGGTAATGCTGTCCCTTAGCGCGCCGGTATCCATGACGGGCTGATCATACCCGGTGAGCATCTGCTCCCGGACGGCGGATACGCCGGCTTCCCCGGCTGCCTCCAGCGCCCTGGCTGCAGCGCGGCCAATGCGGCTGTTGAGCTCCCGGGCGGGGAAAATCAGTCCGATTCGCATGGAGCCTCCGTCAGTTCGTCGATTTCCTCCGGCTGGATGTAGGGGTTCAGCTTCAGGGCGGTGCGCCGGTCAATGTCCTGACGCATGGCGTAAATATCGCTGACGGTCTCGGATTCGTTGGCGATGCACTGCCGCTGGAAGCGGATGCTCTGGGTTTTCACACCCAGGAGAGCCAGCAGCTGCTGCACAAAGCGGAACACCTGCCATTCGTAGCGGTCGGCCTTCAGGTGCAGGGCGGCGGTGGCGGCGCGGATGGCTACGTTGGTAAGGCTGCCGCCGGTGAGCGCGTCGAAGTCCAGCGCCATGTAATCGCGGTAGAGAGCCTTTTCCAGCAGACGGAGCGCAGTTTCCCTTGCGGCGTAGGGTACCTCGATGGTGTGGGGCTCGGCGGTAGCGCTGCTGCCCGTGCCGTCGGAGAGGTTGGCGACGGCCTTGATGCGGTTGATCTCCTCCAGCATCCGGGCGATATCGTCCGTGGTGCCGCCGAAGTTGTTCAGCACCCAGTACACGTCGTTGGCGCGGTCAAGGTTGTCTGCAAAGTCGGAGAGGATATGGTCGTATGCGTCAATCTTGGCCTTGATGGCAGGGGTAAGCTCCGACTGGTGCTCGCTGTTGGCCCACAGGGGAATGATGGGGAGCGAGCTCCAGTTCTCCTGTGCGACCAGCTCCTCGCCCAGAGCGTCCCTGCGGACGCGCAGCACGTAGGCACGCTTGGGCACTGCGGCGGCCAGGGAAGCGCCATCCCGGCGCAGAACGGTTACGCCGTCCTCCTCAAAGAGGCGGACGTACATGGGTCTGTCGCCGGGCAGCTGCCAGAACTGCACGCCCAGCCGGATGCAGCCCGTCATCTCGTCCATCAGCGGGAAGAAGCCGGACAGGGGATCCCGGGCCGCCTCGATGATCTCCAGATGATCCGCATTCCAGAAGCCCCAGCTTACCCCGTGCACCAGCGCCCGCTCGCCCAGATGCTCCAGCTGGTGATCAAACCCTTCGCCCAGCATGGCCTTGTGGGCCGGATCCTCCAGAATGCAGCCGCCTGATAGCAGAAACTGATTCTGCTGCGTGATGAAGCGGAACAGAAAGCCGCTGCCAATGCGGTTGCCCACCACGTCCTCGGTGCCGGTGCGCAGACGCCTGCGGCCATGCTCGTCGCGCGTCTCAATTTTTTTTGCCCGAAGCACGGTTTTACGGCCAACGGCGGTATTCTCGCCGCGGAAGTAGCTGGCTGCATCCAGCGCGCAGCGGAAGAAGCGTGAGCCCTTGTAGCGGTCGATGGCGTGGAGCAGGAGCGCCTCTCTGTCTCCGGAGGCCTCCCAGTCCTGCCATGTAACGTCGGTAAACATGATTACCTCCTTATAGATGAAGTGAAGGCCTGTCCAGCGTGCGGAGCAGACAGGCTGCGCTGTCGGGCGCATCGTCGTGGGAAGCGCCCTGATGATAGTCCGTGATCTGGCGCAGGTACTTCTCGTCCGTTCCCCGCAGGAAGGTGATTTCCGGCCACCACTTGTGCAGATGCGTCGAAATCTTGTGGTGCTTGTCTGTCCGCTCGGAGTAAGCATGCACCGGCACGCCGAGGCTTCGCAGCTCCCGGGCGAGGTATCCCTTATCGCCGTTTGTTTCCACATGGATGGGGAAGCAGTCCAGCTCCCGGCAGAGACCAATGATCTCCTGCAGGTGCTGGTCCACATGTCCGCTCCACAGCCTTCCGTACAGGCAGACACGTCCGGCCTCCAGCCTTCCCAGCGTAAGCGCGGTGAAATCCCGTCCGCCGTAGGCTGCGTCCAGATGGGCCGTGCCGCCCCGCAGAAGCTCCGCGTCCTCCGTCCAGCGGATATCGCCCGAAAACAGCGCATGATCCTCCGCCATATGCCGCAATTCATAATTGGCGGCAAAGAGAGAGGGCGTCATGGAGCGGCGAAGCCCCTCGATCTGGCCGGGGGTCAGGAGTCCTGTGGTATGGCAGTCCCAGCGGACGGGCGAAGGCATCAGGCTGATGGCGTCCTCCAGATGCCATGGCGTGCCGGTGTTGATGATCCTGCCGCCGGGTATGCGGATGTTCTGCAGCTCCCGGTACACGCCGCAGGTGTATTCCCGCTCTGCGGGACTGAGGCGATCCTGCAGGTTTACGATATCATCTGTGATCACGATATCCGCATGCTTGCCGGTGAGACTGCCGCGGATGCCTTGTCCCAGCAGCTGGGCTGCGCCGCGCGGCGCGCAGTAGCAGTCCGTGGTCAGGGAGAACTGATCGCTGCGTACAAGGCTCAGCGGCTTGTCCCATATGCGCCGGGTCAGGATCCGCATCGCATCGTGCTGCAGAATCTGCCTGACCTGCCGGATCACCTCGATTACGTCGCCGTCGGTCTTCCGCAGAAAGAGGATGTTTTTCTGCGGATAAATGCACAGGCTGACAGCGATGGCATAACACAGGCAGGTGGTCTTGAAGCTGCCGCGGTGAGCCAGCAGGGTCATATCGCCGGAGCCGGTGGTCATGTCCCGGATCCACTGCCCGTGAAGCTGATCCGTCAGCAGGGATGAGCCGCACAGCCTTGCAGCCTCGGCCGGATGATTCACCAGAAGCTCAAGCGCGGTCTGATCCATTCCCGCGCTCCCGGATCAGCTTTTCCAGCGCCTGACTGATTGCGCGGGCCGTCTCGTCCCGAGGAACGGCGGCCTGATCCTTCTCCGTAAACAGCCCGAAGCGCTTGCCCAGCAGCTCCGCAGCCTTGCAGCGTTCGGACACCTTCGGGGGAACCTGTACGGTTTCCTCGCCGCCTTTCCCCTTGCGGATGACGGTATCGGTTACCTCGCCGCGCATGATCCGGGTAAAGGTTTCCAGTACTTCGTCGGGGGTTGCCACAGGCGGAGAAGTATCGCCGGGCTGGTCGCGGACGCCATCTGTCATGTCATTCCTCCTTTCGGGTATAAAAACAGCGCCCGGGCGTCATAGCCGGGGCGCATGGGGTGCGGCAGGCCTGTCCTTCATCCTGACCGCAATAGCACAATATCACATAAGCGTGTGTACTGACAAGGAAATGAACGTGCAGATTTGTGCATCAGTGTGCAGAGGGTGTGCAGTGCAGAATCTCCTCCTTCTCCTGCGTGCGGATATAGCCGTTGCGGAGCTTGCACACGTACCGGTCGGACAGATTGAGCACTGCGGCAATCTCTGCATCCGTGCTGCCGCAAAGATAGTACTGGCGCAGGATCACCAGCAGACGGAAGTCCATAACCTGAGCCAGCATAGCGTCTATGCGGGGCTGAAGCTGCGACATCTCCTGGCGGATGCGCTCTTCCAGTGCTTCCAGTCCATCCAGCAGCTGCATGGTCGCGGCGGTTGGATCATTGGTGCCCCGTACCGTATCCGCCCTGTGAGCCTGAAGTCCCCGGGGGTTCAGCATGCGCTCCGTCTGACGGATGTGCTCCTGTACCTCCTGAAGCTCAAGGACGTGCATGCGGTAATCCTTCAGCATCCGGGCGTTTGTCATTATCATCATCCTCCTTGAATAAGAACATGTGTTCTCTGTGTGCGACAATGGTATTGTAATGCGTAAAAAAGTAATTGTCAAGAGAAAATTTCTATTGCAAAGCCTGACAAAAGTGCGTATAATGGAAGCGAGGTGAAACGTATGTTCGCGGAAATGATGAAACGATACCGGCAGGGCCGGGGAATCACGCAGCAGGGGCTGGCGGATATGCTGGAGGTGTCTTTGAGCGCTGTACAGAAGTGGGAACGCGGTCAGGCTGAGCCCAACGCACGTACGCTGCAGCGGATGGCGGATATCTTCGGCGTCACCCTGGATGAGCTGTGCGACCGCACACCGCCGGAGACCAACGTCACGGTGATGACCCGCGCCTTCCGTCAGCTTACCCCGGAGGAACAGGAGAAGCTGATCGCCGTGGGACGTTCGCTGTTCGCTCATGCATTCGGAGAGAAAAAGTAATGCGCAGGGCTGAAGAAATCAGGGATACTGCGGAGCGGGTACTGGAACGTCTGCAGGCGGACAGGCTTCCTGTGCGTCCGGCGGATATTCTGCGTCGCTGCAGACGCACAAGAATCTACACCTACACACAGGCGGAGGATGCGCTGGAGATGGATCCGGCGGAGATTGAACGCATCAGCGGCGGCGCCGATGCGTTTACGCTGCGCTTTGAAGAAGAAACGGAAAGCAGCTACATTGTCTGCTACCGGGAGCGGGGAAATCCGGCGCGGCTGAACTTCACCCTCGCCCATGAACTGGGTCACATTGTGCTGCGCCACGATGGGAGAAGCACGGCGGAGGAGCGGGAGGCGGATTTGTTTGCATCTTGCCTGCTGTGTCCGGACGAAGCGCTGGACGGCCTTGATCACCCTACGGCGGACAGGCTGGCACGGCTGTGCTACGTTTCGCGTGCCTGCGCAGAGCAGGCTGTCAGGAGGAGAGAAAAAGATCTTCCTCCGAAAAGAAAAAACAGCAGACTGGCGAAGTATATCCGCGCATATGTGGAGAACGGCGAGCGGCATCTGCTGCGGTGGACGAACGAAAAACGATAATACAAGTCGCACTGTTCGGCACAAAGACGAAATGTTCAAAGCCTTGAAAATACTGGCGTTCGGGATTTTGAAAAGTCTCAAAAAAGTTCGAAAAAAAGTGAAAAAAGGTGTTGACAAAAGGGGAGAAGCGTGATATTATGTGCAAGCTGACTCGCGAGAGCACAGCACCGAACCTTGAAAACGATACAGAAAAAGATAACGCGAACAAAATAGGAAGACAGTAATTCCGAATGAGTGACTTGCGATTAGGGAAACCTGATCGAGAGTAATAAAGGATTAAACGCAAGAGTTTGATCCTGGCTCAGG
>JAFURI010000067.1 GCA_017471885.1 Clostridia bacterium | reverse complement strand
TGATCCCCGCCGAGCTGCTGAACGACGAGACCCGTTATTTCATCAACCCCACCGGCCGCTTTGTTGTCGGCGGTCCTGCGGGCGATACCGGCCTGACCGGCCGCAAGATCATTGTGGATACCTATGGCGGCTATGCGCCCCACGGCGGCGGCGCTTTCTCCGGCAAGGATCCCACCAAGGTGGACCGCTCCGCCGCCTACGCCGCCCGCCACGTGGCCAAGAACATTGTGGCTGCCGGTCTGGCAAAGAAGTGTGAAATCCAGCTGGCCTATGCCATCGGCGTGGCCAATCCCGTGAGCCTGCTGGTGGATACCAAGGGTACCGGCGTGGTGGCGGACGACGTGCTGTCCGAGGCGGTGAGCAAGGTGTTCGACCTGCGCCCCGCCGCCATCATCAAGCGTCTGAACCTGCGTCAGCCCATCTACCGCGCTTCCTGCAACTACGGTCACTTCGGCAAGGCCGGTCTTCCCTGGGAGGAGACCAACTACGCCGAGCAGCTCCGCAAAGCCGTCCTGTAACGCCCTCCGCTTGACAAAGCATTCCCAAAGACATACAATAGCTGTATTATGTCTTTGATCTCACGAAGGAGGGAAAACCTCATGCTGCGCAAACTTTTGCTTATCGCGCTCATGCTGGCGCTCTGCACGTCCATGGTCGTCCCCGCACAGGCCTCCACCTTCTCTGTCAGGGCGGTGGAACCCACCGACGCCGAGCAGGTGATCCGCGGCTTCGTTAAGGGGCAGGGCTATGTGTACATGAATTTCGGCCGATACCCCTTCACCAGGGAGGGCGACGTCCGTCCCTGCCTGTGGCGGGTGCTGGCTGTGGAAAACGGCTACGCCTTCCTGCTGAACGAGTACTGCGTGGACGTGAATATCTATCACCACGAAAAGGTGGATCAGCCCCGGTGGAAGGATTTCGACATGTACGACTACATGAACGAAACCATGATCGCCACCATGTTCACCTCTGACGAGCAGGCCGCGCTGGAATACTCCGACGAGCTGGGCAGGCTGTTTATTCTGGACAATCTGGAGTTCCTGCGGCTGGAATACGGCTTCCGCAAGATCTTCACCCAGCCCCAGAAGGAGCGCGAGTGCGAGCTGACCCCCTATGCCGCCACGCTGGAGGATGCGTATATCCACCAGAACGGCAACACCACCTACTGGAGCCGCACCTGCCGCTATACCGCTGCCGGCGGCTATGAGCACATCGTGGGTTATGACGGGCATATTTCCATGGCCGGTCACACCCGCAAGTGCGCTATCCGTCCCGCCTGCAGGGTGGATCTGTCCATGCTGGACAACGTCAGCGGCGCAGGTACGTTCGACAATCCCTTTGTCTTTGACGTCCTCCCCAGGAACTAACGCTCCGTTGCAAACAAGCCCCGGTATCCGCAGATCAGCGGATACCGGGGCTTTTCACATAGTCACTTTCTGTGCGGAGGAACGCTCGCCTTTATCAGTCCGTGCTGATTGCACAGCGCCAGTATCTCGCCGCGGCCCCTTGCGCTGAACCGAGCCTCCGCGCCGCCTTCCGGGTACAGCTTTACCATATCAAAGCTTCCGT
Organism: Clostridia bacterium; assembly: GCA_017471885.1. GTDB lineage: Bacteria > Bacillota > Clostridia > Christensenellales > Aristaeellaceae > UBA11524. The sequence goes on along the minus strand of JAFURI010000067.1, from coordinate 22,982 downwards.
CGGTTACATACGCAATGAAGGATACGTAGTGCGTCTTGCTCATGGGGTGCATTAGCTTTACGTAATACTCACCGTCTGAGTATTCCACCTGCAGCTCATGCCCACCGTCCGGCTCCTCCGCCTCCAGAGGAGGCAGCGTGACGCCGCAGCAGCTGATCACCGTACTTCCGGCGGCATGGATCACATTGCCGCAAACGGGACAAACGTAGATTTTCGACCTTTTCATATTGGCAGCTCTGTTGACGTTGGCCACGCATTCGCCGCTGAGCAGCTCGATCACGGAAATATTCAGCGCCGCCACCAGAGGCTCCAGCAGGGTGATATCCGGCAGTCCGCGGCCGGTTTCCCACTTGGATACGGTCTTGTCGCTGACGCACAACTTTGCCGCCAGCTCCGCCTGCGTTTTGCCCGTTTCTTCCCGCAGCCGCCGGATGGTGCCGCCCGTTACGTAGTGATTCATGGTTCATACCACCTCTTTCCGCCATCATCATAACCCACGGACGCCTGCTCCGCAACCTGCGCTGCGTAGAATCCCTCTGCATGCGCGGTTGAATAATCCGAAAAAACATGGTATCATGGAGAAACGATGTACAAGGAGGGACTCTCTATGGACTTCTATCCTGAACAATACGGCGCTCTTGCCGATGGCGTAACCAACGACGCACAGGCCATTCAGGCCGCCATTGACGCATGCTCCGCCCACGGCGGCGGCCGCGTGGTGATCTCCAGCGGCAAGCATTACTATTCCAGCTCCATCATCCTCAAAAAAAACGTGGAGCTGCATCTGGAGCGCGGCTCCATGCTGCAGGCCCATGCTGATATCAATACCTATTTTCACCCCAACGACGGCCAGAAGGATAACGGTGTGAACGTCATTGGCACGCCCGTGACCCTGAAGCCCTCCTATGCCTTCATCTACGCCAAGGACGCGGACAACATCGCCATCACCGGCCCCGGCGTGGTGGACGGCAACGGCATGGCCTTCGTCAAGCGCGTGAGCCAGTACTACATCACCGGCGATTTCTATCCCCGGCCCACGCTGATCTATGTGGAGCACTGCAACCACATCACCTTTGCCGAGTGCGTTTTGCAGAACGTGCCCTTCTGGACCCTGCATCCCGCCGGCTGCGACGACGTGCTGATCGACCGCATCCGCATCCTCAACAGCCTGGAGGTCGCCAACTCCGACGGCATTGATCCCGACCACTCCACCAACGTACGCATCATCGGCTGCCACATCACCTGCGCCGATGACTGCATCTGCCTCAAGAGCTCCGCCGGCAATATGGAGTACGGCCCCACGAAGAACGTGCTGATCTCCGGCTGCACGCTGATCTCCACCTCCGCTGCGCTGAAGATCGGCACTGAGGGTACGGGCAATTTTGAGAACCTGATCGTGGACAACTGCATCATTTCCGATTCCAACCGCGGCATCTCCATCCAGATTCGTGACGGCGGCAACGTGCGCAATGCGTCCTTCTCCAACATCATCATCGAGACCCGACGCTTCGCCGAGTGCTGGTGGGGCTGCGCGGAACCCATCACCATCTCCACCCACAGCCGCACCGGCGACAAGCCCTCCGGTCATATCTCCCACATCCGCTTCTCCAACATCACCTGTGATTCCGAGAACGGCGTGTTCCTCTCCGGCAGCGAGGGCAACGCCATCGAGGACGTGACCTTCGAAAACGTGCACGTCACCATGCGCGCCAAGAGCAAGTGGCAGCGCGGCCAGTATGATCTGCGCCCCGGCTACGGCAAGGGCATCGAGAGCATGCGTTCCCCCGGTTTCCTGATGCGGGACGTGGACGGCATAACCCTGCGCAACTGCTCCGTGACCTTTGAGGGTGAGGAGCGCAAGGATTTTGGCGAGGCTCTGCGCGCCGAGCGCTGGCAGAACCTGAAGCTGGAGAACTTCTCCGGCAAGGCCGCCGAGGCGGAGCTTCAGGATATTGTGATGTAAGACTGCTCCATCCGGTACAGAGAAAGGGAGTCCATTCATGCTGCATGCTGTTGATTTTTACTGTTTCAGCCCCACAGGCGGCACAAGAAAGGCGGGCATGCTTCTTGCCGGCGCCATGGCCGAAACGGTGAATGAGATTGATCTGGCAAAGGGAAATGCATCCGCGCCCCTCTCCGATCTGGCAATCGTTGCCGTCCCGGTCTTCGGCGGACGCATTCCTTCCCTCGTCAACCAAAAGCTGGCGCAGCTTCAGGGCAAGGGAAAGAAGGCGGTGACAGCAGCGGTGTACGGCGTCAGAGCCTTTGAGGATGCTCTGCTTGAGCTGAACGACGTGATGCAATCCGCCGGATTTGAGGTGATTGCCTCCGCGGCACTGGTGGCGCAGCATTCCATCGTGCCCGAAGTAGGCGCAGGCAGACCGGATGCAGCAGACGCTGCGGAAATCCGTCAGTTTGCCCGGCGTGTGCTCACCGCCATGGAGCGCGGTTCCTCACCTGACGTCATCGTCCCCGGAAACCGTCCCTACAAGGCCGCCATGAAGGTTCCCGCGTCGCCCCTGTCGCTGCCTGCATGCGTAGGCTGCGGCCGCTGCGCCTCCGCATGCCCATCCGGCGCGGTCACCCTCACCGGTGAAGGTGTGGTTACCGACGCAGGCAAATGCATGATGTGCATGGCCTGCACCGCAGCTTGTCCCGTGCAGGCCCGCATCCTGCCGCCCCCGCTTCAGTCCGGCATGACGGAAAAGCTGGGCGCTCTCCGGGACGTGCGCAGAGAAAACCAGTTCTTCGGCCTGAATCAGCCGGAATAACCCTGTTCCGTTCTTCCGGGTAACACAAAAAGCGCACCTGTCCGCCCCAAAAGGCGGTACGCAGGTGCGCTTCGTTTATGCTTCTGATCAGAAATTCTCGCCGTAGCCGTAGTGCTCCACCACGTAGTCCACGTCCTTGTCGCCGCGGCCGGAGAGGGTCACCAGAATGGAGCCCTTCTTCATTTCCTTCGCCTTGCGCATGGCGAAAGCAACGGCATGGGAGCTTTCCAGCGCAGGGATGATGCCCTCATAGCGGCTCAAGGCGAAGAACGCCTTCACGGCCTCCTCGTCGGTGGCGGTTTCGTACTTCACGCGGCCCAGATCCCGCAGATACGCATGCTCGGGGCCCACGGAGGGATAATCCAGACCGCTGGCGATGGAGTACACCGGCGCAGGATCGCCGTTCTCGTCCTTGAGCATGATGCTCTTGAAGCCGTGCATCACGCCGGGCGTGCCGTGCTTCATGGAAGCGGCATGATCGCCCAGCTTGTCGCCCTTTCCCAGGGGCTCCACGCCGTAGAGCTCCACAGCGGAATCAAGGAAGGGCACGAAGGTACCCAGAGAGTTGCTGCCGCCGCCCACGCAGGCGCACACAGCATCCGGCTCCAGACCGGTCATCTCCCTGAACTGGTCGCGCATCTCCTGGCCTACCACCATCTGGAAGTCGCGCACCATCAGCGGGAAGGGATGGGGGCCAAGGGTGCTGCCGATGCAGTAGATGGCGTCCTTGTACTCGCGGGCATAGGCCTCAAAGGCCGCGTCCACAGCTTCCTTCAGTGTCTTGAGGCCGTGGCTTACAGGCACCACGTTGGCGCCCAGAATCTTCATACGGGTCACGTTGGGGGCCTGCTTGGCAATATCCACCTCGCCCATGTAGATATCGCACTCCAGACCAAAGAAGGCTGCGGCGGTGGCCAGCGCCACACCGTGCTGACCTGCGCCGGTTTCGGCGATGATCTTCTTCTTGCCCATGTACTTGGCCAGCAGACCCTCGCCCATGCAGTGGTTCAGCTTATGGGCGCCGGTGTGATTCAGATCCTCGCGCTTTAAGTAGATCTGCGCTCCGCCCACCATACGGCTCAGGCGCTCGCAATGATACACAGGCGTGGGGCGACCCTGAAAATCCCTGCGGATGCGGCGCAGCTCGTTGATGAACTGGGCGCTGTGGCAGATGGTCTGATAAGCGTCAGTAATTTCAGCGAAGGCAGCCTTCAGCTCGTCCGGCAGCTCCGCGCCGCCGTATTCGCCGAAGAAGCCGTCCTCGTCGGGATGATAACGCAGATAAGTACGGTAATCCATCACAATCGTCCTCCTGATTGTTCAGTCTGTGTCCTATTATAGCAGATTGCGCGGTCTTTGTCAGCCCGTGCGGGACAGATCTTCCCTTATTTTTCGGCGGAATTGACCACATTGTTGGCCCAGAAATCGGAGCGGAGCATCAGTGCGCCCACAACCACCTTCACCACGTCAATGAACTGCACCGCGAAGTACACCCACAGGATGGGCAGCGCGGTGTAGCGGGTGAGAAAGTAGGCCAGCGCCACCGGCACAGCCCATGTGTAGACCGCGTCGAACAGGAAGGTGATGCCGGTCTTTCCGCCGGAGCGGATGGTGAAATACACCACATGGGAGTAAGCATGGATGGGCAGCGCCAGACCTGCCACCCGCAGCAGCTTCGAGGTCAGCTCGCGCACGGCAGGCTGGATATTGTACATAAGCGGGATCAGATCGGAGCAGAGAATCAGCATCAGTCCCATGCCGATATGGATGCACGTGGACAGGAAGATCAGCTTGCTGTCCACGTCGCGGGCTCCCGCCTTGTCCCCTGCGCCAAGGAGCTGGCCTACCAGAATCGCCACTGCGTTGCCCATGGCGAACATGATGACGCAGAACAGGTTCCACGCCGTGGAAGTGATGTTGATGGCCGCCACTGCCGACAGACCTCGGCTGGAGTAGCTCTGGTTGATGAAGGTCATGCCCAGGCTCCACAGCACCTCGTTGGCCAGCAGCGGAAGACCGGTGACGGAGATCCTGCGCATCAGATCGCGGGGTACAAAGCCGCTGGCATACGCCCCCTGCAGGAAGCGGTACCGTCCCTGATGGCTGTGGGCGTGCCAGAGGATGTAGGCCAGTTCCACATAGCGGGAAATGACGGTAGCGCTGGCTGCGCCCCTGACGCCCATGGCCGGGAAGCCCAGATGGCCGAAGATCAGCACCCAGTTCAGCACCAGATTCACCAGAATGGCGGTGACGCTGGCAATCATGGGCGCGACGGTCTCGCCGGTCTCGCGCAGGGTGCCCACATAGGTCTGCACCAGCACAAAGGGCAGCAGACCCCAGAGCATGATGCTCATGTAGTCATGACCCTCCTGTAGCGTCAGCGCGATGTTGCCTCCGTCGCTCTCCCCCTGCAGGAACAGGCCGATAAAGCTGTCGCCCAAGAGCATGAACACCGCGATGCCGATCAGCGATACCAGCACGCCGAAGTACATCTTGAAGCGGAAGGTATGCCGCTGTCCCTCCCAGTCCCCCTTGCCGCAGAACTGCGCGCCAAAGATGGACGCGCCGGACAGACCGCCGAAGATGGTCAGGTTGAACACCATGATAATCTGGTTGACGATGGCCACCGCGCTGATGGACTCCGTGCCCAGACCGCCCACCATCACATTGTCCAGCAGGTTCACAAAGCTGGTGATGCCCTGCTGGATTACCAGCGGAATGACCAGGCGGATTACCATGCGGTAAAACGCACGGTCGCCGATAAAACGCTTGAGCTTCATTGTTTTACTCCTCCGGTTTTGCATTGGTTACCTCCAGCTTCTCCAGCACCGCGCCGAAGTGGGTTTCCACCTCTTCATCGGTAAGCTTCATGGCCTTCTGCAGGAGCTCGGGTACCTTGCGGGGTCGCACGCGGGCGTAGTACTTGGTGGCGGAGATGTTGGTGCGCCAGTTCTTCAGCTTCATGTTGTCCCAGCGCTCAATATGCCGGGGCAGGATGGGCTCAAGCTGACTGATTACCTCGTCAAAGCGGCTCTCCACATACGGCCACTGGAAGCGCTCCTCCAGAATTTCCGCCACCCGGTCAAGGAACTTCGCCCTGTACTCCGGCACCGCCAGCAGCGCGTTAAGCGGCTCGTGCCGGAAGCCCTGAATCTTGCCGGACACAGGCTTGATGTAATACTCCAGCGGAGTCTTGTCCAGATTGCGCCAGCACGCCTCCACGTCAAAGAGCAGATAACGCCACTTGCCGCCGGGCACCCGGTAGACGCGCACGTTGGTAAAGTCCACATTGCCCAGGATAATCTCATAGGCCGCATGGGTGAACATGCTGTCGATATCCAGCCGTTCCTCCACCCATGCCAGATTTTCCGGATCGTTCAGATCCTCGGTTTTACAGAACTCCGCCAGCTCCAGCCAGTCCTCGTTGTCGCCGTTCTGGGTAAAGCGGTCCGTGCCGGTGCGGGCAAGGATGTCGATATCGTCAATCTCGTCCTCGTCCGTCACTCCCTCATACTGGGCAATGAAGTACTTGTTGATCTTCTCGCGCAGATTGTAGTGACCCCAGTACTCGCCGTTGATGTACACCTGAATCACCACATGATCCTGATACAGGATCTCCTGCCCCTCCGCCAGCGAGGATGCTACCACGTCCCTGAGGCGGGTGGCGTAGGTATCGGAGTTGGCTGCACGCAGCAGCAGGCTCTTGTAGCTGTCGTACTCCCTCGTGGGAAAGGGATTGAAGGCGAACCGCTCCGGCCCCCATGCGTTGCGGGCATACAGGGCGATGGACTTCTGCGCGTTGACGCGGGCGGAATGGCCCGATGCGGTAAAGGTGCCCATCTGATTGATCTCGCACACGCCCTGGGCGTTGAAGTACTCGATATTCACCGGATACTCCAGCTCCTTCATATAATTGGGCGTTTCGCCGCTGCCCTTCACCAGCGCTCCGGTCTTCTTGCTGAAGAGGTACTTCTCGTCCGTCACCAGCGACACAACGGGCGTCAGCTGCTCATCCTCCACAATGAAGGTGGCGCTGACCGTCTGCGAGGGCACGCAGGCATCCTGAAACGCCCGGATGCGCAGCACCGTGGTCTTCTTCACCTTCACGCCGTCCTGCGGGTACCGGTCGGATTTTTCCGTGGGGGTGGAGCCGTCCAGCGTGTAGCGCAGGGTAGCGCCCTGAGGCACGGCGGAAATCACCGTCACGCCGTCGGGATAGAAGCCGCCGGGAGTGCGGATCACCGGCGTATCCACCCGGGCGCGGTAAGCCTTCGCGTCGTTTTCCTTGCCTCTGGTTTCGTTGGCGAAGAAGCCGTAATCCCCGCCGCCGGAGGGCAGACCGTAGCTGACCGTACCGTACTGGGGCGGCAAATCCAGCATCTGCACAAGGCTGCCCTCGCTGTTTGTAAGGTACAGCTTCTCGCCCTCGGAGGAAATCTTGAAATTGCTGTAGAACTTGCTGTCCCTGCCCGGATCCACGTCCTCCTCGCCGGTACAGTACACGGTGAGATACTTGCCCGCCTTCAGCTTCGCGCCGGAGGGAAACTGCCACTTGTAGGGATCCTTCTTGCTGTCGGACAGGTACCAGCCTTCAAGGCTCACGCTCTTCTTGCCGGTGTTGTGCAGTTCGATCCAGTCGTAGGCGTGCTCGTTCTCATAAGTGCCGTTGGAGGCCATCACCTCGCTGATGACAATATCCGCCGCTGCAAAGCCCGGCAGCATCAGCAATACAAGGAGCAGGAGGCTCCATTTTTTCAGCATGCAGGCATCATCCTCATACGTTATTCCCGGACCACATAATGATCCATATTCCAATTGATTCTACATTTTCCCTGCTTTTCCTGTCTGCGCATGCAAAAAGCCCGGCGCAGGCCGGGCTGATCGGATAACGATTCGGTTTATTTCAGGGACTGGGGTCTCAGGACCGCCAGCGTGGGCTGACAGGCCAGATCGCTGGAGGTCACGCGCAGCGCGTCCACAGTTTCGCTTTTCCCGTACAGACCGGTAAAGCTCTCCACCGGCGCGATGGGCCAGGATGCATTGGCGGTGGTGCGATAATGCATGGGCAGGATCACCCTCGCCTGCATCAGTCCCGCCACCGTCCGGGCAGTGGGCGCATCGATGGTGAAATGCCCGCCCACGGGAATCATCAGCACGTCCACGGGCGCGATCGCATCCAGCTGCGCCTTTACAGGCACATGGCCCAGATCGCCCAGATGGGCAACCCGCAGTCCCTCTGCCTCGATGAGGAACATCAGCGTCTTGCCCCGCCTGGAACCCTGCGCGTCATCATGATCCGCCTGCACGGCGGTAACCTTCACGTCAGGGGCGAGGGTATGCACGCCGGGCGCGTCGATCACCTGCGTATAGCCGGTGATGGTCTCCACCGCGTTGTGATCATGATGTCCGTGGGACACCAGTACCGTATCCGCCTGCATGGGCGCGACGGGATAGCCGCAGGTATCGTCATAAGGATCGGTAACAATGCGCATGCCGTTTTCCAGCTCCAGCAGGAACTTGGCATGGCCGATACAGCTGATGATCATATTCCTTCCTCCTCTGTGGTGTGATGGCCGACCGCCGCACACAGATACGGCAGCAGCCCGCCCGGAAGCGCCTCATGACGGCGCAGCATGGCGGCCATTTCCCCGTGCCAGCGGCGGCAGAGCTTTTCCACCTCCGCCCGTCCGGCCTCGTCAGCCTTGACCAGCGCGCGGATCCATTCCGCCGGAGCTTCGCCTCCGGGATGCCGCATCAGCAGCGACAGGCAGCAGCCCGTCTCGCCCGGCGGAATCTCCGGCGCGGCGGCATGCGGCACAGGCACAGGATGATCCAGCGCCAGCCAGCCGTTGTCCAGCGGAATCACCCGCCAGCCCTCTCTCATGCACAGAGCGATGAAAGCGGAGGTCTCGTCCTCCTCTGCCAGCAGCGGCAGATTGGTAGCCAGCAGCGCATCCGTCCTGTCCGAGCGGCGCAGGGCGATCCGCCGGGCGATCCCCGCCTCCGCCGAAAGCCTGTTTACCTGCAGGCGGAGCGTCCTCAGCACGGCTTGCTCCCACCCGCCGCATACTCCAGATGCAGCGTGTTCATGGCGGCGAAACTGCCCTGCAGATCCAGCTGATACTTCAGGTGCACCATGCCCTTCTCCGGAGACAGCTCGGTCTGCACCTGCGTGGCAAACAGCGCCATGTCCAGTTCGCCGAAGGGAGTGCGGTACTTGCCTTCAAAGCGCGTGTCCTTCACAAAGACCATGGTGGTGCCGTAGTCGCCCAGGCGGGTCATGCTGACCCTGCCCGGCTGCATGTTGAGAATGATATCCTGCGTCATGACGCTGCCGTCGCCCTCGTCCGTCTGCGTTTCCTGATAGCGCAGCATAAAGCCTGCGGGGGTCTTGCGCAGCTGACCGGTGGTCATCACGCGGATGGTATCATCCTGCCCGGAGGCGTCGGACGTACCGCTGAGGGTGACCAGCACGGGAATAATCTGCTCCTTCAATCGGGTTCAACTCCTTTGCAGAACCATTATAGCATACTTCCCTGCAGCGCGCTACATGGGCTTGCGGATTTTCCTCCGATGGCGTATGATAATAGCGGAAGCGTGTCTGATTAAAGGAGAGTGAGCGCCATGCGCCTTCAGGCAAGGGCGAAAATCAACTGGTCGCTGGATATTACCGGTCAGCGGGAGGACGGCTATCACCTGATGGATATGCTGATGCAGCCCGTGACCCTGCACGATATCGTCACCCTTGAGTCGGCGGAGGAAATCTCCCTGACCACCTCCGGCTCGCCCCTGCTGCCGCCCTCGGAGGAGCATCTGGCGCTGCGGGCTGCCCGCGCGCTGGCAAAGCATACCGGCTGTACCCGTGGCGCGGCCATCCATGTGGAAAAGCACATTCCCGTAGGTGCAGGCATGGGCGGCGGCAGCGCTGATGCGGCGGCGGTGCTCTGCGGTCTGAACCGGCTGTGGGAGCTGGGGCTTTCGCAGGAGGAGCTGGAGCGCATCGGCCTGACGCTGGGCGCAGACGTACCCTTCTGCCTGCGCGGCGGCCTCACCCGCACCACGGGTGTCGGCGAACGCATGGAGCCCTTGCCCTGCAGCCGTACATGGCCTCTGGTGGTGATCCAGCCCTGCGAGGGCCTGTCCACCGGCGCGGTATTCAAGGCTTATCATCAGCAGGAAACGGTGCTCCGTCCCGCCACGGACGAAGCCGCCCGCGCGCTGGAGACGGGTGATCTTCCCCTGCTGGCAAAGAGTCTGGGCAACGTGCTGCAGCCCGTCAGCGGACAGATGCGCCCCGAGATCGACGAAGCGATCCGTGCGCTCCGGGCGCAGGGCGCGGCCGTCGCCCTGATGACCGGCAGCGGCTCGGCGGTTTTCGGCGTGTTCGCAGAGGACGCAAAGGCCTGCTCGGCCTGCGAAACCCTGCGTCAGCGCTGGGAGCGCACATGGCTTTGCTCTACCTGCCATGAGAGCGTGACGGAGCCTGCGTGGATCGAAACGCCCCGGCTGATCATCACCGGCTTCGATCCCTCCATGGCGTATGCGGTGCATCAGGCCTCGCTGGATGAGGACGTGCGCCGTTTCCTGCCGGACGAGGTCTTCCCCACCGCCGATATTGCGCGGGCTGTCATCACGGAGCTGGCTGAATGCTACGGCGGCACGGAAGGGCCTTTCGTCCATCCCATACTGCTGCGCGACGGCAGCTATATCGGCTATGTGCAGCTGCCCTCCGTGCCGGAGGGCTGGGAGATCGGCTATCATATCGCGAAGGAGCACACCGGCCGGGGCTATGCCAGCGAAGCTGTGCAGGCATTCCTGCCTTATATTATGGATAAGCTTCGACTGAAGGAGGTTCACGGCGTGTGCCACAGGGACAACGTCGCCTCCCGCAGGGTGATGGAAAAGTGCGGCTTCGTCCCGGTATTCGAGGGCGAGGCCATGTACCACGGCAATATGTGTCCCGTCTGGCAGGGCGTTTTCAGAAAATAAATACAGGCCGGCATATCCCGCACAGAGGATATGCCGGCCTTTTTATGCAAGCGTGCTCCCTTCCCTGCGCCAGATCACCACGCCCTGTCCATCCCGGGGCTCTCCCGTGATTTCCGGGTTCAGCGCCTTTACCTCCTGCAGGGGCACCCGGTAGCTGCGGGCAATGTCCCACAGCGTCTCTCCCGGCTGCACAAAGTACAGCACAATGCCGCTCTCCATATCCCCCGCCGCCACAGGCGTCGCCTCGGTTACCAGACGGGCCTCCTCCGCCTTCACGCCGGACGCCTCCATGCGCAGGATATACTTCATTTCCACCCGGTCGGAGGTGATGGCGCTCACGTCCACATTGCTTGCCGACAGGGTGATGAAATCATCCTCTGACGTTTCCGCCGCAAAGGTCACCCGGAAGGGCTCCTCCTGACGGACCACCACCGGAGCCGGATCGTTGTCGGTCATGTACAGGAGCGTAATCTCCAGCATGCCCTCCGCATTCAGCCTGCCGCCGATCTGCTCCCGTCCGGTCATTACCGGCACGGCGAAACCTGCCAGTACGCTCCGCACCGGCGGCGCGCCCTCCGGCAGCATCAGCATGCACTTGCCGCTTTCCGCCGTCCTGATCTGCCTGTCGTCCGTGCGGCAGCTTACCGTCTGCCCCGTCAGGCGCAGATCATCCCCGGAAACGGTGTAGGCGTCGTCAAGCACGGTAACGTTCTCCTGCCTGTCCGCCCAGGCCTCCAGACCCAGCAGCACCTCAGCCCGGAGCACCCGCTCCCCGTCCTCGCCGTCCTGACTGGCTACCGCCACGTCCCGTACGGTGATCCGCCCCGCCAGCTGCTCGCCGTCTTCTCCGGTCAGCTCCACCGTATGCTCAAAAGGCAGCGTATGCCGGGTGATCACCACGGGCTTTCCGGGCATGGAGGAGGCGTGCACCGCCTCCAGATTCACCTGTCCCGACATGCTTGCCCGTCCGAAGCCGCCGGACGTTTCGCTCAGCTGCGCCGTGGCCGTGCCGTAGAGCGTCTCGCGCACGTTCAGTCCGGCCGGCAGCAGAAATTCCTCCCGCAGCAGCGTCTCCGACGAGCCCTCGGCCACCGTTCGCCTGAGGCTGATCCCCTTCGCCGAGGTCTGCAGTCCCTCGCCGCCCTGAAGCCCGCTGAGCGCCTCCACAGGCTGACGGGTTATCGTCCGTCCGGATACACCCACCACCGCCCGCAGGTTCAGTCGTCCGCCGGATGCGGAGGCTTCCGTATGCTCCACCTGCGCAGATACGCGGCACACGTCCCGGGGCTGCGCGCCGGGCGCCTCCAGCAGATGGGTGAAATCCGCCGTGGCCTCCATGGCGCTGACCTTTCCCGGATCCCCCTGTGTGTACAGAGCATGGAAGATCACCCGTCCCGATACCGTCACCCTGTCCTGCAGCGCCTCCGCCGCATCAATTACAGCCATGCCGCCAGCCTCAAGCACCCGCGCCTCCTCCCGGAGGCCCCCCGGCAGGGTAATCTCCCCTTCCACCGTGGTCTGTCCCCGGCCCCGGCCCGCCAGACGCTCCATATTGATTTTTTCCTTCAGCTGCCGAATCTCCATCCTTTGCTCCTCCTTCCGTCTGCCACAAACGTATGCGGCGTATCCGATCGGCAGAACCTTAAGATTTGCTGTGCGGGCAATTCATTCTTTCATCAAATTCTTACTTTTATTGAAGCTTTCCATGTGCTATAATGGTTCGTGAACAGTAATGATTACACGCCTTAAAGGAGTCATGGATATGAAAAAGGCCGACAAGGTCAAGAACCTCACCGCACGGCAGCGCAAACGCAAGGGCCGCAAGGCAGGCATTATCGCCTTCGGCGTAACCGCGCTTGCGTATTCGCTGATCTTCCCGCTGTACCGCATCGGTGATTTCATCCTGTGCGCGCTGCTCTCGCTGGTGGCGGGCAAGGTGATCAGCATCATGGGCGAAGGGCTGGACCTGACCACCCACAATCAGCAGGACCGCGCCCGGGAGGCAAAGCCCGTGGAGGAAATTCCACTGTCCGGCGACGACAACGCCGATCAGGTAATCCTCAAGGGACAGGAGATGCTCCACACCATCCGCGCCGAGAACGACGCCATTACCGACGAGGCGCTCTCCGGCCAGATGGACGAATTGGAGCGGCTGTGCGTGCAGATCTTCACCACCGTGGCGGAGAAGCCCGGCAAAGCGCCCCAAATCCGCAAGTTCATGAACTACTATCTGCCTACCACCCTGAAAATGCTCGCTTCCTATCGCACCATGGACGAGCGCGGCGTATCCGTGGAGGATATGACCTCCGCCCGAGCCGAAACCATCCGCGGCATGAACATGGTGCTTACCGCCTGCCAGAAGCAGCTGGATAACCTGTACCGCGACACCATGCTGGACGTTTCCACCGATATCGACGTGCTGGAGCAGATGCTCAAGCGCGACGGCTATACCGAATCCGACCTGAAGGGCAAATCAGCCACCGCAGCCGCCCAGCAGCTGAACAGCGCCGGTTCCCCCGTGCTGAATGTGCCCAAATCCTCCTCTGCTGACGACGACTTCGTGTCCTTCTACAGCCAGGAGCGCAAGAACTGATTGACCGATTGATATAAGGAGGCTTTTCCATGAGCGAACAGAATCTGACCCCCATGCTGTCCCTGACCCCCGAAGTGCCGGATCCCGTGGCCCCCGCCGCGGACGAGGCCAGGTCCATTCAGGAGCAGCCCGCTCCCCAGCCCGACGTGCAGAAGGCTCCCCGTCTGGATGATTCCATGCTCACCGACGCCGAGCGCCGCGCCATCGAGGACTTCCTGGGCAAGCTGGACGTGACCAATCCCGACCATGTGCTGCTTTTCGGCGCGGACGCGCAGAAGAAGATCGCCGATTTCTCCGATTCCGCCCTGGAGGCCGTCAAGACCCAGGATACGGGCGCTGTGGGCGACATGCTGGTGGATCTGGTGGGCGAACTGAAAGGCTTCGAGGCCGACGCAGAGGAGCCCAAGGGTCTGATGAAGCTCTTCTCCAGCGCAGAAAGCCGCATCAGCAAGATGAAGGCCCGCTATACCAAGGTCAGCGGCAATGTGGAGAACATCGCCGACGCGCTGGAAAACCATCAGGCGCAGCTGCTCAAGGACGTGGCCATGTTCGACCGTCTGTATGACCAGAACAGCGAGTACTTCCGTCAGCTGACGCTGTACATCATCGCCGGCGACGAGAAGCTGGAGCGTGTCCGTGCAGGCGAACTGGCTGAGCTGCGCAAAAAGGCCGAGCTCTCCGGCGACGCCATGGACGCCCAGAAGGCCAACGATCTGGCCGCTCAGTGCGATCGCTTTGAAAAGAAGCTCCACGACCTGAAGCTGACCCGGCAGGTATCCATGCAGAGGGCGCCCCAGATCCGCCTGCTGCAGAACAACGACAGCCTGCTGGTGGAGCGTATCCAGTCCACCCTGTCCAATACCCTGCCCCTGTGGAAGAGCCAGATGGTGCTGGCCCTTGGCCTGCACAACTCCCAGCAGGCGCTCCGGGCGCAGACCGCCGTCACCAACATGACCAACGAGCTGCTGAAGAAGAACGCCGAAACCCTCAAGATGGGCACCATCGAGACCGCCCGCGAAGCCGAGCGCGGCATCATCGATATCGAGACGCTGGTACAGACCAACCAGAGCCTCATCGACACCATCAACGAAGTGATGAACATCCAGCGCGACGGCCACATGAAGCGCATCGAGGCCGAGAAGACCCTCTACCGCATGGAGGGCGAGCTGAAGGAGAAGCTGCTGCAGGTCAATCTGTAAGCTGCCCCGTCAAAGGAGAAGCCCTGAATGAAAAACACCCTGACCACCATCCTGTGCCTGCTCATGGCCGTCGCGCTTGCTGCGGGAGCCGTATGCATCGGCGCGCGCCGGGGCTGGGCGCAGGAGCGCGAGGAAACCCTTTCAGCCTTTCTGACCGGCGAAGGCTCCGTCGCCGCCGACGAGCGCGCCATGGACGCGGCCAATCTGGCTGTGGTTGCCGCACGCCATCTTCCGGCGGATGATCCCCGCCTTACCTCCCTTCAGGAGCTGAGGCAGGTGCTGCAGTCCCGCACCGCCTCCGCCGAGGAGAAGACCCAGGCAGATGCATCCCTTACCGCGCTGGCTGCACAGCTGGCAGCCGAGCTGCCCATGCTGGAAAGCGTCCGTAATTCCGCCCGGGATCAGGTGTATATCGCCACCCTGACCAGCACCCTCACCCAGGGACGGGACGCCATGGCCTTCGCCGTCAGCGCGCAGGATTTCAACCGCCGTCTTGCCTCCTCTCTCACGGGCAGGCTGGCGATCCTTCTGGGCGTTGAGCCCATCGACGTATACTGAGGAGGCGGCTGATGATGAAATTTTTCCGGCTGCTTGCCGCAGTCTGTCTTGTGCTTGCGCTGCTTGCCTCCTCCGCGCTGGCTGATCCCCGCTATCCCGCCCGGCAAGGCAGCGTGACCGACGCTGCCGCGGTGCTGTCCGCATCCACCGCAGGCGAGGTTGGCGAGGCTGTCCGCACGCTGGAGGACAAGACCGATATCACCCTGCACGTGGTGACCGTGGACTTTCTGGACGGCGTAACCTGCGCCGCCTACGCGGAAGGTCTGCGCAGCCGCTGGGAGCTGGAGGACGAGGACGTGCTGCTCCTGCTGGCTGTGGGTGAGGATACCTTCGGCCTGTACGGCGGCGACGCTTTCACCTCCCGTATCCCCCAGAGCACCCAGCAGAAGCTGCTGTACACCCATCTGCAGAGCCCGTTTATGAATCAAGACTACGACGGCGCGCTGCAGGCGTTCATTCCCGCGTTGCTGACCGAGTGCGGTAAGGTCTGGGACAAGACCATTGACCTGAAGGGTCTGCTGGGCGCTCCCGAAGCCACCGCCGCGCCGCTGAATGCGGAGGATTGGCTCCAGCGCCGTCTGGATCAGCACCGCAGCGAGCCTGACGCGCCCCGCCGCATCATTGATGAAGACGAGGACACCGGCGTCAGTCTGGGCAAGGTGATTCTCACCATTTTCCTGCTGACCGTGATCTTCGGCAAGAAAAACCGCCGTCATGGCCGCCCCGGCTGCGGCTGCGGCTGCATGCCCTTCAGCTCCCTCCTGGCCGCCCTCGGCCTGTGGAAGCTCTGGGACAAGGACTGATCCCTCCCCGGCGGGCGTAAGCCTTGCCGGGTTTTTGTGAGCTGCCAGTGAGGGCGCGTCAGGGCTCTGCCCTGACAACCCGCCAGCGAGGGCGCTGCCCTCTCTGGACTCTCCCGATCAGGGCTCTGCCCTGATAACCCGCCAGAGGGGCGCTTGCCCCTCTGGACTCCCGTTTCCGGCGGCAGAGCCGCCGGGCTGTGCCGGTGACAGACCGCTCCCTTGCAGGGGTCCCGGCGCGCGGAGGGCGCGCCGCGACGCGGGTGTGCGGCAGGGATCGCGACAGTGTCGAAATGGGGCGAAGCCCCCCAAGAAACCGTATTAAATAAGGAAGTGATTCTGTGCGCATCATTGGTCTGACCGGCGGTATTGCCTGCGGCAAAAGCAACGTCAGCGAAACACTGCGGGAGTTGGGAGCCGTCATCGTGGACGGCGATCTCCTTTCCCGGGAACTGACTGCGCCCGGCGGCCCTGCGCTGCCCGCCATCCGTGAAGCATTCGGCGACGGCGTGTTTCATCCGGACGGAACACTGAACCGCCGCGCGCTGGGAGCAGCCATCTTCGGCGACGATAAGAAGCGCGCCCTGCTGGACGGGATCATGCAGCCGATGCTGCGCATGCTGATCCATCAGCGCATCGATGCAGCCCGCACCGGCGGCGCGAAGCTTTGCGTACTGGACATGCCCCTGCTGTACGAAGCCGGACTTGACGCTCTGTGCGACCGTGTCTGGTGCGTGTATATTCCCCGCAAGACCCAGCTGGAACGGCTGATGGCACGGGACGGCTTCACGCCGGAGGAGGCCGAAGCACGCCTCCGTTCCCAGCTCCCTGCCGATGAAAAAGCTGCCAGAGCGCAGGTGGTCATTGACACCAGCGGCTCTATCGGCTACACTAAAGCCATGATCCCCCCGCTGTTTGCCCAGGAAATCAGGCTGGATCATTCCGAAGGAGGATTCCATGGAGAACCCCAATCAGCCCATTCAGCGCAGGAGACGCTCTGAGCGCTATCAGCAGCCCGACGCTGCCCCTGCCGCCCCCAACCCGCCCGCTCCGCAGGCACAGCAGTACATGCCGCCTGCTTCCGCATATCAGCGCACGCCCCGGTCCGCCCGCACGCAGGAGGCCGCTCCGGCTCCCCGGCCCCAGCCCGTGGTCCAGTCGCCGCCCCGGCCCCGCGCCCTGCAGCAGACTGCACCCGCTTCCGCCTTCATGCGGGAGGATGCGCCTCCCCCCGCCATGGCAAGGCCTCCCCGGCCTGCCGCTGCCCCGGCAAAGCGTAAAACCGCATACCGCACGCCCTGGTGGATCACGGCTTCCGTCATCGGGCTGCTGATCGGCATCCTTGCCCTCCTCGCCGCACAAAACATGATGGCGGCCTATCTGGTGCAGCAGCAGGACGCCCGCAGGGCAGAATATCAGAAGGTTGTGGACAATCATCCCATTTCTTCGGAAGTGATTAAGTACATCAAACAATATGCAGCGGAATACAATTTGCAACCCGCCTTCGTCTGTTCTATTGTAATGAATGAGAGTTCTTTCCGCACATATGTGGAATCCGAAGGTGCTCATGCTAGAGGATTAATGCAGATCAGAGAAGAAACTGCTGAATGGATTGCTGGAAAACTCAATATTTCTGATTTTCATTTTGACCGGATGTTCGATGCAGAAACCAATATCCGCTTCGGCTGCTGGTATCTGAATTATCTGTCAAAGATGTTCCGCGGTGATCCAATTCTGGTTGCCTGCGCCTATCATGCAGGCCAGAGCAACGTGACCGCATGGCTGAGCAACCGCAGTTATTCTGCCGACGGCCTGACCATCCCGCTGGACAAAATCCCCATGGACGACTCCAAAACCTACGCAGGGAGAGTGACCCGAGATTATGGCATTTATGACGCGCTTTACTTCCACGTCTTTAATGAAGAGACTGACGGCGATGCTGTTGCTCAGTCTGTTTTTGCTCAGCTGCCTTCCTTCCGCTGAAGCCAGCAACGTGGGCGATTCCCTGATCGTGGGCATCCAGTCCACCAAGACCACGGCCATCCGCCCGCTGGAGCCCAAGGAGAGGGACATTGTCAGCATCTATGACCTGCTCTACGACGGTCTGGTCACCATCGACGACAACTACCTTCCCCAGCCCAATCTGGCTGAAAGCTGGGAAAGCAACTCCAGCGGCAACACCTGGACCTTCCGTCTGCGCAAGGGCGTTACCTTCTCCGACGGCTCTCCCCTGACCGCTCAGGACGTGGTGGCCACCCTCCAGTATATTCTGGACCGCGCCAACGACGAGGCCGCTACCGACCACGGCTACTACGTCAACCTGAAGTACTTTGTTTCCAGCGTATCCGCCAAGGACGAGCAGACCGTGGTCATCAAGACCAAGCGCAAGTACTGGGGCATCCTCTATGCCATGACCTTCCCCATCCTCCCCGCCGAGCACGTGCAGAGCGACAATCCTCCCGGCACCGGCGCGTATGTGGTGACCAATTTCCAGCCTGCCAGCTACATCTGGCTGCAGGCCAACGAGAACTGGTGGCAGACCCGGCCCAAGGTGAAGGAAATCACCGTGGTGTGCCATGCCACCCCCGGCGACGTGGTGGAAAGCTACGAGTACGCCCGGGTGGATACCATATTCACCCGTTCCATCGCCGCCGCCCAGCACAAGAGCGGCTCCGCCTCTCTGGCCATGGACTACCGCACCAATCAGCTGGAAGTACTTCTGATGAACCACTCCGCCGAGCCGCTGGGCTCCCTCAACGTGCGCAAGGCCATCCGCTATGCCATAGACGTGGACAAGCTGGCCAACTCCATCTACATGGGCATGGTGGACCGCACCGATACGCCGGTGATCCCCGGCACATGGATGTACAACGACACCCTTTCCTCCTACTTCGCCACCGATATCGAGGCGGCAAAGAAGCTGCTGGAGGAGGACGGCTGGTACGACAGCAACGAGGACGGCTTCCTTGACCGCGTGAACAGCAAGGGCGAATTGGAGACCCTGTCCCTGACCCTGCACGTCTACGAGGAGCCGGATAACAACGTCCGTCTGGAGGTAGCCAACAGCATCGCGGCAAGCCTCGCGGTGGTAGGCATCGACTGCACGGTCTCCACCATCACCTTTGCCGCCATGGATGAGAAGCTCACCGCCGGCGCCTTCGACCTTGCGCTGGCTGCCTACGCCATGGACGTGTGTCCGGACTACGGCTTCATGCTCATGAGCGGCAACACCGGCAACTATGTGCGCTACCGCTCCACCGCCATGACCGACCTGTGCAAGGAACTGCGCACCTGCATGGATCAGGGCAGCTACACCCACACGCTGCACAGGATCCAGACAAAGTTTGCCGAGGACTGCCCCTTCATCTGCCTGTACTACCGCTCCGGCACCGTGCTGACCCGCCGGATGTACACCACCGTGCGCGACGTACGTGAACTGGAGCTGCTGCGCGGCATCGACACCTTCCACGAAGACTGATGACTGATATACCTGCCTGAATGAAAAGGAGAATGACCAATGGAATGGGTTGAACTGACGATACACACCACCACCGGCTGCGCGGATCTGGTATCCGAGATTCTGATGCAGGAGGGCGCTACCGGCACCATGGTAGAGGACCGCGCCGATATCCCCGACCCCACCAAGCCCAACGGCATCTGGGAGATCATCGATCCCAAGCTGATCGACTCCCTGCCCGAGGACGTGGTGGTGCACGCCTGGTTTGAGCCGGACGCATCCTTCCAGGACAAGCTGCAGTCCCTTCACGCCCGCATGGCTGAACTGAAGACCGCCGATCTGGGCATGGATCCCGGCAGCCTCGCAATCGGCTCCGAAAGCGTCCATGACGAAAACTGGAGCGAGGTGTGGAAGAAGTTCTATAAGCCCTTCCGCGCCGGAAAGCATCTGGTGGTGAAGCCCACCTGGGAGCTGTACGACGCGCAGGAGGGCGACAAGGTGATCGAAATCGACCCCGGCATGGCCTTCGGCTCCGGCACCCACGAGACCACCGGCATGTGCATGGAGCTGCTGGAGGACGTGCTGCAGGGCGGCGAGCGGGTCATCGACGTGGGCACCGGCAGCGGCATTCTGGCCATCGGCGCGGCGCTGCTGGGCGCAAAGGACGTGGTCGCCATCGATATCGACCCCATCGCCGTGAAGGTGGCGCAGGAGAACATCGAGCACAACGGCCTGCAGGGGAAGATTACCGCTCTGGAGGGCAATCTGCTGGACAAGCTGGACGTCACCTGCGACGTGTGCGTGGCCAACATCATCGCGGACGTGATCTGCATGTTCGCCTCTCCCCTGAACGACCACATCGTCCCCGGCGGCCTGTTCATCTGCTCCGGTATTATCAAGGAGCGGGAGCAGGACGTGGTGGACGCTCTGAACGCCGCGCAGTACGACATCCAGCGGATCTGCCGCAAGGGCGAATGGGTGGCGATTCTCTCCAGGAGGCATGACTGATGCATCGCTTTTACGCTGACGAGCAGGGCGTACAGGACGGCTCCGTCCGCCTGTGCGAAGAGGACGCCCGCCACGCCATCCGCGTGCTGCGCATGAAGGAAGGCGAGGGCGCGGAAATTTTCTCCGACGGCAGGCGCTATGCAGCGGAAATTGACGAGATTTCTGCGGAGGACGTGATCTTCCGCGTGCTGGAGGAGCTTCCCTCCACCGAGGCTCGCCTGCGCATCACCCTGTATCAGGGGCTGCCCAAGGCTGACAAGATGGAGCTGATTACCCAGAAGGCCGTCGAATTGGGCGCGGCCGCCGTCGTCCCCGTGGCCATGAGCCGCTGCGTGGTGCAGCTGAATCAGAAGGACGGCCTGAAGAAGCAGGAGCGCTGGCAGAAGATCGCCCGCGAGGCCTGCAAGCAGTCCGGCCGATGCGTGCAGATGGCGGTGGAAGCCCCCATCAGCATGAAGCAGCTGCTCCAGCGTCTGCCGGAGCATCAGGCCGCCATCGTACCGTGGGAGGATGCGCAGGTGTACAGCCTGCCCGCCTTCCATCAGGAGCATCCCGAAATCACCGATCTGGCTATTGTCATCGGCCCCGAGGGCGGCATGTCCGCCGATGAGGTGGCCGCCATGCAGGAGGCAGGCTGCCGCAGCGTGACGCTGGGCCCCCGCATCCTGCGCACCGAAACCGCCGGACTGTGCGCCATCAGCGCGCTGATGTGCCTCTACGGCGACATGGAGTGATCAGAAACGTGAACACCGTTGCTTTCCATACCCTGGGCTGCAAGGTCAACCAGTATGACACACAGGCCATGCTGGAGCTGTTCCGCACCGCAGGGTACGCCATCGTCCCCTTCCACGGCGAAGCGGACGTGTATGTGGTCAACACTTGCACCGTGACCGGCACAGGTGACAAGAAATCCCTGCAGCTGGCCCGCCGCCTGCGTCGGGAGCATCCCCTGAGCGAGGTGATCCTCTGCGGCTGTCTGGCCCAGAGCAGGGGCGAGAAGCTGCTGGACACCGGCGCAAGGCTGATTCTGGGGACCCAGCGCCGCGCCGAGGTGGTCGCCCTGCTGGAGCAGGCCGTGCGCGACAACGTGCAGCTTTGCGCCGTGGATGCGCTGACCGAAGCCTCTCCCTTCGAGAACCTGACCATCACCGATCAGGAGGATCATACCCGCGCCATCCTGAAGATTCAGGAGGGCTGCAACAATCACTGCACCTACTGCATCATCCCCAGCGTACGCGGGCCTATCCGTTCCCGCGCGCTGGAGGAGATCCGCCGCGAGGCCGCCCGGCTCGCCGACGCCGGCTTTGCCGAGCTGGTGCTGACCGGCATTCACCTGTCCAGCTATGGCCGCGACCTGAAGGACGGCTCGACCCTTCTGGACGCCATCCGCGCCGTGCAGGAAACGCCCGGCGTGAAGCGCATCCGCCTGGGCTCGCTGGAGCCTACCATCGCCACCCCTGAATTCGCCCGGGAGCTCCGGCGTATGGACAAGGTCTGCCCCCAGTTCCATCTCGCCCTGCAGTCCGGCAGCGACACGGTACTTGCCCGCATGGCACGGCGCTACAACACCCGCATGTACCTCGCCGCGGTAGACAACCTGCGTGCCGAGTTCCCCCGCGCCGCCTTCACCACGGACGTGCTCACCGGCTTCCCCGGCGAGACGGAGGCAGAGTATGAGGAAACCCGGCAGATGATCCGCACCGTGAGGTACGCCAAGATCCACGTCTTCCCCTACTCCCAACGCGAAGGCACCAAGGCTGCGGTGATGCCGGGCCAGCTGCCCAACGCGCTGAAGGATCAGCGTGCCCGGGAGCTGATCGCCCTTGGCGAGGAGACCGCCCGCGCCTATCAGGAAAGCTGGCTGGGCCTGACCGCACCCGTACTGCTGGAGGAATCCACCGATGCAGGCTGGATTGGCTACACGCCGGAATACATCCGCGTTACCCTCCCTCACTGTCCCGCGCTCCGCTCCGGCACAGTGATAGAGGCGAAGCTGACCGCCGTGGACGGCGACGGCATGCGCGGCGAAATATGTTGACAAGGGCGCAGGGAAGCGCCCCTCCCCTGCGTTATATAGATGAAAGGATGCTGAACCATGGAAAACTGCCTGTTCTGCAAGATTATCGCCGGTGATATCCCCTCGGCCAAGGTCTACGAGGACGAAAACACCTTCGCCTTCCGCGACATCGCTCCCCAGGCGCCCACCCATGTGCTGGTGGTGCCGAAAAAGCACGTCAGCAGCGTCGCCGCCTGCGACGAGCTGGATGATCAGACCCTTGCCGCATGCCTCAAGGCCTGCAAAAAGGTATCTGAGCTGGAGGGCCTGACCAACGGCTTCCGCGTGGTGAGCAACTGCGGCGAGGACGGCTGTCAGAGCGTCCCCCACCTGCATTTTCACGTGCTGGGCGGCCGCAAGCTGACCGACAGCATGGCCTGAGAGGATATTTTGCCATGGGAATAACCAGTTTTCTCACAAAATTGTTGAGAAAAATGAAAATTCCCCATTGACGCAAACCTTGAAAGGCGATATAATAGCAATACGGTTCGCCATCCGTCCGTCTTAGCCGGCTGATGTCAAGGCGAGATGAGCGAGAGGAGGGATAACAG
>JAFURI010000008.1 GCA_017471885.1 Clostridia bacterium | reverse complement strand
TCTCCATAACGGCGTTGTCAAGACAGTTTCCCTTCCGGCTCATGCTCTGGCAAATATCATTGTCTTTGAGCAGTTTCTGATATTGCTTGTGCTGATACTGCCAGCCCTGGTCGGAGTGGAGAATGGGTGCTGCCCCCGGGGCAGCGCGGGCAAAGCTTGAAAAATCATATCGGTCACCATAGAAAGATTAGGACTGTCAGATAGCGTATAGCTTATGATATCGCTTGAGTACAGATCCAGAGTCACAGAGAGATATTTCTTGCTGAGTATTTACAATTTGTTATGATATGGAATATGCTCTTTGAGAAAAATATATAGATTATGAATCGATAACAAAGAAAAAGTGAAAACACCCTTGACAAAACAACTCGAAAGGAAAGGCTCTTTTTTCTCTGACACAAGAGCAGCGTACATTTCGTCGAATCCATCTCAGTATAAATGTACCTCCCTGAAATTTGGTAGTTTTATTATCCCCCCGCTGATTGTCAAGTGTTTTTTTGGGGTAGTTTATCTATATTCTGCGCTGATCGATAGTTTTTCCGCTTCATATCGCCGTCGGCGCACGCGTCGTCCATGCCTGTCATCTGACGCTGTATGCCAATATACCCGCAGGCTATTGACTTTTTTCATCTGGAAAAATATGATAGTATCAGGCCGAAGTTCATCAGACGGAGGAAACGCATATGCCGAACCGGAAACAGATCGCCTTGTATATTCTTGCCGGCGTGGTCGTGCTGCTTGTGTGCGTACGCGCACTGGTGACAGCCGCGCTCCCGCCGCAGCCCCCGCCCGCTCCGGCGGTGACGGAAGAGATCCGCTTCGTCCCGAGCCTTGAAAGCGGCGTCCCTGTGTTTGAGGAAATCGTTTCCATCCAGCCTGTGCTGGGCATAGCGGGCAGCGGCGGTCTTTTCCACGCCTATTTCTGCGAATGCGGCACCGCCGATGGGAAAACAGTTTACGCCTATATTTCAGCGGCCGATTACAAGCAGTATTTCGATCCGGATATGGTCCGCCTGAGCATATCCAGCAAAGTCAGTATCCCCGGAAAGCATTTTAAGGAGCCGCGGACGCTGCACGGCACAGTGCGGGACACAGCCTCCTATTCCGTCCGTGTGCTCGCGCCGCGCGACTGGTCTGAATCCGGCGGCGAAGAAAGCCTTGCCAATGCGTACGGCATTCCATCCGCCACAGTGATAGACGTTGAGACGGTGGATTGACCGCGCCCCGGCCGCGTCTGTGACGATACACAGAAAGGAGGGCTTTCCTCATGCCTTTTGAGACGCCTCGTCTGATCCTGCGCGAGCTGACGGAGGACGACTTCGGCAGCTGGTACGGGATCCTTTCCGACCCCGAAACCATGCGGTTTTATCCCGCGCCCTTTGACGAGGACAAGGTGCGCCGGTGGATCCGGTGGAATCAGGACAACTACGCCCGCTACGGCTTCGGGCTGTGGGCGGTGATCCTGAAGGAAACGGGCGAGTTCATCGGGGATTGCGGGATCACCATGCAGAGCATCCACGGTCAGCAGCTGCCGGAGGTAGGCTACCACATCCATCGTGATTACCGTCGCCGCGGCTACGCCTCCGAGGCCGCCGCGCTGTGCATCCGCCTGGCGTTTGACAGGTGGCGCTTTCCCGCCGTGTACTCCTACATGAAGCACACCAACGAGCCGTCCTTCCGCACCGCCATGAGGAACGGCATGCGCTTCATTGAGGAGTATGACGACCCGGTCAACACGAAAACCCGGGTGTACGCCATCACCCGGGAGGAGTGGGAGCACCGATGCAAGGCCTGACCCGCAGCGCCTGCTCTGCCTATTCATCTGCATATATAAAAGCCCGGAAGAAATGCATCTGCACTCTTCCGGGCTTGTTCCATTCATCGGACTGATCAGGCTTTCCATGCATCCGGAGCTTCCGATTCCGCAGCCTTGCCTGCATCCACGTCGAACAGCTTGTTCTGCCTCTCTACCGCTTTCAGCAGCTCCTTCATCACGGCAGTCTGCTTATTCACCGCAGAGCAGCTTGCCATGGAATACAGGGACGCGAAGAACAGCAGCACGCCCCCTGCGGCGGAAACCGACTTCATCGCCAGCACGCCGCCCATGTAGCCAGCCTTCAGCGACGCTTCCATCTGATAGTTGTAGGCGTCGCCGCCCACGTATTCCTCACCGAATTCGTCGTCCCAGTCCTTCTCGGTGTAGCTGTAGCTGCTTACATACAGGTGCTTCTCGGGCACAGGGTAAGACAAACCGAATGCGATCAGCGCAATTGCCGCCAGAATACCCAGAACCTGACATACCTTCATCTTCCGTTCCTCCAAACAATTCAGTTGTTTCTGCCGCACGCGGCATTGTCCCGCAGATGGCTTTGCCACCGCCTCTGCGCAGTTTATTCAGTATACTACCCAGCCGCAGCAGCGTCAAGCAGCGCGGCTTTTCCGTTACCTGAACGTAGTGTACAGCGCGTCGTAATCAATACCCGGGCGGCAGCTCACGTTCTCGATCACGCCAAGATAGCGGCCCGTGGCGGCGTCCTGCACGGAGAGATCAAACTGCAGCTCCTTGATGAGGGCTGTGGTATCCGCCTTGAGGAGCGGCACGGTGATCGGCAGGCTGATGCTCAGTCCCGCCCGGTCGCCCCTGCCCAGCGCGCCGGTGGATACGCCGGCCACCAGCTCCTCCACGGGGACGACGACGCCGTTGATCCGCACGTTCTCCAGCGTCAGGGACAGCACGGCATCAGCCTGATTGGTCACGCTGATCATGGCCAGCACCTCCAGCGGAGACGAGGCCACAAAGGAGGTATCCACCCACAGCGCGGGCTGATCCAGCTCCGCATGCCTGCTGTAAAGCGTCACCTCTTCCAGCGGGCGCACCGGCGTGAGGCCGGTGAGGAATACATTGTTGCGGCTGTCGGTAATTTCAAAGGCGGCGTAGCGGGGCGTGCGGCCCGTGCCGCGCACCATATTGAACGAGCCGCGGCGGCCCATTTCGTTTTCATCTGCCGATATGGACTGCCGGTACATGCCCGCCGCGTCCTCCCAGCCGGTCTCCCATGCACCGAAGGCGGTCATCAGCCCATTCTCCCACGTGGGTACGCGGCTGAAGTGCAGGAAATGCAGATACTTGTAGTTTTCCAGCAGCTCCGCACTGCGGGAGGTGTAGGCGCCGGTCACCTCGTCGTAGGCCAGCACGTATTTGAGCGCCAGCTCTCCGTTTTCATCCGGCGGGGCAAGCCTCAGCAGCACGCTGCGGCTCACGCCCGGCTCGGCAAGGGAGGCGGTCAGCAGATTGTCTACGCCGTGGAAGTTGGCCGCCATGGCCTCCACCTGATACTCCCCCGTCTCCAGCGCCATGAATTCCAGCGTACCGGAATCCCGCTCGTAGCCCTCCATCGTTCTGTACTCGAACACCAACTGCTCGTCGTGATAGGCGGCCAGGATCCCTGCCTCCGACGACTGCGCAGGCGCAGCGTATACCTGACTGAAGAAGGCGTTTTTGTCCTGCAGCGCTTCCCGTGATTCCAGTATCACCAGCCGGGCAGACACCAGATCCTCCGCCTGCCGCGCCGTAAGGGGCAGCGTCACCTGAAAGCCGTCCGCCGTGCGGCTGACGACAGGCTGCAGGCCTGTCCAGTCCACCGCAATATCGCCCCGCATGTACGCCTGAAACCGGCTGATATACTGCTCGTAACCCTCGCAGAAATTCAGCTTCCGATGGAAATCTGCGCCCTTTTCTTCATAGGCCGCCTCGTTGTAATACGGGAAGTACACGGACAGACCGCTGCTCCCCGCCTGATTGCTCCGCTGGTAGCATACGGCCTCCTCCAGCGCGGAGCGCAGCGCAGCGGCGGAAGGAATATCAAACTGCCCGCAGGCCTCAAGCAGGCTGCCCAGATCCACCATATCGTAGTCGCCGGACTGCTCTGCGCGGAAGTCGCGGCCGTAGCTTTTCGCCCAGTGGCGGATGGAGGACATATCCTGAAAGGCCTTTTCGTCCAGCCTGTCGCACATCTGAGAGAAGAACGCGTCCATGCCCTCCACCACCCGGCCCACGCTGGACAGATCCACCACCGCCATGGTGAGGCTGTGGCCCGTGTCCGCCGGGAAGCTGTCCAGATAGCCGTCGGCAATGCTCCGCCCGATCTCCTCGACGGAGCGATGCTCAATTCCCCGGAGGAAGGAATAGTCCCAGCCGCTGCCGGGCTCGGTTTCCTCCGAGGCCGCCATATATCCGGCATAGGGCGCAAGCATCCACGCCGTCTCCACCGAGCTCATCAGGCATGCGTCAAAGCCGATCAGATCCAGCCCGCGCCCGGCGAAGCGGCTGGTGCGGATCCCCTCCGCCAGCTCCGTCATCAAAAGCGAATCGCCGCCGTGATTCTCGTCCCAGCACACGCCGCCCATGGGGCCGCCGCCGTGGTTCCAGAAAATCAGCACATACCGGTCGGACCGATACTGCTCATACACCTTATCCAGAAACATGCGCAGCGTTTCGCCGCTGCCCATGTTCATTCCTTCTCCCGTCCATATCTCCTTCAGGCCGCTGCCCCGGATCTGGCTGATGCTGCTCCGTCCCGAGTCAAAGGCGTCCAGCTCCCACCTTGAAGAGCCGCCCAACATCAGCACCACGTCGGTATAACGGCTGTCGTAGCCGGAATCCATCATTTCAAAAATATCGACGGTGGCCAGACCGTACTGGCTTTCCAGATTGCTGCCGCACATGTAGACCATCACCGTGGTGGTGACGGGAGCCCCCTCCCCCGCCGCAGCCGAGCCGCCAGCAAGCAGGCACAGCGCCAGCAGCAGCACAATCCACTTTTTCATCCTGATCCCCCCGTTATCCCAAAATGCAGACAGCCGCAAACCTTCGCACATGGTTTGCGGCTGCCGCGGCGTTATTCGCCCCTGCTGATCGTCAGGCTCACCGCCGTGCGGCCCTGCTCCGCGCCGCCTGCATCCACAAGCACCAGATCAAAGGTCACAAAGTCGATCCCGCCCTCCGCGGGCAGTGTCAGCATCATGATCTGGCTCTCGCCGGGCATGAGTCCGTCGTTTGCGCCGTTGCCGTACACCTCAGCCCGGACGTCCGTGCCAAGACCGTTGACGCACACGTTTTCCGCAATCAGCATGCATTCCGCTTCGGTGCGATTGGTCAGGCGCGCGCTCAGGCGGAGCTTGCCGCCGCTTCCGGTGATATCAGCATCCTCCACCAGCACCAGATCGTCGTCATAGGTCAGCGTCATGCCGCCATTTTCCTCCGGACGCTGATCCAGCCGCACAGGCTCGGTCATGGCGGTGCTGTTGAACACGTCCGTCAGGCGGAAGGACACCCAGACAGAGGCCGTATCCAGATAATTCTCCACAAAGGCCAGCTGCCATTCTTCATTCAGATTCCAGCCGTACTCCGTGCTGCGCAGGATTTCCCATTCCCTGAAGTCCCGGAGCGCACCCTTCTCATTCCTTGTGGGGATGCGGTCCTGCACCGTCCACGCCACGCGGACAAAGCTGTCCAGCGGCGCGGTATGCCGGGGCGTGTAGCCGCCGATGGCCGCGTCGTAAAGCTGCACGGAATCCACCGTTACCAGATTGTTTTTGTCGTCGCGGATCAGAATCAGCCGCGCGTCCTGCTGCTTCCCGGCAGCGTCGGTCACCTTCACCTGAGCGACGTAGATGCCGTCGTCCCGCACGGTGCAGCCCAGCGGCGCATCCTGCATGGGCGCTCCGTCTGCGCCCGTCACAAACAGACTGGCATGCACATAGCTGCCCGTCACAAGGCCGTTTGCGCCAAGGCGTGCATCCTGCTCCGAGGCCAGACGATAGGCATCCCCGTCCACGCGCTGCAGCGCAGCCATGGACGCTTCGCCGAAATACGCCTGCTGGGCCTGGGTCAGCTGCAGGCTGAAGGTGGTGCGGCGATCCTTCTGGATATCGCTGACCACGCCGTCCAGTCCGCTCCACAGACCGCCGGAAGGCTGATCCCCGGAAGCGGTATCCGACTGGGGCTGCTCCGTCTGATGATCCGCCGTCAGATACCTGCCGAAGCTGCTGATGAAGGCGGTGTACCCGCCGCTGAAGTCCAGTTGCGCGTAGCTGCCGATCAGGTACGGATAAAGCCGCTTATTGTAGAACGGGAAATACACGGACAGTCCGCTGCAGCCCTCCTGATGCGCGGCAGAATACACCACGCAGGCCCGGAGCGCAGCCAGCAGCTCCGAATCTTCGTCGCCGCCCATCCGGACGGCCAGATCGCCCAGATCCGCCAGATCAAAGTCGGTCGCGGGGTCTTCCGCGTCCCTGCCGTAGCTGACAGCCGCGCGGCGGGCACGGGACATGGCGGCAAAGGTATCCGCATCCACCCGCATTTCGCCGAAGCAATTGTCCGCAGCCTCCCTGACGGCACTGATTTTCGAAAGATCCAGACATGCCATGGTCAGATCCCTGCCGCGATAGCCTTCCGCCTTGTAGTAAGCCATGTAGGCGTCCGCAATCCGCCTGCCTGTATCATACGGACTCCCGTCGGACTCCAGCCCCCGCAGGAAGCTGTAATCCCAGCCGTCGGCCGGCTCGGATTCCGCCGAGGCTACCATGCAGCGGGCATAGGGCGACATCACCCAGGCCACCTCTGCGGAAGACATCAGGCACGCGTCAAAGCCAATCCACGCCAGAGGGTCCTCCCTGCAGCCGCCGTCCTGCAGAGCCTTCGCCAGCTCCTGCATGTCCAGCGAGTCGCCGTCGTGGTTTTCATCCGAGCAGATGCCCATGAGCGAGCCGCCGCCGTGATCCCACAGGATCAGCGCGTACTCCTCCGCCGGATAATGCTGCCGGGCAAAATTCAAAAACCCGCTGAGGGTATCAGGATCGCCCATGTTGTCGTCGGCGGGATCGGAGATCAGCAGCGCGCTGTCCCCGGCAATCTGGTAGATGCTGGTCTTGCCGTCCGCAACGAAGTCCAGCCCCCAATCCACGGAGCCGCCGGTCATCACCAGCAGGTTGATCTCCTGCGCATTGAAGCCGGATTCAGCAATCTCCAGAATATCGCGGGTGGCGCTGTAATAACCCTCCGCAGCATTTTCCAGCGAGCTGCCGCACAGGTAGAGCATCACAGTCATGCCCGTGGCCCGGGGTAAAGCTTCCCCTGTCTGATTCTCCGGCTCCTGTGTGGCGGCAGGCGAAGACTCCGCGCTCTGCAGCTCCGTCTGCTCCTGACCCGCATACTGATTCTGCGCCGGTTCCGCTTCCTGTCCGGCGCTTTCCACCGCGGTATCCACAAAGGCAACCTTGTTCAGTTCCGCTGCCATGCCCCCGGAGGACATACACAGCGCCAGACAAAGCGCCAGAGCAATCAGCTTTTTCATATGCTATTCCCCTTTTCACAGTGTAGATGAATCCTGTTTTTCCCAGTTTATCACGGTCTTCATACCAAGTCAACGGCAGCGGTCACTTCTCCCTGCGCAGGATTTCCAGCGCGCTGTGCGCCTGCTCCACATCCTGCTGCGCCGCAAGGGAGAACCACCGTTCCGCTTCATCCATATCCTGCGCCACGCCCCGGCCGTGATAGTACATCATGCCCATGTTGTACTGTGCCTGCGCGTCGCCCTGTTCGGCCGCCATCAGCATCCAGCGCGCGGCCTGTGCATAATCCTGCTCCACCACACGTCCGTCGTAATAATACACGCCGACCTTCGCCTGTGCCCCGGCATGACCGCCCTCCGCCGCGATGCGGAACAACGCCAGCGCCGAAGCGGGATCAGCCTGCGTGCCCAGCCCCTGCTCATAGCAGCCTCCGGCCAGATACGCCGCCGGCGGATACTCCTCCGCCGCCTGAAGCAGCCAGCCGAGGCCCGTCTTCTCATCCCTGTCAAGACCGATCCCCCGCAGACAGCAACGGCCCAGATGATACGCGCCCCGGCTGTCGCCCAGGTCTGCTGCGCGGCGGTAGTATTCCACAGCCCGGCGTTCGTCTTTTTCCACGCCGTAGCCGTTTTCATGGAATATACCCAGATTCAGCAGCGCCTCCGCGTTGTCCTGCGCTGCGGCGGCACGGAACCACTTTTCCGCCTCCACATCGTCCCTGTCCGCGCCAATTCCCTGATGATAGCAGTAGCCCAGCAGCACGCATGCATCCGCCACGCCGCTCTCTGCCGAGGCGCGGATCATTTCAAGCCCTTTTTCTGCGTTTCCCTGACTGCCGTAGCCCAGCACCCAGCAGTAGCCCAGCATATACTGGCCCTCCGGATCGGCCTGCTCCGCCGCCAGCTCGAACCATTGCACTGCCTGAGCGTAATCCTGTCCGACGCCGTCCCCGCTGAAGAAGCAAAGCCCCAGCTGCCACTGGGCGTCCGCGTGCCCCTGATCAGCCGCCAGACGGTACCACCGCACAGCCTGCGCCGCATCCTTTTCCACACCCACGCCCTGATCGAAGCACCGGCCCAGCTGATACTGCGCGTCCGCATAGCCCTCATCCGCTGCTGAGGCATACAGCTCCGCCGCCCGGACAGGATCCTGATCCACGCCTTCGCCGTGCTCGTAGCGGCGGGCCAGCAGCGTCCGCGCCTGCGCGCCCTCCGGCTCTGCGGCGAGCGTCAGCCGCTGCGCGCCTTCATCCTTTTCCGGCATGCTCCAGTCGCCCTGGCCCCTGGCCCGCAAACCGCGCGCAGTCCACAGCGAGGCCAGCTGTATATCGTTTTCCACGCCCCAGCCCTGCATGTAGCAGTCCGCCACCAGATTCATCGCCCCGGTATGCCCCTGTTCCGCCGCCTGAAGGAAAAGAGGAAACGCCTTGTCCCTTTTGCCGTGATTGAAATACATGGCGCCCAGCTCCACCATGGCATCCGCGCTGCCCTGCTCCACAGCCCGCTGATACCAGTATTCCGCCTGTGAATAATCATACGCTACGCCGTCGCCGCCGCTGTAACAGCCGCCCAGCTTCAGCTGCGCCGTCAGATTCCCCTTTTCCGCCGCCTTCAGATACCATTCGGCAGCCCGGGCATGATCCGCCGTCACTCCCCAGCCGTTGTAAAGGCACTCGCCCAGCATCAGACAGGCCTCCGCCCAGTCTTTTTCCGCAGCCCAGCGGTACCATTCCGCCGCCCGGGCGTAATCAGCCTCGCCGCCGTGGCCGTACAGGTACATATCGCCCAGAAGCTTCCCTGCCTCCGCATTTCCCTGCTCCGCCGCCATGTCAAACAGGCTGCGCGCACGGTGATAATCCCTCTCCACACCCCAGCCGTAATACAGGCACTTGCCCAGCGCCAGCTGCGAATACAGATAACCCTGCTCTGCCGCAAGCTCATACCAGCCTGCGGCCCGGGCGTAATCCGCCTCGCCGGTGCAGCCGTACAGCCATACGTCGCCCATCATGTGCCGGGCATAGGCGTCGCCCTGCTCCGCAGCCTTCAGGAACCAGTCCGCCGCCTGCACCCAGTCCTTTTCCACATACAGACCCTGCGAGTACATATACCCCAGATAGCTCTGGGCAGGCGCATAACCAGACTGAGCGGCGGATGTCATCAGCTCCGCGCCGCGCTGCCCGTCGCCCTGCTCCATGCAGGCAATGCTCCGGCTGTACATAGCTTCGGCAGTCGTTTCCTCCGCTGCAGCCGCCCCGAAAAGCATGCAGGCAGCCCACAGCAGAATCAACCATTTTTTCATGCTATCCGCCCCTTCCGGCAGTATGGTTCAACCAGTTTCTGTCATCCTTTCTTTTATTGTAGCGCGGTAAAAAAAACGTGTCAAGCAAAAGGGATTCCCTCCATGTCCGGAGAGAATCCCGCTGCGGCTTCAAGCCGTTTTATGCTTCCTTGCCGTATAGAATCTGCGGATGCTTTTCCTTCAGCGCCTCCATCAGCGCCTCAGCGTCCTTTCTGCAGTCGTCGCCGATATGGATCCTGATGCTGCCGCCGTCCCGCAGAACGACGATCAGCCGCTCGATCACATAGGAGCGTCCGCCGCAGCACAGCCGCCCATACACATTCTCCACCTGCCGGTAGATCCTTTGGGCGCAATCCACCTCAATCGCATGCCACCTGAGCCCTTCCTTCCAGAAGAGCATCCCCTCGCCCATACGGACCTTTCCGTACTCCTCCGCCGCGGCAAACGCCGCATCCCTGCCTTCGTTTTCTCCGCGAACGAAAAGCAAATCCTTCTTCATGCCAACGCCTCCCCTGAACTCTGTTGACTAAATTATAAACAGAATGATGCAGCCAGAAACAGTTTCCGGAAGAATCTTTCTCCATTACGGCTTGTTTCCGGCACGCAGTTTCTATATAATGGGATTGAACGGATACGATAACGCTGCAGAATCAGAATCAAACCACCTACAGGAGGCATCCATGAACGAATTCACCAACGCCACGCTGCTGATTACCGGCGGTACAGGTTCCTTCGGTTCGTCCGTGCTGGAGCATTTCCTCATGGATGATATCGGTGCAGTGCGGATTTTCTCCCGGGACGAACGCAAGCAGCGCCTGCTGCAGAACGAGCTTGCCCGACGCTTTCCGGACAAGTGCAGCAGGGTGAGCTTTTATTCCGGCGACGTATGTGATCTGCCTTCCCTGCGCCGTGCCATGGACGGTGTGGATTATGTCTTCCATGCGGCGGCGCTCAAGCAGGTACCCTATTGCGAGGAGCATCCCATGGAAGCGCTGAAGGTCAACGCCGAAGGCACGGACAACGTGCTGACCGCCGCCATGGAGGCCGGCGTGAAGCGGGTGGTGTGCCTGTCCACGGACAAGGCGGCCTATCCCATCAGCGCCATGGGCATTTCGAAGGCCATGATGGAGCGCGTGGTCAGCGCCCGGGCAAAGGAAGCTGCACAGCGCGGCACCATCGTCTGCTGCACCCGCTACGGCAACGTGATGTGCAGTCAGGGCAGCGTGATCCCGCTGTTCATTGATCAGATCCGCGCAGGCAAGCCCCTGACCCTGACCAACCCCGACATGACCCGCTTCCTCATGAGTCTGGATGAGGCGGTGGAGCTGGCGAAGTTCGCATTCCTGCACGCAGAGCCCGGCGACCTGTTTGTGCAGAAAGCGGATACCTGCACCATCGGCGATCTGGCGAAGGCCGTGCAGCAGCTCTTCGGCGAAACGGTGATCCGCGTTATCGGCGCGCGCCCCGGTGAAAAGCTGTACGAGACGCTGATGACCAGCGAGGAGCGGCTGCGCAGCGTGGATATGGGCGGCTACTACCGGGTAGCGGCGGATCAGGGCGGACAGGCCCCGCAGGCCGAGGCCGAGCCCTATACCAGCCACCGGCCCGACAGGCTTGCGCCGGAGGCTATCGTCCGCAAGCTGTGCACGACGGATTACGTCCGCCGGGCGCTGCAGGAGCAGGCCTGAGCAAAAGACCGGAATCTTCGCGGCTGATGAAGATTCCGGTCTTTTCTGCACAGTAAGCGGAGCAAAATGCCGCTTGCCCCTTCCATGCTTTTCCACTATAATGGAAGCAGCGCATATTCTGATCAGATTCATACATACCACAGGAGGTTCTTTATGGCCGCAAAGGTTTGGAATCGCCTCACCATGGGCGTATGCTATTATCCCGAACACTGGGACAAATCCCTCTGGCAGGACGATCTTCGCCGGATGAAGGACGCAGGCATTACCGTCATCCGCATCGCCGAGTTCGCATGGAACAAGTTCGAACCCCGGGAGGGCGAATTCACCTATGACTTCTTTGATGAATTCCTCGCCCTGTGCGAAAAGGAAGGCATGCAGGTGATCTTCGGCACCCCCACCGCTACCCCGCCCGCATGGCTGACGGAGAAGTATCCGGAGTGCCTCAACGCCCGCCCGGACGGTACGCTCCTGCGCCACGGCTCCCGCCGCCACTACAATTACAACTCCCCCAAATACCGGGAGCTTTCCGCCCGCATTGTGGAAAAGATCGCCGTCCATCTGGGGCAGCATCCCGCCATCGTGGGCTGGCAGCTGGACAACGAGTTCAACTGCGAGACCAACGTGTTCTATTCCAATGCGGACACGGAGGCCTTCCGGCTGTTCCTTCAGGAGAAGTACGGCACGCTGGAAAAGCTGAATCAGGCCTGGGGCACGGCGTTCTGGAATCAGGATTATACGGACTGGCAGCAGGTGTACGTTCCCCGGCCCACCATCCATGACAATCACAATCCCCATCAGGAGCTGGACTACCGCCGTTTCATCGCCCACAGCACCCTTTCCTTCGCCCGCATGCAGGCGGAGATCCTGCGCAAGCATATCGACAAGCGCATGTTCATCACCACCAACGGCATGTTCGGGCATATCGACAACCACCGCATGACCCGCGAATGCCTCGATACCTACACCTACGATTCCTACCCCAACTTCGGCTTCCCGCTGGACGGCAGATTTGATCCGAAGGAACTCAACGACCGCAAGTGGTCCCGGAACCTGACCGAGGTGCGCAGCATCTGCCCCCACTTCGGCATCATGGAGCAGCAGAGCGGCTCCAACGGCTGGGTCACCCGCATGGAGGGCCCCGCTCCCCGGCCCGGTCAGCTGACGCTGTGGAGCATGCAGTCCATGGCCCACGGCGCGGATTTCATCTGCTATTTCCGCTGGCGCACCTGCGCCTTCGGCACGGAGATCTACTGGCACGGCATCCTGAACTACGACAACCGGGACAACCGCCGGCTTCAGGAGGTGAAGCGTGTCAGCGCGCTGATGGAGAAGCTGCAGCCCGTGTGCGGCGCAGCCAGCGCAGCGAAGGTGGCGCTGCTCAGGGATTACGACAACCTGTGGGATGCGGAGGTGGACGCATGGCACCGCCGCCTGCAGGATCCCAGCGAAAAGGCCGTATTTGAGGCGTCCCAGCGCACCCATACGCCCTACGACATGTTCTTCCTGCACGATGATACGCAGCTGTGCGAGCTGAAGCGCTACCCCGTGCTGATCTACCCCCACGCGCTGATTCTCTCTGCGAAGCGGGCCGATCTCCTGCGCGCCTACGTTCAGCAGGGCGGCACGCTGATCCTGGGCTGCCGCACCGGCATGAAGGACATGAACGGTCATTGCCCCATGCAGCCCATGCCGGGCCTTGTGGCGGATATCACCGGCACCACCGTGGAGGACTTCACCTTCCAGAGTCCTGCAGAAGCGCCCGTCAACGCCCTGTGGGACGGCGAAATGCTGGAGACCCCCGTCTTCAACGATATCCTCCGCTCCCATGGCGACGCAAAGGTGCTGGCCCGCTTCGATTCCAGCTATTACAGGGGCGAACCCGCTCTGGTGGAGAATCAGGTCGGAAAGGGCCGCGTGCTGCATCTGGGCAGCGTCTTCTCCCTGCAGAACGTAACGCAGCTGCTGCGCTACTGCGGCGTGCTGACTCCCTGGGCGGATACGCTGGAGCTTCCGGAGGGCGTGGAGCTTACCGTGCGCGAAAAGGACGGCAGGCTGTACTTCTTCCTGCTGAACTACCAGTCCGAGCCCCAGACGGTGGTCTTCAACCGCGAGGTGCGCTCGCTGACCCGCGGCGACACCGTCTGCGGCAGCATGACACTGCCGCCCTTCGGTACGGACGTGGTTACCATCGACTGAATACGGAGGCTGACTATGAAGCTTACCATTGTGAATCAGACCCGCGCCGCCACCGCGCTTTGCTGGGAGACCTATCCCGGCGCGGCTTCCTACAGGCTTTGCTGGTCCGACCGTGAAACCGATTTCCGGCATTACAGGCGGCTTCAGCCCACAGCCGCCTGCACGGCTGAATTTGTCCGCGTCACCGACAGGCCTTATTATCTGCGGGTGGAGGCACTGGACGCGCAGGGCTGCGTGCTGTGCGTATCCAACGAAGCGGTTACCTCCGTGACCCATGCGCCCCAGCCCCAGCTGGAAAAGCTGAACCGGGGCCTTGTGGCTGTGAAGACCGCCTCCGGCGTGTTCCTCTCCTGGCGGCTGATGCGTGAGGAGGTGTACGGCGCAGCGAAGCACGGACTGAAGGCAGCTGATTTCACCGTGCTGCGCAACGGCGAGGCCGTCGCCACGTTGACGGACAGCTGCAACTGGCTTGATCCCCATGGCACTGCATCCGACCTGTACGCCGTGGCTAAGGTGGGCGGCGAAGCCTGCAAGGCGGTCACGGTGTGGGAGAAGGGATACTATGATCTGCCTCTGCAGCGCCCCGAAGGCGGCGTGACCCCCGCCGGTCAGGAGTTTGTGTATAACGCCAACGACATGTCCGTGGCGGACGTGGACGGCGATGGTGAATTGGAATTCGTCGTCAAGTGGGATCCCTCCAACAGTCAGGACGTGTCCATCAAGGGCTACACCGGGCGGTGCATCATCGACTGCTACAAGCTCTGCGGCATGCTGCTGTGGCGACTGGACATGGGCCCCAATATCCGCGCAGGCGCGCACTACACCCAGTTCATGGTCTACGATTTTGACGGCGACGGCAAGGCCGAAATGTCCGTAAAGACCGCTCCCGGCACGGTGATGACCCGCTACAATCCGGACGGAAGCGTTCTGAGCCGGCAGTATATCACCATGCCTCAGAGCGATATCGATGCGGGCTATACCCATGCGGACAATTACGTCTGCTCCGGCGAAAGCTACCGCAGCCATGTGGCGGATATGTTCGCTGACTGGCACAGACATCCGGAAGTGGTGCGCGGTCAATGGCCGAAAACGCTGGAGGAATGCTTCGGCACGGAGCCAAAGTATCCGTATCCCCTGTCCCGGCAGGACGCGGAGGCGCTGGCGGATTATTTCATCGACGTGTTCGCGCCCTCCCGCTCTCCCCGCAACGAGCTGCGGAAGTTTGAAGGCTTCATCTATGACGGCCCGGAATACCTGACCATGTTCGCCGGAGACGGCAGGGAAATCGAAACCATTCCCTTCCCCTTCCCCCGCGTGGACGACGGTCTTCTGTGGGGCGACTACGCCTGGAACCGCATTGAGCCCTGCAACCGTGTGGATCGCTTCCTGTCGGGCGTAGCGTACCTGGACGGCGTGCATCCCTCGGTGATCGTCTGCCGGGGCTACTACACCCGCACCTGCATCGCCGCGTATGATCTGAAGGACGGCAGGCATCAGCTGCGGTGGCAGATTGATTCCGGCTTCCTGCCCATGGGCAATCCCTTCCGCATCACGCCGGAGGATACGCAGGACGGTACGGATCCCATGTACGGCTGCATCGCCCGGCAGGGCAACCACAGCCTTTCCTGCGCCGACGTGGACGGCGACGGCTGCATGGAGATCATCTACGGCGCATGCTGCATCGATCATGACGGCTCCGTGCTGTATTCCGCCATGGATCGCCTGCCTGACGGACGCATGGCCAAGCTGGGCCACGGCGACTCCATGCACGTGGCGGATATTGATCCGGATATTCCGGGTCTGGAGATCTTCAACGTGTTCGAGGAGGGCCGTCACGCGCCCTACGGCTATGCCCTGCGCGACGCCGAAACCGGCGCGGTGCGCTTCGGCGAGTATTACGAGGGTGATCTGGGCCGCTGCATGATCGGCGACGTAGCGGACGGCGTGCGCGGACTGCAGGTATGGTCCAATGGCATGTTCGACTGCAAGGGCAACCATCTGGATCTGCCCGAGCCCTCCACCAACGCCCGAATCTACTGGATGGGCGATCTTTCCACGCAGGTCACCGACATGCCCAACTACCTCAAGTCCGACAAGCCGGGCCGCATCTGCGACCTGCGCCGGGGCGTGATTCTGGAGCCGGAGGACACCATCACCAACAACGGCACCAAGGGCAATCCCTGCCTGATTGCGGATATCTTCGGCGACTTCCGCGAGGAGCTGCTGCTGCGCAAAACCGACAGCAGCGCCATCCGCATCTACACTACCACGGACGTGACCCCGCACAAGCTGCCCACGCTCCTGCACGATCCCCAGTACCGCTGCGGCGTGGCATGGCAGAACAACTGCTACAACCAGCCGGTATATCCCTCCTTCCACTACGGCAAGGATATCGACTTCCGGCAGGTATATCCGTGGCTGCCGCAGGATAAGTAACCCATACAAAAAACACCGGTTGTCCCTCTGGACAACCGGTGTTTCTTATGCATCGGGGTACGCGCCGGATGCAGGCACTGCCTGCATTACTTCTGCGCGAAGTTGAAGTACTTCCTGGCGTTCTCGTAGCTCACGCCGCAGACGATCTCGCCCAGCAGGTCGTAGTCCTGGGGGAAGCGGCCGTCCTCAACCCATTCGCCCAGCAGGCGGCACAGGATGCGGCGGAAATACTCGTGACGGGGATAGCTCAGGAAGGAACGGCTGTCGGTCAGCATGCCCACAAAGCCGGCCAGGTAGCCCAGGTTGGCCAGAGAGACCAGCTGATCAGTCATGCCCTGGAAGTGATCGTTGAACCACCAGGCGGAGCCGTGCTGGATCTTGCTGACAGCCTCGGAGGACTGGAAGCAGCCGCACAGGGTGTCGATGGCCTGATTGTCAGCGGGGTTCAGGGAGTACAGGATGGTCTTGGGCAGGTTGCCCTCGGCCTCGCAGGCGCCCAGGAAGGCAGCCATCTGATCCACGGGAGCATAGTTGTTGATGGTGTCGTAGCCGGTATCCGGGCCCAGCTTCTT
>JAFURI010000066.1 GCA_017471885.1 Clostridia bacterium | reverse complement strand
TATCTGCCGCCCTGCCTCCATGCCTTTGTAGGCGCGGACACGACCTGCGCCATCCTTGCCAGCGGCATGTGCCGCAGCGACGAAACCGCCCTGCTGTGCGACGTGGGCACCAACGGCGAGATCGCCCTGTGGCGGAACGGCAGGCTGTACGTCGCCTCCACTGCGGCAGGACCGGCCTTTGAGGGCGCGGGCATCAGCTGCGGCTGCGGCAGCATCCCCGGCGCCATCGACCGGGTGGATATCGTAAACGGACAACTCCACTCCCGTACCATCGGCGGCGGAAAGGCCGCAGGGCTGTGCGGCTCCGGGCTGATCAGCCTGATCGCCGGGTTGCTGGATCTGGAAATGCTGGACGAAACCGGCACGCTGGAGGAGGACGAGATCACGCTTGCTCCCGGCGTATCCCTGACGCAGGCCGACGTGCGCGCCGTGCAGCTGGCCAAGGCCGCCATCGCGGCGGGTATCGGATGCCTGATGGAGAAAGCCGGGTGCCGGGCGGAGGATATCCGCACGCTGTATCTGGCAGGCGGCTTCGGCAGCCATCTGTCCATCCCCCACGCGGTGCGCATCGGTCTGATTCCCCCGCAGCTGCAGGGCAGGGTGAAGGTCATCGGCAACGCCGCGCTGGACGGCGCAGCCCTCCTCCTGACGGATCAGTCCCGCACCGGCGAGGCGCAGCGGCTGGCTGGATCCGCCCTGCACGTGGATCTGGGCGGCAGCGCAGCCTTCAGCAGCCGATATGTGGAGGAAATGTTCTTCCCCGAAATCTGAATATGAAAACAGGGCTCTGACACATTCGGTCAGAGCCCTTGCTTTATCACTTTTTCCACGGCAGGCGGAGGCGGAAGCCGCGGGTGGCTTCCTTCTTGAAGGGGTTGAAGAAGCGGATCACGTCCTTCACCGTGCTCTCATTATCATTATACAGGCCCGGCACCAGCAGGAAGGTGATGCCGAAGCGGGTCACGCAGGACAGCGTCACCAGCGCCTTATAGCGGTCGAAGCTGCCTGTAAACCACATCTGGCTCTGACAGGCCTCAAGGAACCAGCCGCCGCACATGGTGCCCAGCGCGGTGCCCGCCATGGCGGTAATGCAAGAGAACACAGCAATGTAGGTGGGACGGCTTTCATCCGGCGAGGCGGACAGCTGCATGCCGTTGGCTGCCAGGTTGGTACCGCTCCAGAACAGCGCGCCGATCACGTTGTGCAGGAGCGTGGGCAGTACGCTGCCGGGGGTAGATAGGAGGTAGAACGCCGGGGTCAGGGATGCGCCCACGGCGGAGACCAACATCACGTTGCGGCCGCCGAATCGATCCAGCGCCTGTCCCCAGCGGGGCACGGCCAGCACCGTGGCCATGGCCGCAGCCACCGTGCCGAACACGGTAATCTGCATAAAGCCCAGCCCCATGGTGTTCATGGCATAGGGGGTGAGATACGCGCCGCACAGGTTGGCGGTAAAGCACCATGTCGTCCACATGATGACAAAGCGCATGAACTTTTTGTTCTTCAGGATCTCCAGCATGCTGCGGAAAAGATGCATCCTCGGCGGCGTGGTCGCCCACTCCTCCTTCACGAAGGCGAAGCAGATCATATCCATCACGCCCAATGCGCCGCCCACAAGGAAGATCACCACATACTTGGAATCCACCGGCAGCACGTCCAGCAGATACGCCACCAGCAGACCGAAGAGCAAGTTTGCCACGGCGATGATCATATCACGGTAGGACAGCCACCGTCCGCGGATCCGCATGGGGGCCATATCCGAGAACCAGGGGAACCAGCATACGTTGATGGCGGCTCCGCAGGCGGAGGATATGCCCAGCAGGGTGATCAGCGTATACAGGGGCAGCTTGCTCTCCGGTACGGCGGACAGCATCGGCAAAAATCCGAACAGCAGCCACAGCACGCGGGATACCACGCCGAAGGTCATCAGCCAGATCTTGCGCTTGTGGGTACGGTTCACCAGCAGCGAAAAGGGCAGCTGCAGCAGCGCAGCAATCTGCGGAATAGCTACCAGCAGGCCGAACTCCATATCCCCTGCGCCCAGCAGACCGGCAAGACCCACCATAGCAGCGGAACCGCCTGCGCAGATAGCGCAGTGCAGGTTGCCGAACAGGTTGCCCGCCATAATCCAGTTAAGTCCCCGGCGGACGTGGGGAGCCAGCCGGGCTTCCTCATAAAGCATGGACAGGGTGCCGGGGCCCTTGCGCTTGCGGAAAATCTTCATCTGCAATTTCCTCGTTTCAGTCGATCGTCATGGGGAAAAAGCTCTTTTCGTGGGGTGATATTCTCCCTCCGGCACGCAATTCCTGCATGACCCGGATAATTCTTCTGCGCCCCCCTCCGCGCTTGACCATCCTCCCCTGCAGGCTGTATACTATAAGCAGCATCACCTTGTCATCGGGAGGTCTCCGGTCATGAAGCATACGTTCCTCAGGCGCATCCTGTCCCTCTGCCTTGCCCTCTGCCTGCTCACGGGCGCATCCCCCGCGCTGGGCGCAGCGCTGCCCCGGAATATCACGCTCACCTTTTCGGACGGCAGCGACCCTTACTCTTATACGCTGCTGGCGGGGCTTGACGCGCAGAATGTCCCCGGCGCGCTCCTGAGTCACGAAAACAGAACCCTTGCACTGAGCCGCAGCGGTCTATGGGCTGCCACGCCCGAAGGCAGCACGGGCGTATCCATCGAAACGCTGCTGCAGGCCGCCCTCATGTCCCTGCTGGGAACGGACAGTCTGCCCCAGTACTCTGCATCTGACGCGCAGCTGCTCATGACCATCGGGGAGGAGATCGGTCAGAAGCTGCTGCCCCTCGTCAGCATCAACGCCGACGAGACCTCTCCCAGCCAGTCGGTCACCACAGTGACCCTTCCTGTCAACGGACTGATGACCGCGCTGGATCAGGCCGTGTGCGATGTGCTGACGCAGCATGCCGCCGGGCTGGACGATCTTATCGGCCGCAGCCAGCCGCTGGCCGAAAGTCTGCTGGGCGTTCGGATTCCCTCCTGCGCGGAGCTGCTCCGCCTCTGGCAGAGCCTTCGGGTAAGCAGCCTGCTCACCGAGAATACCACGGCGGAAATTTCCCTGACCTGCAAAGCCTCCGACAATGCGGCGTATGAGCAGTTCCCGTCCTCGGTTACGCTGCGCCTGACAGTGGGCGGCGAGGCGTATGTGCTGGCTACGGACGACTTTGTCTGGCTGCTTTCCGAGCTGTCCGGCCTGTATCGGTACGTCGCCGACGAATCCTTCCACATCGACTTCGGCCAGCGCAACGGTGCGCAGCATGTGCGCCTGAAGCTCGACCTGCCCGCCCTGTGCACCAACCTGACCGACGGCCTTGCCGCTATCCTCCACGCCAACTCCGACCGGGTGAACACGCTGATCCAGCGCTACTCGGGCTGGCTGAAGCTGCTGGGCGTGCAGGCGCCGCAGTTTACCACCGGAGAGCTGGTCGGCGATCTGCTCCTCCACGGTCAGTCCAGACTGATGCGTGAGCTGCCCTCGCATTGGCGCACCTTCGTCGTCACGTTTGATCTGGAATACAATACGAAGCACATCCTCCCCCTCTCGCTGGAGGCCCGGCTGAACGATACCGAGCTGCGGCTGAACATATCCTCCACGTCCTTTGACGCATCTCTCACCGTCGCCAACAGATACAGCCGCTACCTGGACTGCACCGCCAGCGGCTTCCTGCACGACGGCTACGGCGAGGCTATCATCGTGATCAAACCTGAGTTCCGGTCCGGCCGCGCTTTCCGCCTGACCTGCGAACCCCGGGACGGCGCGTATTACCTGAAGCTGACCGACTCCTCCGAAACCTATATGGAGGCTACCGTCCGCGATGGTCTGATCACCTTCGAGGGCTCCGGTCTGTCGGGAAGCCTGAATCATGACGAAGACGCCATCCAGTTCTCCCTGCTTCAGGGACGCAGCAGCTACCAGGCAAGCCTTCGCGCCACAGGCACGGGACTGCTGCTGGACGTGACCCTTCCCACCGCCACCTTTACTGCGGAGGCAAAGGTCACAGCAACAAGCGTATCCCTGCATTCCAGCTTCACCAACAGCAGGGCGCGCAGCGTCTATCCTTCTGAGGTCTCCTTTGAACTGCGCCCCGACTCCGGCGTCATGCAGTTCAACATGAAGTATATCAACGGCAGTGTGATGCGGATAAGCCTCAGCCACGACACGCTGATGTTCCATAACGACCGCACCAGCACCTCGCTTCTGATCTCCCGCACGGACAACGGCAACACGTCGTCGAAGCGCTATGCCATCACATATCAGGATATCGTCCGGGTACGGCAGCAGAAAGAGGACGGCACCTACGGAACATACAGCAAGCTCCGGGTTTACAACGGGACTCTGTCCATCAGCAACAGCGTACATAACAGCATCTTCCTGATGCTGACATCCGACGCACATCCCAAATACAGCCTCCTTCTCAGCTGGTCACGTATCCCGTTCCAACCCAAAGTGCCCGAAGACTGCAAATGGCTCTCCCCCGCCGAGCTGCTGAAGCTGCTTCGGTAACTCTGCAGACAAAAAACAAGACTGACGCATATGCGTCAGTCTTGTTTTTTGTACAGCTTACTTCATGAAGGGCTCGGCCAGGATGCCGCCCTTGTCCACATACAGGGCCTCGGTGGGGCAGACCTGGAAGCAGTAGCCGCAGCCGATGCACTTATCGGTCTTGATGGCCTTGCGATCCTTCAGCTCAATGCCCTCATGCCAGCACACGTCCTGGCAGCGGCCGCAGCCGATGCACTTGTCCGCGATCACCTGCGCCTGCTGATAGGCGTCGCCCAGCTTGTTCTGGCGTGCCTTGGCAAAGGCGTCGGGCATGTTGAACAGCTGCAGCGCGTCGCCGCGGAGGCTGTCCATGTCAGGATAACCGGCCTCGTCCATCCACTTCTCCAGATCGCGGATGAGCTTCTTGCAGGCCATGGTGCCGCCGGAGCAGGCCAGCGCGCCCAGCTGGACGCAATCGCTGCCGGCCATGATCATGCGGGCCGCCTGATCAAAGGAGAACACGCCGCCGCCTGCATACATGGGCAGGGTGATGCCGTTATTGCGGCCCTCCGCCACAGCATAGCACACCAGAGGCGTAGCCTGCGTTCCGCCGTAGCCGGAGCCGGGACGGGGCTGGGTGCGCCGCCAGTCCAGATCCATGTAGA
This sequence comes from Clostridia bacterium, assembly GCA_017471885.1. GTDB lineage: Bacteria > Bacillota > Clostridia > Christensenellales > Aristaeellaceae > UBA11524. Next base: position 9,297 of record JAFURI010000066.1, on the reverse strand, counting down.
AGGCCTTCCAGCGGGCGGTAGGGCCAACGCCGTCGGCGCCGGCGCTCTGGGCAATGCGCATGGAGGTCAGCACGTCGGTGCCCTCCACAGCCAGCTTCACCATCACCTTGGTGTCGCCCACAGCATTTTTGATCATGCTGGTGCAGTGACGGATCAGCTCATGATAGTTATAGATGCGGTCCTTGGCCACCGCCACGCCGGGGGTGTTGAAGTGCAGCTCGATGGCGTCAGCGCCGGCCAGCTTCAGCTCCTTCGCCTGATTGACCCAGTCCTTCTCCCATGCTCCGCCCTTGAGGATATCGCTGTAGTGGCCCACGGACACCCACAGCTTGATGTCGGAATCCATCTCACGCTTGATGGTTTTGACTTCCTCGCAGTACTTCTCCAGCGTATCCACGGTATCGGGAATCTGACGGCCTACCGCATGGCTGTGGAAGGCCTGCCCGCCGGCGTACACGGCCTTGGCGTCAGGGCCGAAGTAGCTGCCGCCGCCGCTGCCGTGGCCGAAGTTGCGCAGCACGATGGCGCCGGGGCGCATCTTCGCGCTCTTGAGCACGTTGCGCGCGCCCTGCGTGGCAGGGCTGGAAGCCACCACAAAGGGATTGATCATATCAAGGCTCTTGACGTACAAATCAGCCATAATATCCTCCGTTCCGAATGAGATCATTCAGCGTTTTTGCATCGGAGGCAAACTGCTCCTCCGTATTGTCCCGTACAAACTCCATCAGCGCATAGTGGCTGCCGCCGCACTGCGCCGCGTCAAGGTAGAGCTTCCACTCCGCTGCGTTCAGCGGGCCGCGCTTGCCGTCCGGCCAGGAGTACACATGATAGTTCACCAGCCGGTCTCCCAGCAGCTGCACGCCCTCTACCCGCTGGGCGGGGGTCAGCGCCACGGTGGGCTGCCACAGGCAGTACAGGTTGGGGTGATTCGCATCCTTCAGCAGCTGCATGGCGGATTCATTGGTATCGGTCAGGGTGTTCTTGTGCCACTCAAAGGCGATCCGCACGCCCTTTTCCGCCGCCATGGAGGCGATCATATGCGCATCACGGGCCACACGGAGACGATCCTCCGGATCAGCGTCCGCGCTGGCCTTCACGCCCGCCCATACGCGGATCACGTCCGCGCCAAGCGCACAGGCGGATACGAGGCTGCGGCGGAAGGTTTCCTCCGCCTGATCGCCGTACTCGCCCACACGGTAGTAAGAGCCGTAGGCAGCGATCTTCAGCCCGGCTTCCTCGGTCAGACGGCGGATACGGGCCGCGCCCTCGGGATCATCAGGCTGAATATGAGCGTTCTCAGACCACTCGACGGCCTCCAGGCCGTTTGCTTTGGCGAGGCGGATCACGTCCTCAGGGCTTTTGTCCCGGAAGGTGACGGACACCACGCCGGGGATCCAGGCGGTGCTCACAGCTTCTTCACACCTTCCCAGACGCTTTCCTCCACGGGAATGCCCTTCTCCATATTCTCGATACGGGTGCGCATCATGTTCTGGCCGGGATAGTACACGCTCTTGCCCTCCTCCACAGGCATGGAGGTCTGCATATCGGCAAGGGTGTCCTTCACGCGCTGGGCGAAGGCTTCGCCGTCGGGCATGCGCTTCACGTCAATGGCGATGAACACCTGGCTCAGCTCGGTCTCCGTGGGCAGCTCGCCCACTTCCCTGGTGGTACGTCCGCCGCTGAGGGCAGAGGCCACCAGATCCAGCATCAGGGACAGACCGGAGCCCTTCCAGTAGCCGATGGGCATGCACTGGTGGGTTTCCAGAATCTCCGCCGCGTTGGTGGTCATCTGCTGATCCTTGTTGAAGCCGCCCACGATCGGCAGCTCACGGCCCTGACGGGCGTAGCTCTCCAGCTTGCCGTAGGAGAACATGGACATGGCCACGTCCAGCAGCACGGGCGCGTCGTCGCCGTTGGGCACGGCGAACACCACGGGATTGTTGCCCAGACGGGCTTCACGGCCGCCCCACGGGGGCATGTTGGGGGTGGTATTGGTCCACAGGATGCCGATGCAGCCCTCGTCCACCGCCATCAGGCCATAGTTGCCGGGGCGCATCCAGTGGTTGGTGTTGCGCAGGGCCACCACGCCGATGGTGTGCTCATGGGCCAGCTCGATGGCGCGGCTCATGCACTTGTGGGCGTTAAGGTTGCCAGGGCCGCGCTTGCCGTCCCAGCGCTCCAGCATGCCGATGCACTCGGCCTTTTCAGCGCGGGCGTTCACGTCCACAGAGCCGTTCTCAATGCTCTTGATGAACTTGGGGAAGCGGTTCAGGCCGTGGGTATAGATGCCGTCGCGGCTGGCGTTGACGTACAGCGTGGCGGAGAGCTCGGCTTCCTCGCCGGTGATGCCGTACTTGTTCAGCACACGGATGAACTCATTTTTCATGACCTCATAGGGTACACGCATGATAATTACTCCTCCTTAGCCCTTCACGGCGCCAACCATGATGCCCTTGACGAAGTACTTCTGGATGAACGGATAGACGCACAGAATGGGCAGCGTGGCCACCACAATGGTGGCAAACTGGATGGTCTCGCTCATGAAGAAGGCCTCGTCGCCGGTAGAGGACGCGCTCAGGTCGTTCTGGATGATGATCTCGCGCAGGATCAGCTGCAGGGGGTACATGTTGCGCTTCTTAAGGAAGAGGCTGGCGTTGAACCAGCTGTTCCAGTGGGAAACAGCGTAATACAGCGCAATAACGGCCACAGTGGGCTTGATCAGCGGCGTAATGATGCGGAACAGCACCGTCAGGTGACCTGCGCCATCCAGCTGGGCGGATTCCTCCAGGCTGTCCGGTACGCCCAGCATGGCGGTACGGACGATCACCAGGTTGAACACGTTGATCAGCGGCGGGATGATCAGCGACCAGATGGAGTTGTACAGGCCCACGCTGCGCACGATCAGGAAGAAGGGAATCATGCCGCCGGAGAAGTACATGCTGAACACCACCATCAGGTTGAACAGACGCTTGAGCATGTAGTTCTTGCGGGAAAGCACATAGGCGGCGATGAGGGAGAACAGCAGGTTCAGCACCGTGCCCACAAATACCACAAACAGGGTGTTGCTGTAGCCGGTCCAGATGTTGGGGTTGCGGGCCACCGCTTCATAGGCTTCCAGGGTGAAATCCAGAGGCCAGAGCAGGATGCCCACATGGCTCATGTACTTGGTGCCGTCCGAGAAGGAGCCGGCCACCACATGGATCAGCGGAATCAGAATGACCACGCACAGGAGGATCATCAGCACATTATCCGCCATATAGAAGATCCGCTCGCCCAGCGGGATGCGAATCTTCGAAGACTGCTCACGATTTTGACGCATAGCTTCTTTTCCTCCTTACCACAGACTGTTGCCGCCGCTGCGACGGGTGATGGTATTGGTCACGAACACCAGCAGGAAGCACACCACCGAGTTGAAGAAGCCCACAGCCGCAGAGTAGCTCCACTGGGCGTTCTCCATGCCGCGGCGGTACACATAGGTATTGATGACGTCCGCGCGCTCGTAGGTCAGGGGCGTGTAGAGCAGCATGATCTTCTCGTAGCCCACGTCGAACATCTTGCCAACCTTCAGGATGAACATGATGATGATGGTGGGCACAAGGCAGGGAATGGTGATGTGGATCATCTGGTTCCACTTGTTGGCGCCGTCCACCTTGGCGGCCTCGTACAGCTCCTGATCAATGGCGGTCAGGGCAGAGAGGTACACAATGGAGTTCCAGCCCATGTTCTGCCAGATATCGGAGCCGATATAGATCGGGATGAAGTAGCCCGTCTCCAGCAGCATGTTGGTAGGCTCGATGCCGAAGAGGTTGGCCAGTATCATGGTAATGCCGCCGGTTCGTCCCACCAGCTGCTGGATGATACCGCAGATAACCACCGTGGACACGAAGTGGGGAATGTAGCTGACCGTCTGCACCACGCGGGAGAGCTTGCGGGAACGCAGCTCGTTGATCAGCAGGGCCAGAATGATGGCCGAGGGGAAGGAGAAAATCAGCGTAGACAAGCTGATAGTCACCGTGTTCTTCAGAAGACGGAAGAAGTAGGGATCGGTGAAGAAGTTCTCAAAGTGCTTCAAACCGACCCACTTGCTCTTCAAAAAGCCTCGGGCAGGCTTGTAGTCCTGGAAAGAAATGGACAGGCCGAACATGGGGCCGTACTTGAAAACAAAGAAGTATACCAGCACCGGCAGGAACAGTGCGTACAGCTTCCAGTTCTTCTGCATATCCTTTGCCAGCCGCTTCAGGAAGGGCTGCCTGGGGATCAGGATTTTATCCGCTGCGGCGGTTTTCATTCCGCGCGCCTCCTCTCTTGACAATGCTGCGTGTATGCCTTTTCGATCAGGATGGTGGTCTTCATGGCCTCATCGCCGTCGATGGGGAACTTATCGCCTGTGTGCAGGCAGCGGTAGAAGTCCTCCATCAGGAAGCCGTGGCCGCTGCCCCAGTAGTCCTTGCCGTCGGTGAAGCCGGAGGAATAGTCCTCGTCCGTCACCGTACCGTCCTTCATTTTGACGGTCACCCGGTTGCCGTACAGGCGGATTTCGCCCTGCTCGCACTTGAGCCCCAGCTGCACGGGGGTATTGCCCACGCCGCAGTTGGATGCGTAGAACAGGAATCGGCCGCCGTCCTGATTGATCAGCAGCATATCGCAGGTGTCCTCGGCCTCGATCACGTCCTCCAGACGCTTGGCGGACATGCTGCACTTCATATCCACAATCTCGCCCGCGTAGTCGCGCAGCAGATCGAAGGTGTGGATGGCCTGATTGATCAGCACCGCGCCGCCCTCGGTAGCCCACTTGCCGCGCCACTCAGCCTTGCCGTAGTAGCTCTCGCCGCGATCCCATGTGACCACGGCGCTGCCGCCCAGCACCTTGCCCATTTTGCCGCTGTCCAGCAGCTCGCGGATCTTGCGGGAGGACTCGTTGTAGCGGTTCTGGAAGCAGATTGCCAGCTGCTTGCCGCTGTGCTTTGCAGCGTCGATCATGCGCTGCGCGTCCGCGGCGGTGATGGCCATGGGCTTCTCGCACAGCACATGCTTGCAGGCGTTCAGCGCGTCCACCGCCATCTGCGCATGCAGATGATGGGGCGTGCAGATATGCACCACGTCCACGTCCGCAAACATGTCATGGTAATCCTGATAGCCCTTCACGCCCTGCTCTGAGACAGCCTTCTCCAGCGCGGCGGGATCAATATCGCACACGGCGGTCAGCTTTGCGCCTTCCAGACGGCGGATCGCCTTGAAATGGTTGACGGAGATCATGCCGCAGCCGATCACGCCTACCCGAAGGGTTTCCTTCATTTCAATGCACCTCACAGTTCATCCACGCCGCACTTTTCGCACAGCAGACGATAGAACAGCTCTTCATCCACAGGCAGATCCACCCAGCCGCCGCCCGTCCAGTCGGACAGGTGAATGGCGTTGGACAGCTGCAGGCCGTTGATGCCCTCCTCGCCGTTGGCGAACAGGGGCGCACCGGTCAGGATCGCGTCGCAGAAGTTCTCCATGATGCCGCAGTGGGAGGTGTACTTGCCCTCCACCGTGACTTCCACTTCTTCCATCTTGGGCTTGCCCAGACCCTTCGTCCACGTAGCGTTGAACTCGGGCTCCGCCGTCAGCAGGCGGGTAAACTGAATCTTGCCGTTCTCCACCACAATGCGGCCCTTTTCACCGTCGATCTCCAGGCGGTTGGTGCCGGGAGCGTCCACCACGGTGGTAATGTAGGTGCCGGTGGCGCCGTTGGGATACTCCACCAGCGCGACCACGTCGTCCTCTACCTCGATATTGCGGTGCTTGCCGTAGTACACCACGCTCTTTACGCGGCAGGGCATGCCGCAGATCCACTGCCACAGGTCCAGATTATGGGGGTTCTGGTTCAGCAGCACGCCGCCGCCCTCGCCCTTCCAGGTGGCGCGCCAGCCGCCCTGATCATAATAACTCTGGGAGCGGTACCAGTTGGTGATCAGCCAGTGGGTATGCTTGATCTGGCCCAGCTCGCCGGCCTGGATCATCTCCCGCACCTTCATGTAGACGGGATCGGTGCGCTGGTTGAAGTCCATGGCGAACTTCAGCTCCGGATGCGCAGCCGCCACGGCGTTCATCTCCCGCACCTTGCTGGTATACACGCCGGCGGGCTTCTCCACCAGGGTGTGCAGGCCTGCATTCAGGGCCTTGATGGCCAGCACGGGATGATCGTAATGGGGGGTGCAGATGTGCACAGCCTCCACCGCGCCGGACTCGATGAGCGCCTCGGCGGTATCGAAGTACTGCACCTCGTCGCCCAGCGCCTCACGGGCAGCCTGCAGGCGCTCGGGATCGCTGTCTGCAATGGCGCAGATCTTCAGGTTGGGCACGCCGCCCTGCAGGATCTTGCCCACATGCTGGCTGCCGATTTTGCCGTAGCCGATAATGCCGTAACGTACCTGCTTCATCTTATGCTTCCTCCCACATCTTCTTCAGCAGCGCCAGAGCCACGGGGGAATCCGCAGCCATGTCGTCAGTCTTGCCTTCAATGCTGATCAGCCCGTCGTAGCCGGTGGCCTTCAGGTTCAGGTACATAGCCTTCAGATCCTCATCGGCAGTCAGGGGATAGCGGCGGCCTTCCTTCGTGGCCACATGCACATGGCTCACGCCGCCCAGACGCACGATATCGCTGAAGGGCTCGTTTTCCTTCGCCACATGGAAGCTGTCGCACAGGAGCTTCACGTTGGGGTGATTCACCACGGCGCACAGGGCTGCGCCCTCGGCCATGGAGTTGACGGTGTCCGTCTCGGTGCGGTTCAGCGGCTCGATGACGATCACCACGCCGTACTGCTGCGCTACCTCGCCGGTGAGGCGGGTGACCTCCACCAGACGGCGGAAGGCCTGCTCATAGGTCCAGCCCTCGGGGACGCCGCGGCTCTTGCCGCTGCCGAACACGGCGACCTTGCCGCCCAGCTGCTGCACGCGGCTCATGGCCTTGTGCAGATAGGCAGCAATCTCCTCGTCGGGAGTCAGCATCACCTGCATGGTCTTTGGGAACAGCAGATTGAAGGCCTCGCAGGCGATGGGCGCAGCCTTGACCATAGCCAGCTTTGCGGCAAAGTCCTCGTCGGACAGGGCGGCAGTGCCGTTGACCGGCGGCTCGATGTAATCATAACCCAGCGCTGCAACCTCGCCGATCTTGTCCAGACCGGCACACAGACCAAACTTCATATGCATTGCCTCACTTTCTTACTTGCGGATAATCTCTTCGCCCTTCAGGGTGAGGGTGATGTTCTTTTCGCCCCTGATTTCGACTGTGGCTTCCTCACCATCAATCCGGCCGGAAACCTCATAGCCCCTGGGCGCGATGACCGTGATATTGCGGAAGGGTGCAGGGCCGGCGGTGCACAGCTGCAGCTGAGGCGCGGGCACGCGCAGACTGTATCCGTAGCTGACCCAGCCGCCGATGGGATCCTCGCTGCCGTGGAGCATCTTCGCCTCCATGGGCTTGTCGTGGATGGCAGACACCTGATAGGCCGTACCCTTTTCAGTCTCGTAGACCCAGCTGTCGCCCTCGCCCTCCAGCTTGCCGGGAGCAAAGTTGAAGAACAGGCGGAAGTCGTGCTCATCAAGGCCCAGACCGGTGATACGGTCATCCAGCACGTACACGTCCTTCTCCAGGCGGATGGCCAGACGGCGGTGATACACCGGATCATCCGTGAAGACGTAACCGTTGTGGCTCACGTCGATCAGGGCGTAATCCGCATTTTCCTCAAAGCGGTGCAGGAAGGTGCGTACGCCGCGGGTGCGGGTGACGCCGGGCACCGCGCCCATGGTCAGATCATCCATATACAGGGTGTTGTGGGCGCAGGCGGAAAGGAAGTAGTGCCGCCAGTTCTTCCAGATGGACTGGTTGTAGATGTAGCGGCCGCCGTCCAGCAGGATATCCTCGCCCTTGATCTGCAGCTCGAAGTGGCACTGATCGTTATGGCTGTGGGTGCTGACCTCGCCGCGCTCCAGCTGCACGCCGTGGATGTGGAAGTAGCTGTCGTCAGCCTCCCAGCCGGTGCGCATGATGTGGATGCCCGCTTCCTTCATAGCGTAGTTGCGCTCTGCAGGAGTATGACCCTGCTTGCGGCCGGTGGCGAACCACAGGAAATCCTCGCGGCCGGTCTGCTCATACATCAGGCGGAAGAAGGCGCGCATCTCATTGAGGTCAAAGGGATCCATGGACAGGTTCATGCCCTCGTACACGGAGGTGTCGCTGCGGCGGTCGAACAGATCGTTGCGGTCGGCGTCGCCGATCATGGGATTGGAGAAGTCGGGCTTGATCTGCCGCATGATGAACTCGCAGGCACGGGTGATGGTATCCCACGCATAGGGCGCGATCGGGATGCCGTTGAGCTCGCACAGACGGTTGCACTGCATGTAGGAGATGGCAGCCACCATGTGATAGATGGAGGTGCGCTCCATGTGCACGCCGTCGTTGTCAAAGGAGTAGCGCATCTCGTGCATCACGCGCTGATAGCCGTGCCTGAACCACTCCTTGGAGGCCTTCAGCTCGGGGTACATAATGGCGGTCTGCAGCAGCGCGCCGGTCTCCATGGTCAGCCAGTTGCTGGACTTGGTATGGTTGGTATAGTGCGTCACCAGATAATCGGCGTGATCGCACACAGCGCCCAGGAACACGCCCCAGGCGTCAATATCGAAGGTCTTGCTCTCGCGGAAGGCGGTCATGCAGGGCAGGAACGCGGTGTACAGGCGCATGGCCGTCTCAATGTGACGCCAGGGATAGTGGGGATACTTGTGCTTGGCGATGTAGGCGTCCTCGTCGCACAGCATGTCCTCAAGCGGCCAGGCCTTGAGGAAGCCCTTGAGCTGGTACAGCGCCTCGGCGGGATACTTCTCGTCCCCGGTCAGGGCAAAGGCGCGGGCCAGCGGCTGCCAGAAAATGAAGCGGTACAGCGACCAGCTCCACTCGTTGTCATGGGCAGTATTGAGAATACCGTCGGTGGGATTGAAATGCCAGTCGATATCGCCTTCGAACTGGTAGCCGTAAATCTTACGGTCCAGGATCTCCTGCGCGTCGGCAAGCAGACCGTCCACGTCGGTGTTCTTACGCAGGTCTTCCATGGTAAACAGGTACTTGGGATTCTCACGGGTACGGAAATGACGGACGATTTCCTCCGCGCACGCTTCCAGCTGATCCTGCTCCTTCAGTGCCTTGGCCTTGGCCATAGCGGGATGATCAAAATCAATCAGCTCAAACAGCTTGTTCATGGTATCCACGTGTATCTGCACCTCATTCGTCAGGATTTGTCGGGGCGGACCGCCCCCGCC
>JAFURI010000065.1 GCA_017471885.1 Clostridia bacterium | reverse complement strand
GGCCCCACCACCCTGTATGTGGCCAACCACTTCCAGTTGAAGGATTACATGGGCCCCATCTCCGTGGCCGCTTACAGCTACATGGCGCTGGTGCCTGTGATCCAGCCCCCCGTCATCAAGGCCCTGACCACCAAGAAGGAACGCATGATCCGCATGGAATACCAGGAGGAGCGTTGCTCCAAGACCACGCTGATCCTGTTCCCCATCATCGTGACCATCGTGGCGGGCATCATCGTGCCCATGTCCGCGCCCCTGGTTGGCAGCCTGATGTTTGGCAATCTGATCCGTGAGTGCGGCGTGCTGGAGCGTCTGAGCAAGACCGCGCAGAACGAACTGGCCAACCTGGTCACCATCGTGCTGGGCATCACCGTCGGCGGCACCATGGTGGCCGACAAGTTCCTGCATCCCACCACCGCGCTGATCCTGATTCTGGGCATGTTCGCCTTCGTGTTCGACACCGCCGGCGGCGTGCTGTTCGCCAAGTTCCTGAACATCTTCCGCAAGAAGAAGATCAACCCCATGATCGGCGCTGCGGGCATCTCCGCCTTCCCCATGTCCTCCCGCGTCATCGCCAAGATGGCCCTGAAGGAAGACCCCAGCAACTTCATCCTGATGCAGTCCACCAGCGCCAACGTGTCCGGCCAGCTGGGCTCCATCGTGGCCGGCGGTATGGTGATCACCCTGGTGTCCATGCTGCTGGGCTGATGCTGAAAGGAGATACAATCATGAAGAAGCTGATTTTTGCGCTCATCACTCTGATGACTGCCTCCACCGCCATGGCTGAGGAAGTCGCCACCTCCACCGACATTGGCGGTCTGCTGGGCAAGGGCCTCATCGTTACCGCTGGCGGTCTGTGCGGCGTTTTCCTGGTGCTGATCCTGTTCTTCCTCACCATCAAGGTGATGCAGAAGGTTCTCAAGTAAGCTTTCGTTTTCACGACCGTACGCTGCAAGGGCAGCGTACGGTCTTTTTTTGCGCCGCCGCTTTTCCTTCCCTTTTCTTTTTGCCTGAAATGGTGTATGATAAGAAGGTACTGAATTTATCTGCTTATGCATGCAGGAGGATGATGGATATGACCAGGCTCCGCAAAACGAAGATTGTCTGCACCATGGGCCCCAATCTGTTTGAGAAGGGACTCGTGGCTTCCCTGATGAAGGCCGGCATGAACGTTGCCCGCTTCAATTTCTCCCACGGCACTTATGAAACCCACAAGCAGTACCACGACGAGGTGTGCCGCCTGCGCGACGAGCTGGGCCTGCCCGTGGCCACCATGCTGGATACCAAGGGCCCCGAAATCCGCGTGAAGAACTTCGCCAACGGCAAGGTGACCCTTGTGCCCGGCCAGACCTTTACCCTCACCACCGAGGACGTGGTGGGCGACGAGAACCGGGTCTCCGTCACCTACAGGGATCTCCCCATGGACGTGAAGGCCGGCGGCGCTCTGCTGATTGACGACGGCCTCATCGGCATGACCATCGAGAAGGTCACCGACACCGAGGTCATCTGCAAGGTGAACAACGGCGGCGTGGTTTCCAACAACAAGGGCGTGAATCTGCCCAACGTGCATCTGTCCATGCCCTTCATCAGCGAAAAGGACCGCAACGACATTATCTTTGCGGCAAAGAACGGCTTTGACTTTATCGCCGCGTCCTTTACCCGCTGCGCTGACGATATCCTGCAGATCCGCCATATCCTCCGGGAGCAGAAGTGCGATACCATCAACATCATCGCCAAGATCGAGAACATGGAGGGCGTGGAGAACATTGACGAGATCCTCCGTGTGGCTGACGGCGTGATGGTCGCCCGCGGCGACCTGGGAGTGGAGGTGCCTCTGGAGGAGGTTCCCAGCCTGCAGAAGACGCTGATCCAGCAGGCCATTGCCGCCGGCAAGCCTGTTATCACCGCTACGCAGATGCTGGACTCCATGATCAAGAATCCCCGCCCCACCCGCGCCGAGGCCACCGACGTGGCCAACGCCATCTACGACGGCACCTCCGCCATCATGCTCTCCGGCGAGACCGCCGTGGGCGCGTATCCTGTGGAGGCTGTGGAAACCATGGCCCGCATCGCCCTGCGCGCGGAGAGCGACATCAACTATATCCGCCGCTTCTCCCGTCCCAGCGGCTCCTCCGCCGACGTGACCAGCGCCATCAGCCATGCCACCGTTACCTCTGCCCACGACCTGAACGCATCCGCCATCATTACCGTGACCAAGTCCGGCTCCACGGCGCGGATCCTCAGCCGCTACCGTCCCTCCTGCATCATTGTGGGCTGCACCACTGAGCCCCATGTATGGCGCCAGCTGTCCCTGTCCTGGGGCACCGTGCCGCTGATGATCAGTGAAGAGAAGAACACCGACGACCTGTTCGACCATGCGGTGGACGCCGCAGTCCAGCGCGGGCTGGTGAAGGACGGCGAGCTGGTGGTGCTTACCGCAGGCGTGCCGCTGGGTATGTCCGGCACCACCAACCTGATGAAGGTGCACGTGGTGGGCCATATGCTGGTACGCGGTCAGGGCATCCACGGCGGCTGCGTTACTGCCCCCCTGTGCGTAATCCATGATCTGGAGCAGGACGAGCGCGAGTTTGATTCCGGCGATATCATTGTCTGCCGCCAGACCACCCGCGAGATGCTCCCCCTGCTGCGCAAGGCCAGCGGCATCATCCTGGAGGATGCTGATCCCGAAGGCCACGGCGCGATCGTGGGCATGAGCCTGGATATTCCTGTGATTGTAGGCGCGGCCAACGCGCTGAGCATCCTCAAGTCCGGCGCGGTGATCACCATGAACGCGCCCAAGGGCACCGTATCCGCCAACTGACAGGAGGAGCGCATGCACACCATTTTCCTTGACGGAGACAAATATGCTACGCCTCTGGAGCTGCATCTGGCGCTGAAGAGCATGCTGGAGCTGCCTGAGCACTATGGCTGCAATGCCGATGCGCTCTACGACTGCCTCTCGGAGCGGAAGGAAGCCGTCCATGCGGCCGTGCTTTCCCCCGGTCAGGGCGATACCGCCGCCGCGCTGCGCAAGTGCCTGCGGGTCATACGCGATCTGGACGGCAGAGTCACGGAGCTGTAAAGCAAACGGGAGCATCCTCAACACGAGGATGCTCCCGTTTTTCATGCTTTTACTCAAGATCCGTACCGGAAGCCTTCGGTGCGGGTGTGGCGATGGGTTCCGGCGTGGGGCTGGCGGTGGGCTCGGGCGAAGGAGTCGCCAACTCCTTCTCGTAGAGCTTCTTCAGGGTCTTGATACCGGCAACGCCGTCCGGATACAGACCGTTGGCCTTCTGGAAGGCCTTCACTGCGGACTCGGTGCCGCCCAGATAGGTTCCGGAGCATTTGCCGTTGTAGTAGCCCAGCTCCTTGAGCTTGCACTGCAGCCAGTACACGGCCTCGGAGGAGCTGTTCTTCTTCATCTGCTTGAGGGGCAGAGGCGGCTGCGCGCCGGAAATATAGATGGGCTCCGGCGTGGGTTCGGGCGTGGAATAGGGCAGCATGTTGCCGTAATTCAGCCCGGGCAGCTTCAGCGAGGCCCGCAGTTCGGGATCCGCAGGCAGCTTCTCGGTGATGGTCACCACGGTGCCCTCGCCCACGTTGTTGTAGATCCACTTCGCGTCCGCCACCGTCAGGCGGATGCAGCCGTGGGAGGCGCGGCTTCCCAGCGCCTTGTAGCTCTTGACGGACAGATCCATGGTATCCACGGAATTATAGATGACCGAGTGGAAGGCAATGGAACTGTTGATCTTCGTCCAGTACTGGGCGTAGCTGCCCCACTTGGGGAAGTAGCACCACCGGGCCGTGCGGCCGGACAGCACCCAGTCGCCCACGTCGCTGGGCGCACCGCGGGTACCGGTGGAGCACAGCATCTGACGGATCACCACGGTGTAGTCGCCGTTCTCATCCCGACCGTACACGGTGGTCACCTGATTCTTCACGTCCACGGTAATGGCGAAGGGCACAGGCGTAGGCACGGGTGTGGGACGGGGCGGATCCTCCGGCCTGCGCACGTCCATGCTGTTGAAGAGCAGATTCCACGTATCCTCGCCGACAACGCCGTCCACCTCCAGCGCGTTATGCTCCTGGAAGGCCTTGACCGCATTGCGGGTGTGGCCCAGGAAATTGCCGCTGATGGGGCCTTCATAATAGCCCAGCTCCGTCAGGCGCTCCTGCACCTGCTTCACTCGTTTGCCGGAGGATTCGTACTTCAGCTGCTTGGTAAACTCCACATAGGGCGGAGCGGTGGGCGGCAGCTCGCCGGTTACCTCATCCTCCTCCACAAGGAAGAAATCCACTGGCTCCGGCGTGGCGGTAGCGTCCGCCTCGGCCTTCACATTCCTGCCGACGGCTCCGCCGCTGTACAGAAGCGTCTGGGTATCCACGTCTGCTTCGCCGGTGGCTGCTTCGCCGTGCTTCTCCTGAAAGCTGCGGATGGCGCTCTGGGTTCCCTCCAGATAATTACCGCTGATCTTGCCGTGATAATACCCCAGCTCCGTCAGGCGGGTCTGCAGGCGCTTCACGTCCTCGCCGGAGGAGCCGTAGCGCAGCGGACGGTACACCGCCGCATAGATCTCCGCCTGCGTGGCCGCGTCCGCCTTGCCGGTGACCGCCAGACCGAAGTCCTTCTGGAATTCCTTCACCGCAGCGCGGGTTCCCTCGCGGTAACGGCCGGAAATATTGCCGCTGTAATAGAACAGATCCGTCAGCTTCTGCTGCAGCTCGGTCACGTCCGCTCCCTCGTCGCCGTATTCCAGATCGCGGGCCACGACCGTCTCTTCTTCAATCATGCTGCTGTCGTCGTTCAGCAGCACCATCTCCTCGCCCAGGGCAAGGCTGCAGGCGCAAAGCAGCAGCGTCAGCAGGCATAAAAGGCGCTTCATCCGGTTCACCTCGATATTTTGTAACATTTGCCTTATTATTGTAACAACTTTCTCTCCTTATTGCAAGCCCCTGACAAAATGTTTACACAACACGGACGAAAACTATATACAGCGGAAAAACAATCGGAATTTCGGGAAAATGGTTGACATACTGCCAGAAGCATGGTATTCTTTTCACATCGCTTGAGGAAAGGAGAAAGTCCTATGAAGCAGTATGCCGCAATGATGATGCCCATGGAGATGCGCATGTGCAGCATGTGCATGCGTTGCTGTGTCCGCTTCGATGGGCTTTCCGCATAACGAACCGACGGTTAACTGATACCGGCCCGGGTTCGTCACAGGAGGGAGCTTCGTCGGAGGCTCCCTCTTTTATTATTCCTTCCCCCGACGCGAAAGGAGGCGGTTGTGTGAAGGCCGCATCTGTGTATCCGGCAAGTTTCAATCGGGAAAGCAGACGAATGTGATCGCAGCGTCCGTTGCTCACATCCCCCCTGCCGATCTGACAAGAAAAAGGAGAGACTGTCATGAAGAAGTTCCTGTCCATCATCCTGGCTGCGATTCTGGTTCTGTGCTCCACCGTTGCCCTGGCCGATACCATCACCATCGCCGTGCCTAACGACGCCACCAACGAAGGCCGCGCCCTGCTGCTGCTGCAGACCAACGGCATCATCACCCTGAATGAGGACGCCGGCATCACCGCCACCAAGGCTGACGTAGCCGTAAATCCCCTGAACATTGATTTCGTGGAAGTGGAAGCCGCCATGGTGCCCAACGTCATGGCTGACTGCGACTATGCCATCATCAACAACAACTACGCGCTGGACGCCGGTCTGAACCCCGTGGAGCAGTCCCTGCTGATCGAGGACGCCAACTCCCCCTACGGCAACGTGCTGTCCGTGAAGGAAGGCAACGAGGAGCTGCCCGAGGTGAAGGCCCTCATCGCCGCCCTGTACAGCCAGAAGGTGGCTGATTTCATCAACGAGACCTACGCCGGCGCCGCCATCTCCGTGGTGACTGAGCCCACCGACGGCTATGATCCCACCGTGGATTACGCCGCTCTGGCCGGCAAGACCATCACCGTGGCTGCTTCCCCCACCCCCCATGCCCAGATCCTGGAGGTCGCCGCTGAGATCCTGGAAGCCAAGGGCATCAAGCTGGAAGTGTACGAGTACGCCGACTACATCGTGCCCAACGAGGTCGTGGAGAGCGGCGAAGTGCTGGCCAACTACTTTGCTCATGATCCCTATCAGCAGAACTTCAACCAGGAGAACGGTACCCATCTGGTGACCGTGGCCGTGATCCACGTGGAGCCCATGGGTCTGTACGGCGGCAAGCAGACTGACCTGACCGCCCTGACCGTAGAGTAACACCAAAGCATCCATACTGGACACACCGGTCGTATGCACTGCGGCCGGTGTGTCCGTGTATCTCCGGAGGAACGGTTTATGATCGAGCTGAAAAATCTGACGAAGACCTTTACCACCGCCGACGGCCCTGTGGACGCGCTCAAGCACGTCAACCTGACCATCAACGGCGGCGATATCTACGGCATCATCGGCATGAGCGGCGCGGGCAAGTCCACATTGGTGCGCTGCATCAACATGCTGGAGCGGCCCACCGAGGGCAGCGTGCTGCTGGACGGCAGGAATCTGGGCGCCATGAACGAGAAGCAGCTGCGGGAGGTTCGCCACCGCATCACCATGATCTTCCAGGGCTTCAATCTGCTGATGCAGCGCACCTGCCTCAAGAACGTGACCCTTCCCCTGCGCATCTCCGGCATGAAGAAGGCTGAAGCGGAAAAGCGCGGCATGGAGCTGCTGAACATGGTGGGCCTGCCGGACAAGGCCAACGCCTACCCCGCCCAGCTTTCCGGCGGCCAGCAGCAGCGTGTGGCCATCGCCCGTGCGCTGGCTACGGATCCTCAGGTGCTCCTGTGCGACGAGGCCACCAGCGCGCTGGATCCCAAGACCACGCATGCCATTCTGGAATTGATCCGGGATATCAACCGCAAGCTGGGCATCACGGTCATCGTCATCACCCATCAGATGAGCGTGGTGCAGGAAATCTGCAACCGCGTGGCCATTCTGGAGCACGGCGAGGTGGTGGAGGAGGGCGAGGTGTCCGAGGTGTTCTCCAATCCCCGGGCCGACGCCACCCGCAATCTGGTCTATCCCGAAATGGCGGACAGCGCCATCTCCGACAAGCACGGTCAGCGCGTACGCATTATCTTCAACGGCGCTATCGCCGCCAAGGATCCGCTGCTGGCCCGCATGGCCATCAAATGCGGCATCGCCGCCAGTATTATCGGCGCGTCTACCCGCAGCGTGGGCGACAAGGCCTACGGCTACATGCTGCTGGAGATTCCCGGCGGCCCCAACGAGCTCGCCACCGCCGTCAACTTCCTGCGTGAAACGCCCAACGTATCCGTGCAGGTTGAGGTAGACTACGCTGCAAAGGAGGTTGACGCATGAATTTCGCCAATGCATTCACGCCTGCCAAACTGCAGGAAGCGTGGGAGATCTTCTGCAACGACTTCCCGCTGGCCCTGTGGGAGACCCTGTACGTCACCATTCTGGCGACGCTGTTCGCCATCGTGATCGGCCTGCCGCTGGGCATGATTCTGGTGGCCGGCGAAGAGGGCGGCATCCTGCCCATGCCCAAATGGCTGATGAAGTGCCTGAACGTGGTCATCAACCTGCTGCGCTCCATCCCCTTCCTGATCCTGATCGTTATGGTCATTCCGCTGACGCGCATGATCATCGGCACCAGCGTGGGCACCGTGGCCTCCATTGTGCCTCTGGTGGTCGCCGCCTTCCCCTTTGTCGCCCGACTGGTGGAAAGCAGCCTGCGCGAGGTGAACCCCAACATCATCGAGACGGCCCAGTCCATGGGCGCAACCCCCGTGCAGATTCTGCTGCATGTGATGCTGCCCGAAGCCGTGCCGTCCCTGATCAACAACTTCACGCTGGCCATCACCACCATCATGGGCTATACCGCCATGAGCGGCGCCATCGGCGGCGGCGGTCTGGGCAAGATCGCCATCATGATCGGCTACAACCGCTACCGTTATGCCGTGCTGTATCTGGCCGTGATCGTGCTGGTGATTCTGGTGCAGATGTTCCAATCCCTGGGCACCCGGCTGGCCACCAAATGCGACAAGCGGCTGAAGAAGTAAAAGACGAGGGCATACCAAGGGCTCTGCCCTTGGTATGCCGCTTAAGGGCTTTCAGCCCTTAAGAATCCCCTTTCCGGAGGCTGCGCCTACGGGCGGAGTTTGTAGCTTGTCCGTTTCCTTGCCGGGGCACTGGACGAATACGGTCGCCCCGCAACGCGGTAAAGCAGCGCTCGCGGATGCGATCGGCTGTCAGGCTGTCGCCACTGTGGCGGCAGCCTTTCTTTTGAGAAGTCTGGCATTTCCGGATGGGCAGAGAAACAAGGCGAAGCCTCAAAGGAGCAGTCATCATGAATGAAACATACCTGAAAAGGATCTGGCTTGAGGAGGAATCCGCCGCGCACATGACCGGCTGGGATTTCTCCCACATTGCCGGACGCTGGGAGGAGGATGAACGCCTCCCTTGGGATTACCGGCGCATTGTGCTGGACGCGCTCTCCCCTGATCAGCGCCTGCTTGACATGGGTACCGGCGGCGGCGAATTTCTGCTGACGCTGGGGCATCCGCCCGCGCTCACCACCGTGACCGAAGCCTATCCGCCCAACGTGCTTCTGTGCAGGGAGAAGCTGGAGCCGCTGGGAATCTCCGTCGCAGCGGTGACGGACGATTCCGCCCTGCCTCTGCCGGACGAGGCCTTCGATCTGGTGATCAACCGCCACGAATCCTATGATCCAGCCGAGGTCCGGCGGATCCTGAAGCCCGGCGGGCTGTTCATCACCCAGCAGGTGGGGCAGTTCAACGACCGGGAATTCGCGGAGCTGCTGCTGCCCGGTCTTCCTCTGCCCTTCCCCGGCCACGGGGCTGAGGAGCAGGCAGAACGCTTCCGCAGGGCAGGTTTTTCCATCCTGCGCACGGACGAAGCCTTCCGCCCCATCCGTTTCCTTGACGTAGGCGCGCTGGTTTGGTTTGCCCGCATCTGCGAATGGGAGTTTGAGGGTTTCTCGGTGGAGAAATGCTTCCCCCGCCTGATGGAGGCCCAGCGCCTGCTGGAAAGGCACGGCTCGCTGGAGGGCAGCTCCCACCGCTTCCTGATTGTGGCCCGAAAGGACTGATTCCCTCCCGGTGCGGACAAGCTGTCTGCACCGTTTTTTTCGTCTGCGCCGGTCGTTCCCCTTCACAAACGCGAATGTCTGTGCTATCCTAACAGGTACCCGGAGGTGATGATCCATGGACGGAAAGTTCGTCCTCAAAGCTCCCTATCAGGCCAGCGGCGACCAGCCGGAGGCCATTGCCGCGCTGTCCGCAGGCGTGAAGCAGGGCCTGCAGAAGCAGGTGCTGCTGGGCGTGACCGGCTCCGGCAAAACCTTCACCATGGCCTCCATCATCGAGCAGGTGCAGAAGCCCACGCTGGTCATCGCCCACAACAAGACGCTGGCTGCCCAGCTCTGCTCCGAGTTCAAGGCTTTCTTTCCCGACAGCCGCGTGGAATACTTCGTCAGCTATTATGATTACTATCAGCCCGAGGCCTATATTGCCTCCTCGGATACCTATATCGAGAAGGACGCCTCCATCAACGAGGAAATCGACCGGCTGCGCCACAGCGCCACGGCCGCGCTGCGGGAGCGCAAGGACGTGATCATCGTGGCCTCGGTCAGCTGCATCTATTCCATGGGCGACCCCAGCGAGTACGAGGGGCAGATGATCTCCCTGCGCCCGGGCATGGCTATCGACCGCAACAAGCTGCTGCGCATGCTCATCGACATCCAGTACGAACGCAACGATATCGAGTTCGACCGCGGCACCTTCCGCGTCCGGGGCGACGTGGTGGAGATCATCCCTGCCGGCGAGCACGAGCATGCGCTGCGGATTGAGTTCTTCGGGGACGAAATTGACCGCATCAGCGAGATTGAGACGGTCAGCGGCCATGTGCTGAGCAAGCTGAATCACGCCGCCATCTTCCCCGCCACCCACTACGCCACCGACAAGAGCCATCTGGAGGAGAACATTGCCGTCATCGAGCGGGATCTGCAGGAGCGGATCGACCAGTTCACTCACGACGGAAAACTGCTGGAGGCTCAGCGCATCGCCCAGCGCACCAATTATGATATCGAAATGATGCGGGAGATCGGCTACTGTCAGGGCATCGAAAACTACTCCCGCTACTTTGACGGACGCAAGCCCGGCGACGCACCCTACTCCCTGCTGGACTACTTCCCGAAGGACTTCCTGTGCTTCATCGACGAGAGCCACGTCACCGTGCCGCAGATCCGCGCCATGTACAACGGCGACCGCGCCCGCAAGGACACGCTGGTGGAGTACGGTTTCCGTCTGCCCTCCGCCTATGACAACCGTCCCCTGCTCTTCAGGGAGTTTGAAGACCGGATCAGGCAGACCATCTTCGTATCCGCCACCCCCGGCCCCTACGAGATGTCGCTTACCGAGCAGACGGTGGAGCAGATCATCCGTCCCACCGGCCTTCTGGATCCCAAGATTGACGTGCGCCGCGCCACCGGTCAGGTGGATGATCTGGTGGCGGAAATCCGCAGGGTAACCGCCAGAAAGCAGCGCGTGCTGGTCACCACGCTCACTAAGGTCATGGCCGAAAGCCTGACCGAATACCTGAAGGAAATGGAGATCCGCGTCCGTTATCTTCACAGCGACGTGCAGACCATGGAGCGCATGGAGCTGATCCGCGACCTTCGCCTCGGCGAGTATGACGTGCTGGTGGGCATCAACCTGCTGCGCGAGGGCCTCGACCTGCCGGAGGTGGCGCTGGTCGCCATTCTGGACGCCGACAAGGAGGGCTTCCTGCGCAGCGACACCTCCCTCATCCAGACTATCGGCCGCGCCGCCAGAAACGCGGACGGCAGGGTTATCATGTACGCAGACGTGATGACGGACTCCATGATGCGCGCCATCGGTGAAACCAACCGTCGCCGCGCCCTGCAGGAGGCCTACAACAAGGCCCACGGCATTACCCCGGAAAGCGTACGCAACGCCATCCGCGACGTGCTGGAGATCACCCAGCATGTGGAGAAATCCGCTCCCGGCAAGCTGACCGAGGACGAGCGCGCCGCGCTGATGCGCCAGCTGGAGGAGCAGATGCTCACCGCCGCCAAGGAGCTGGAATTCGAAAAGGCCGCCAGGCTGCGCGATCAGCTGCTGTCCCTGCGGGGCGAGGAGCCCGTCAAAACCGACGTGCAGAAGAAGCGCCGCCGCACCCGCGAAAGCACCCGCCATCATTGACATCCCCCGCTTCCCGGCTGTATAATGAAGCGTCGGTTCCTGAAATTATCCGCAGAAAGTGAGTATCTGTTATGAAAAAAACCAGCCGACTCCACTGGCTGCTTCCCCTTGCACTGGCGCTGCCCTTCGCCGCAGCCTTCGCCGCCGCGCTCATCCTCTACGGCTCCGATATTCTCGACCTTGTGATGGTCGCGCTGAAGATGGTGGTGATTGCATGAAAATGACCGGCAGACTTGCCCATGTATTTGCGGTGATCATCGCCCTGCTGATGACGCTGACGCTGCTCCTTTCCGCTCTGTGCGCTCAGGCCACGCGGCTGCTCTCCGATGAGGGGCTGCATCAGCGCGTGGCGCTGGATCCAGCCGTTTCCGCTGCACAGATGGAGCGCATCACCGCCGCGGTCGGCCAGATCGCCGCAGAACAGTCCTTCGCGTCTGAAACTGCTCTGAGCCTGATCACCCCTGAAGGGCTGGCGGACTACAACCGTCAGGTCATCAGCTGGTGGATGAGCCTCGCCCGGCCCGACGCCGCCATGGATGCGCCCCAGTGGGATTCCGAGGCGCTGGAAAACGCCGTGCGTGAGGATCCCCTCTTCCAGGAGGCCGTCCGTTCCACCCTGCGCCGCACCGTTGCCCGCGATCAAGTGGGCTATCCCATCAGTCTGGCCGTGCAGGAAACCGTGCTGCCCGTGCGCACCCAGCTGCTGGCCTTCGCGCTGCCCATGGTGCAGTCCTATGTGAATCTCTCCGCCCTGGTCGGCTATGCGCTGAACACGCCGGTGCTGTTCGCCGCGCTGTCCCTTGCTATGGCGATGCTGATCGTCCTGCTGATGGGCGGCGATCTGCGCAAAACCGCGCTGTACGTCGGCTCCGCCCTGTCCGCCGCCGCGCTGGTGACGCTGCTGGCCATGCTGACCGTGCATCTCCTTGACCCCGGCGCCATCGTCGCGCAGGCCAATGCGCTGCTGGGCCTGCAGATCACCCTGCTGCTCCATCAGCTTGGATCCGGCCTTGGGCTGATCTGCGCCATTGAGCTGGTTGCCGGTATTGGGCTGATCTTCCTGCACCAGCGCCGCGTACGCGTATCCGCCGGGAGCGCCGCAGCATGAGCAGACTGCAAATCGTCCATCACACCGTATGCTCGGAAAAGCTCCCCGCGCCGCTGACGCTGGCCCTTGTGTCCGATCTGCACAACGGCCCCTATGACGCTGCCCTTGAAAAGCTGCGCGAGGCCGACGGCATCCTGATCCTCGGCGATCTGGTGAACCGCCACCGCAGGGGGTATCAGTACGCCGTGCGTTTTCTGGAGGATGCGCCCCGCCTGGCCCCCACATTTTACGCCATCGGCAATCACGAATGGAAGTTCAGGCAACGGGACGAGTACTGGCCCTATGTGGAACGCAGCCGCGTCACCGTGCTGGACAACGCTTTCCTGCCCTTTGGCGGGATTGTGCTGGGCGCGCTTTCCTCTGCCCCTGTGCCGTCTCCCGCCTTCCTTGAGGCCTTTTCGCAGCAGGAGGGCTATAAGCTGCTGATGTGCCATCACCCGGAATATTTTGCCCGTTACGTCAGGCCATACGATGTGGATCTTACCCTGTCCGGGCATGCCCACGGCGGGCAGGTTCAGCTTTTGGGCAGAGGGATCTACTCCCCCGGTCAGGGGCTGTTTCCCCGCCTGACCCACGGCTTTTATGAGGACGGACGGCTGCTGGTCAGCCGCGGCATGACCAATTCCGCCCGCGCACCCCGCATCAACAACCCCTGTGAAATGATCATGCTGCACCTGACGCCCTGACGAAC
This sequence comes from Clostridia bacterium, assembly GCA_017471885.1. GTDB lineage: Bacteria > Bacillota > Clostridia > Christensenellales > Aristaeellaceae > UBA11524. Next base: position 10,882 of record JAFURI010000065.1, on the reverse strand, counting down.
AGGAGATGATTTTTCATGCCCCAGCGCCTGAACGAGGTAATCCGCCGGGCCGGAAAGCTTATGGTGGAGTACCAGAGCCCGAAGGTTTTTGACAAGGGCAACCATGCTGATTTTGTGACCGAGGCCGATATCGCCGTGCAGGATTATCTGCTGGGCGAGCTGTCCCGCCTCTTCCCCACGGCAAAATTCTTTGCCGAGGAGAAGGACGACAACGTGCTGACCGATGATCTGACCTTCATTGTGGATCCCATCGACGGCACGACCAATTACTTCCGCCGCCGCCGCTGCTCCATGATCTCCATCGGCGCGGTAGAAAACCGCAGGCCCGTGTTCTGCGCGATGCTGGATCCCTATCACAACGAGCTTTTCACCGCGCAGCAGGGCAAGGGCGCCTTCTGCAACGGCGAAAGACTGCATGTGTCCGATACGCCGCTGGAGCACGCCATCGTCAGCTTCGGCACCGCTCCGTATTACAGCGAGCTATTTGAGCTGACCGCCCGCACCGTGGGCGAGATGCTCCCCCGGATTGCGGATATCCGCCGTTCCGGCTCCGCCTGCATCGACCTGACCGATACCGCCGCCGGGCGCAGCGACGCCATGGTGGAATGGCGGCTGCAGCCCTGGGACTACTGCGCAGGCACCCTGCTGGTGCAGGAAGCAGGCGGCCGCTGCGGCAATATCATGGGCGGCGACGTAACCTTTGAGCAGCGCATCCCCTTCATGGCGGCAAATCCGCGCATCTTTGACGCGGTGCAGGCCATGCTGCAGGAGATCCGCCGCACCCATACCCCGGACGTAATCCTCTGATTTTCCGGAATCCCTCCTCATTGCACGGAGGGATTCTTTTCTTTTTCCGGATAATCCTGATGGTTTCCACAAGGAAACGCGGCGGCTCATCAAGAATTGTTACGGAAACAAGGAGGTGTCCCGCAAATGAATACGACCACCGCATCCAAAGCCGGCGTTCGCAGGAGCGATCTGGAAGCCTTTATGAACCGCCTGCGCCGTGGCGGCGTGAATATGCACTCCGTGCTGATGGCCCGCCGGGGCGAAATCTTCTTCGAAGCCTATTGGGAGCCCTTCACCCGCGATACCCTGCACCGCATGTATTCCGTCACCAAGAGCTTCGTGTCCGTGGCCATCGGCTGCCTGCTGGACGAGGGCAAGCTGTCGCTGGACGATCATATCGCGGACTACTTCCCGGACAAATTGCCGGAGGACGTGCCGGAAGAAATCCGTCGGATGACCATCCGACATATGCTGACCATGAGTACCTGCTTTGGCGTCAGCGGCTGGTTGTTCCCCGGCGTCACCGACCGGGTACGCTATTACTTCTCCCGAAAGCCCGACAAGCCAACCGGAACCATCTTCACCTACGACAGCAATGCATCCTACGTGATGGGTGTGCTGGTGGAGCGGCTTTCCGGCATGCCGCTGATGGACTATCTTCGCAAGCGCGTGTTTGACCACATCGGCGGCTTTGAGAACGCCTACATGCTCAAAACCCCTGACGGCACCCCCTGGAGCGATTCCGCCCTGATGGCTACGCCCCGTGATCTGCTGCGCTTCGTCCAGTTTGTCATGAACAGGGGCAGCTGGCACGGCAAACAGCTGATGAGCGCTGATTATCTGGCCGAGGCCACCCGCAAACAGGTAACCAACAATCTGGAAAACCGCAGTGCCTATGATCGTTACGGCTACGGTTATCAGTTCTGGATGGGCGAACAGGGCAGCTTCTACTTCAGCGGTATGGGCGGTCAGTACGCCGTATGCGTGCCGGAAAAGGACTTTGTGTTCGTGTGCACGGGGGCTAATCAGCTTAACGGGCACTTTACCGATCCAATTACCTTCGATGCGTTGTTCCGCTGCATTGTGGACAATCTGTCCGACGAGCCTCTGCCCGAGGAGGAGCCCCTCCGCCTGCCGGAATTGAAGCTCCCCGTCGTCGAGGGCATGCAGCATACCGCCTTCGCGGATGAAATCAGCGGCAAGTGGTATGTGTGCGATGAGAATCCCATGGGCATCACCCGCTTTAAGCTGGAGTTCCCAAAGACTGACGAGGGACTGTTCACCTACGTCAACGCACAGGGCGAAAAGCAGCTGCCCTTCGGTCTGGGCAGAAACGTGTTCTGCAAATTCCCGCAGGAGGGGTATCACAACGACATGGGCAACGTGCAGACCAAGGGGTTCTACTATGACTGCGCCGTATCCGCCGCATGGCATGAAGAGCGGAAGCTGCTGATGTTCGTGCAGGTGATCGACCGCTACTTCGGCCAGATGGCCGCCACCTTTGCCTTCCGTGACAAGGAAGGACTGCTGTGGATGACCAAGAGCGCCGAGCAGTTCATGAACGAATACGTCGGGCGGCTGAACGCCCGTCGGGAAGCATAACAAAAAACGCAGGTTCTAACGAACCTGCGTTTTTTTGTTATTCCTTTATCCACGCTTCCCATGTTTCCGGCGCATAACCCACGGTGACCTTATTACCGCTGCGGATGATGGGCGACTTCAGCAGCCACGGCGTTTCCAGAATCGCCGCCATGAGCAGTCCATCCTGATTGTAATAGCAGGCCGGATGCTCCTTCACCTTCTTGTCCTCCCGGTCGATCAGGTTCTGCAGGCCCCCAGCGCGGGCCATCACCTGCACCTCGCGTTCGCCCAGCTTATGCTTCTTCAGATCCATCACCTGCACGCTGATGCGCCGCTCCTTGAAAAACCGTTCCGCCTTCTGCACGTCGAAGTTCTTCTTGCTCACATACATCTGGATATTCACGGACTCGTCCTCCTGCGCACGTCCTCGCCGATAAAGTGCAGCACCATGGCTTCGTTGTTCAGCAGCCGGGAGGCCACGCGCTCGGTATAGCGTTCCCGCAGCTCGTTCTCCATCAGGTTGGTGGTGACCACAGTGGCTTTACCCCGGGTCTGCCGCTCGTTGATCAGGTTGAACCACTGCACGATGGTGATATTCTCCATCAGGGGTTCGCTGCCCATGTCGTCAATGAGCAGTACGTCCGCATCCAGCAGCGTGTCCATATCCTCCGTCTTGCCGGAGAAATACGCCCTGCGGGCCGTATCCAGAAAGCTGAAGGCGCTGATCAGCAGCGCATTCACGCCCTTCTCCAGCAGACGCTTGGTCATGCAGTGCATCAGGTAAGTCTTGCCCAGACCGCTCTGGCCCATGAAGACCACCGTGCGCCGGTCGTTGTCCGGATAATTCTCCGCCCAGTCGCGGCAGCGCTTCAGGTACATCTGCATCACGTCCCGCTGGGAGAAGCCACGGCCCTCCATGGGCGTATCCGGGAAAACGTCAGGATCGAAGCGCTCAAAGGTCTGCTCCTGCGCGCTGCCAAGGCCCATGCGCTGGTACAGACGGGTAAAGAACTTTGTGCGGAAGCAATCGCACATTTCCTTCACCGGCTCGCCGCAGTAGCCCGTATCGCGGCACTTTCTGCAGCTGTACACCGGCTCCAGATAATCCTCTGCCAGGCCGTTTTGCAAAAGCAGTGAACGGATCCGACGGTTGATCACGTCCATGCGCGCAGGGATATCGTCAGTCAGCTCCCTGCCCGTCAGTACGCCGCGGATGCCGCCGAAGATCAGCTGATCCCGCTCCGCCTCCAGCCGGGGAATTTCCGGGCACAGGACTGCCGCCTTTTCCCGGCGCAGGGTTTCCTCCTGAGCGTTGATCGCCCGCTGGCGGTCGTATTCCGCGTTCAGCTCGCGGATAATATCACTGCGCATCGCCCTGCTCCTCCTTCCACTGGGCCATCATCTGGTTCAGCCCGTCGTCCGTATGCACGTATTCGCGCTGGGTATACTGCTGCTCCCGCACCGTCTTGACAGGACGGGCTGCAGGCGCGGCAGCCTTCTGCTGATGCTCCGCCCGCTCGGCCGCCGCCTGCTCGGGGGTAGCAATGCTGCGGCGGGCAAAGTCCTCCAGCAGCTTATCCAGATAAGGCATGGGCTTCTCCGCATTGGCAGCATAGGCCGCAGTGGCGATGATCATCTCCTCGCCGAAACGCCACTCCTCCGTCCAGCGGGTGAGCAGCTTGCGATCAGCCGCAGTGGGCCGGCTGCGACGCCCCCACAGCGCGAACAGCTGCTCAAGAAAGCTGTTCTGCCGGTTAACCTGACGCAGGGATTCCTCGATCTCCGCGCGATCCCTGAGCCCCTGACGCTTCCAGGAGCGAAGGGTCTTGAGGGTATCCTCAAAATCCAGACCGCGTCCGGCGCACTCCCGGGCTGCCAGCTGAATCACCTCGTCCGGGTACAATTCCTGCATCCGTGCATACTGGGCCAGCGTGTCCTCGTTGATTGTCAGCGTAGCGATATTGAAGATGGCCAGCAGCTTCTTCAGCGGCTGGACGGCGCTGTCGCCGCTCTGGCGGATTTCCCGCAGCTGGGCGCCGGAGGTCGCATCCTTCTCGTGATACTTGTTCAAAATACCGTTCAGATACTTGAAGCTGGGCTTGCCGCCTGTGGTGTCGGCGCAGGCCTCCAGAATGGCGTCGGGCTTGAAGCCCCATTCCTTCAGCCACTTGCGGTAGAGATTCTGCTCATCCACCGTGGGATTGCGGTACTGGCCCATGCGTTTGAGCACGTCCCTGCTGCCCCGGAGCACGTCCTTCTCCAGCTGGAGGTAATGCTCCGCGTCCGTTGCGGTGGCAATTCCCGCCTCGGCCAGCTCCACCGCCGTCTTCTGGGCGGATTTGAAAGTGAAGCTCTTGCCCTTTGTCTCCTTCATGAAGGCCAGCAGCGTCAGCACAACCTCCTGGGGCAGGCCCATATCCTCCACCCATTCGTAGCACAGCTGCATCTCCTTGCCGTGGATCTTCCGGTCCTGCTCGAAGAGGCTCTGCACTGCCTCGGAAAAAAGATCATACTCCGGATCGGCGGGAGAGGCCGCGCCCGAGAGCATCAGCTGCTTGACGTTCACATAGCGGTAGCAGGGCGGACGGTCGCTGATGCGCTGCACAAGGCCCTTGCGCTCCCAGTAGCGGTAGGCCGCCTGCACGCTGTCCTCGGTCATCTCCAGTTCCCGGGCAAGCTGCTCCAGCGTCATGTCAGCCTGAGGATGACAGCACTGCATCAGGCCATACAGGTATACCTTCACCTGATCGCCGCTGGCCGAGGGCAGATACTCCAGAATAAACTGGTTGTCCACCGCCGTCATATCGAACATCGCATACCGTTCGTCAAAGCCAAACATGCCCAATGCTGCTTCCGCCTTCCTTTTGTGTGTCTTTTGATTATACCACAGTCCCTGCTCCGCCGTAAAGACAAAAAGCGCGTCCTGCTCCAACAGGCAGGACGCGCGCTGCGTGTCGAAAAAGTGCCTTAAGCACTTTTTCGAGGTGGACGCACTCACTCACTGGTCGCTACACTCCCGGCCGTTCGTTCGTGTAAGGAAGCTTTTTTCTGACGAAAAAGCACGAAAATCGCCGCACATGTCGCCGATTTTCGATTGGCAGTCTGCCGACGGCAAATTACTGTGACTGAATGCTTGGCTCTTTTGACGCACGCGTTATTCGGCATTGAATTTCATGCCGCCCTTGATCAGATAGAACACGGGGCTTCCGTCCATCAGCACGGCATCGTGGAACGCATCGTAATCCGCCAGCTCCACAGTATAGCCTGCATCGTCGCTCTGCAGGAAGGTAAAGCGCGTGTGCGGCTCCCCGACAGGAGTCCAGCCCCCGGGCAGCATGCCGGATACGGTCGCCACCATCAGGCTCCGGTAGGCTGCCTCAAAGCTGGTATAGCTGATCTCCTCACCGTTGCGCTCACACCGCACGTCGTAGACGATCTGCCCTTCCTCGTCGTAAACCAACTCGTTGTTCTCCGCCACACGCTCCGTGCGGACAAGGCTGTACACATCCGTCCCGGCGGAGGTTTCCACCGTCAGCCGCTGCAGATTTCCCAGCGCAGAAGGCACCACGTAGCGGGTCAGGGTGCTGCGGGGATCCATGTCCATGAACACGCCCAGCGTGAAGTGGCTGGTCAGGTAAATGCCGTCCCCCACACGGACGTAATCCACCGCATCGTTCTTGGCAGCGCCCACCGTCAGGGTAAAGGAGCTCTCCGGCCAGTCGGTCACGTCATACACGCCGGTGCTTCCCGTGGTGCCGATGGAGCCCTCCGCCATGTGGATTTCGATGATGAACCTGGGCGAATCAAAGCCGTAGGCCGTCAGATTTTCCGGCGTGGCCTGCCCTACATACGCGCCCAGACGCAGATTTTCCAGATTAGTCTTCAGTTTGCCCATGGCTTCGCCGTCCGCCGGATACCGCAGCGGCTCGGTCATGCGCCAGCGGTCGTCCGCATCGCCGCCGATTCCGCCTTCCAGCTCCCACCGGGCAATCGTCTTTCCGTCAGCGGCGGTGAAGGTAATACGGTCAAAGCGTACCTTGTGCAGCACGGGCTGCTCTACCGGATGCAGATCTGCCTTCTCCACCGCCAGATTGTCCGCCGTTCCGCTGTCCAGCGCATACAGCCGCGGATCGCCGTCGATGGTCATATAGCTCCAGCCCGCGTCCTCCTCCGGGCTGTCGTTGCCGATGCGCAGTGTCAGGGCTTTACCGTCCCGATAAGTAATCTCCGCCACGATGCGCGGCTTGTCCAGCCCGAAGTCCGCAAAGTTGGCCGCATAGGCGGATGCATCCTCCGTCAGCACCTGCTCATAGGTGACGGCGGCCGCAGCTGCCAGCAGGGAATCCCGCTTGCGCCGGGCTACCTGATAGCCTTCGTCTCCGTCCACGGCGATAACGCCCTCCGCGCTCTGGGTCAGCTGCCAGCGTTCGCCGCTGCGCAGGGTAATCCGCAGCGCCGCTACGTCAGAATCCTCTGCAGAATACACTACGCCGCTGCGGATCTCCCGCGCTGCGGAAACGCTCTGCTCCTCCGGACGATTCGCCAGCGACAGCAGCGCAAGGCATGCCAGCAGCAGGATTGCCGCTCCCAGGAGAAGCGTCATCCTCCCTCGGGGATTTGTCGCACGTTTTTTTTGTATCGGCTGCATTTATCTGCTCCTCCGGGGCCAAAGCACCAGCAGCGCCGCCGCCAGCACCAGCATGGGAAGGGTTACCAGCAGCATGCTGCCCAGCATGGTGGATTCCACCGACAGCTGGGGCCTCAGCGCCGCCTTGGCCATGATGCCCAGATCCACCGGCTCCGTATCCAGCAGGAACTCCGTCACGCGGATGATAAACTCTTGCGCGTCGGTCATGGCGTGGATCTGGGAGGACGTCAGCAGCGTGGAGCTGCCCAGCACAAAGGCGCGGGACACATAGCCCTGCTCCGTCACACGCCTCGCCTGCAGCGCCAGCGCGAAGGGCCCCTCCGCATCCTCTGCGGACTGGTCAAGGCTCAGGTTGCCGCTGTTCAGATCCCGCAGATAAGCCTTGTCGCCACTTTGCAGCACCGTCTGGGTGATCAGGTTCCGGTCGCCCTCCTGCGGCAGCGCAAAGGCCTTGCTGCCGGCCAGCAGCAGCGTATCCGCCCCGGCGTCCAGCAGGGACAGGGTGACCTCGGTGGACTGCATGCGGGGGATCAGGTCAATCCGTACATTGTCGTAGTAGGTATCGCGCTCCTCCGGCGAGGCAACCACAATGCCCTCCAGCCCCTCGAAGCCATAGGAACGCAGCAGGGCGGCATAGTTGGGCATGTCCTTCAGGGGATCGGAATAATCGCAGGTGAAGAGAATGCTGCCGCCCTTTGCCGCAAAGTCGGAAATCAGGGCGGTCTCAGCGTCGTTCAGATCCCGCACAGGAGAAAGAATGGCCAGCAGATCCTCCGGCTGAAGCGCCGCGTCCGCCTCGCCAAGGCGGAAGTACTGCACCTCAAAGTTGTTGCTTTCCAGCAGCTCCGCAAAGACGGCTGTGCCGTCCTCATCCAGCTCGCCGTGACCCTGCAGCACCATCACCCGCGGAATCCGCTCCTGCACCACATAATTGATGGCGGAGGTGATCTTGCTCTCGTAGGTCAGTCCGGCAATCTCATACACACCCGCCTCGTAGTCAAGGCTCAGGCTGATGAAATCTGCCGGGGAGAGAATCCTGTAGCGCCCCGTGGCTTCACAGGTGACGATCAGGCTGTCATTGCTGACGTACTCGTCGCTGGTATTGCCCCGGTATTTTGTCATCAGTCCCGGATTCAGGCTCACGTCAGTCTGCTCCCACGTCACCAGCGGCGACACCGCAGCATACCGGTCCAGCAGCTCCATCAGGGGCTGATCCTCCTGCCCCCTGGCGAACAGGGCGTAGATGTGCACAGGCTTGTCCAGCCCAGCAAGAATATCAAGGGTCTTTTCGCTCTGGGTGGTCAGGGCGTTGAAGGAGAAATCCACCCGCCAGCCCTGCTGCTTTTCCAGCCGGGTCACAGCCATATTCAGCGCCACCAGTGCAGCAAGGAACAGGCACATCAGCACAGTGGAAATGCTGCCGTAGCGGAAGCGCGGATTCCGCCAGAAAGGCGTACGCTTGCTGCTCATGCCGCACCTCCGTTATAGCGTCTGCTGTCCAGCACATGGACGGTCAGCGCCAGACAGCCCGCCGCAAAGGACAGATCGTACACAATGCTGGCAAAGGACAGCTGCCCCATCAGGAAGGGCTCGTTACGGCTGTACAGGCTGAAGAAGCTCATCAGCCGGGCAATCCATGCAATGGACACGGAGGATTCCAGCATGTCCAGCATCCACAGGGCGAAATTTGCGCCGAAGGCCATCACCGCCGCCGTCACCTGATTTCGGGACAGGCCGGAGATCAGCAGATCCATGGCCGCAAAGGCGCAGCCCTGCAGCAGGAAGCCCAGATAGCCCACCATCAGCTCTCCCGGATAGGCCTGACCGTAGATGGCCACAATCAGCACAAACATACCGGTCAGGAGCGTGGCTGCCGCCATGACCGTGACCGCCGCCAGATACTTGCCCAGCACCACGCCGAGGAGAGACACGGGGCTGGTCAGCAGCAGCTGATCCGTCCGCTTCTGCCGCTCCTCCGCCAGCAGGCGCATGGTCAGCACCGGGGAAAGGAGCATCCACAGATAGCTCATCTGCCCGATGAAGGTCAGCAGATCGCTGGAGCGCTGGGCCATGATCTGCAGGTAGAACATCACCGAGGACAGCGCAAGAAACACGCCCATGAACACATAGCCCACAGGCGTATAGAAATAGCTCTGCAGCTCTCGCCGCCAGATTGCGAACATGTCGTCACCTCACAGGAATATGGACAGCATCGTCCTCGGACGTAGCACGGAGGAACACGTCCTCCAGATTATCCCGCTCCACCGCCAGCATATGCAGGGGCGCGTCCAGCGCGCAAAGCAGGCGGAACAGCTGCGTCCGGGGATCGCCCCGCTCTCCGCCGTCACGGCTGCATTCCAGCAGTACCTCGCTGATATCGGCGTCCGGGGTGGGCAGCGCCTTTACCCGCCGCACGCAGGGCAGACCCTTGAGCGCAGGCAGCAGCTGCCGCTCCTTCATGGCAATGGACGCCCTCAGGCGCAGCACGTCGCCCTCGCCGGTCAGCTCAGCCATGTCCGCCTCGCGGATCAGCCGCCCCCGGTGGAGCATCACCACACGCTGGCACAGCTGCTGTACCTCGCTGAGCAGATGGGAGGAGAAGATTACCGTATGACTCTTGCCCAGCTCCCGCATCAGCTCGCGTATCTCCACCACCTGACGCGGATCCAGACCCACGGTGGGCTCGTCCAGCACCAGCACCGGCGGATTGCCGCACAGCGCCTGCGCCACGCCCACGCGCTGACGATAGCCCTTCGACAGATGCCCTACCAGCCGGCCGCGCACCTCCCACAGGCCGCACAGATGCATAATCTCCTCCGTATGAGCGGGGATGGAACGCCGGGCGACCTCCTTCAGCCTGCACACAAAGGTCAGGTAGGCAGCGACAGTCATCTCGTCATACAGCGGAGGTTTCTCCGGCAGATAGCCTATCAGCCGCTTGCAGTGCCGGGGATGCTGCAGCATATCCATACCGTCCACCAGCACCTGACCGGAGGTGGGCGGGAAATAACCGGTGAGCATATTCAGCGTGGTGGTCTTGCCTGCGCCGTTCTGGCCCAGGAGGCCTACAATTTGCCCTCTGGGGGCGGAGAAGGACAGGTCATGCACCGCCTCCACCGCACCGTAGCGCTTGGTTACCTGCTTCAGCTCAATCATGCCGTCCCTCCTTTCATCAACACAATACGATATCATTATACCAGAGAATTGTCCGTCAGGTGTGAATAAAATGTAAAGCTATGCGAAACACCTGTAACGAAAAATCCCCCCGCCGAAGCAGAGGGGATGAAAATAGCTTAACCAATTTGCCGTCGGCAGACTGCAATCGTATCCGGCGGCTTTGCCGACGGGGCGGGTCGTTTTCGGCTCTGCCGAAAACATACCTTACGCGAAGGAGTGGCCGGGAGCGAAGCGACCAACGACGGAGCGCAAAACCTCGTTGAAAAACTTGCCTGCAAGGTTTTCAACGACAGTCTTACAGACTGGAGTAGTTGGGCGCTTCCTTGGTGATGGAGATGTCATGGGGATGGCTCTCCACCAGACCGGCGCTGGTAATCTTGATGAACTCCGCATGCTTGCGCAGATGATCAATATTGGGAGCGCCGCAGTAGCCCATGCCGGCACGCAGGCCGCCCACCAGCTGGTAGATGGTGTCGGACAGCACGCCCTTGTAGGGCACGCGGCCTTCCACGCCTTCGGGAACCAGCTTCTTGGAATCCTGCTGGAAGTAACGATCCTTGGAGCCGGCCTCCATGGCAGCCATAGAGCCCATGCCGCGATACACCTTGAAGGAGCGGCCCTGATAGATCTCGGTAGCGCCGGGAGCTTCCTCAGTACCGGCCAGCATGGAGCCCAGCATGACGCAGG
>JAFURI010000064.1 GCA_017471885.1 Clostridia bacterium | reverse complement strand
TGCTGCTCAGGAAGAAGAGAAGACTGAGTTCGACGTCGTGCTGACCGCTGTGGACGCCGCTCAGAAGATCAAGGTCATCAAGGTTGTGCGCGAAGTCGTGTCCGGCCTGGGCCTGAAGGAAGCCAAGGAGATCGTCGAGGGTACCCCCAAGACCATCAAGGAAGGCGTGTCCAAGGAAGAAGCCGAGAAGATCGTCGCCCAGTTCAAGGAAGTTGGCGGCACCTGCGAAATCAAGTAATTTCGCCTGCGCTTCTCAAAACGCAAATCAGAAGGAAGAGTCCCTCGGGGCTCTTCCTTTTTTGTTGCAAAAAAGTTTTCTCCGCGGGAACCTGCCGCATCCTCCGTTCATCTATATAGTGTAGATCGATTTACAAACCGCAGCTATGGAGGCCTTTTGCCATGACCAGTGAGGAATTTGCCCGCCGCATCATTGCGATGCAGGGCACGCTGTACAGGGTTTCCGCCAGCATTCTGCCGCAGGAATGCGACCGCGAGGACGCGGTGCAGTCCTGCATCGAACGCGCATGGCGCAAGCAGTCCACCCTGAGGGACGAGAGCCGTCTGCAGGCCTGGGTGACGCGGATTCTCATCAACGAGTGCTACGCTCACCTCCGCCGCAGCAGACATGAAACGCCCGTCGAATCCATTCCCGATCTTCCTGCCCCGCCCGGCGCGGATCCGGACCTGTACCGCTTCTTCTCCGGCCTTGAGGACAAGTACCGTCTCCCGCTGGTGCTCCATTATCTGGAGGGCTACGCGGTGGATGAAATCGCATCCATGCTGCGTCTGCCTGCAGGCACCGTCAAGTCCCGTCTCTCCCGGGGACGGAACGTCATGAAGCAAAGCGACATTTTCAAGGAGGTGCAGGATCTGTGACACTGAAGGAGCTTGATCTGCAAAACCGGGTCTGGGGCGAAACGCCCGAGGGCTTCCGGCGCAGCGTTCAGTGTGCCCTGCGCCGCACACAGGAGGAACCGCCCGTGAAGAAGCTGACCATCCGTACCGCAGCGCTTGTCATGGCGCTGATCGCTCTGGCAGGCGTGGCCTTTGCCGCCATCGTCTCCAACACCGCCGACTATTTCGGCACGTTCTACGGCGAGGAGTGGAAAACCGCCGCCCTGAACGGCGATATCGACTCCAGCAAGCCCTCTGTTCAGGTGGGCGATCTCATCTATACCATGGACGACGTGATCGTCACCGGCATCACGCTGGATAACGAAGGCATGACCGTGGATGACGGCATGTGCTCCTACATTCTGGCCACCGGCACCATCCGCCCGGCGGAGAACGCCAACGTGGTTGTCATGCCGGAGGACTATCTGGTATCCGACCCCTGGAATTACAACCCCTATTACAACGGCCGGGAAGGTATTCCCGCAGGAACGCCTACCGTACTGGAAAAGGCGGCTGAAAGCGGCGCGGTCATCCTGTGCGCCCGCGCCACGGCCAACGGCCTTGTTGACGCCAAGGGCGATGTGATCCCCTGCGACGTGGGCTACACCGGGATCCAACAAGAGGACGGCAGTCTGGTTTTCTCCATGGAGATCCAGCTGATGGAGCCTATCCCCCGTCAGGATGCGTACACCCTGAGCGTATATGTGGCCAATCACGAGGTCAGCGCCGCAGACGAACATCTGATGGATACGCGTCAGGCGCAGGACTGGGTGTTCGCCATCCAGCCTTCCTCCGCCGGCAAGTGACCCCTCCGGACGGCTCCGCACGGGGCCGTCCTTCTTCATGCCCTCAGAGGCGCAAAAGAAAGGAGCTTTCTATGACACGCAGGCTGAGACCGCTGCTCATGCTCGTCACGCTGCTTTTGCTATGCCATTCCATCCCCGCGCTTGCATCCGGCCTCACCGGCCGGGATGAACAGCTTGAAGCCCGGATCCTGCAGGCATGGCAGAGCCGTCTGTCTGCCCGGTATGCTGCGGAAGGAATCCCCGTTCCCAGTACCGACGGCTATACCGCCAGCTGGGGCTGCGTCATCAAGCGCGGCGGGGATACGCAGGAGCTGATCGACCAGAAGCAGCACTGGGAACTGGCCATTGTTTCCGCTTCGGACGTTGATCTTCAAAGGCTGGCGGAGGAAGGCATTCTCTACGGCTATCCGCGCTACTTTCCCGAGCAGGCCACAGAATGCCATCAGTGGCTGCACCGGGATCTCTGGCGACTGCTGCCCGAGGATACGACCCGGCGCTACAACGTGTACTTTTACGACCGCACAGGCGACGGCGTCACCCTGCTGCTGTGCAACGGCTCAACCCGGAAAAAGAGGGACGGAAACGCGCAGGATTATGCCCTGACCCTTCTTTCCCTTCGTTCCCCTGAAGCAATGCGCCGCACGGACGGCATTGCATACCTTGCGTACGCTTCGCCTGAGGAGCTTCTCTCCGCCGATCCCGCCTCGTGGGACGCAGCCTCGGTTGCGATGCGCAAGGACGACCGTCTCACGGCGCTGGATGAGGCCGGTCTCCTGCTGGATCTGCGTCAGGAGCCCTATCTCGCGCAGCGTCCGCCGCTGACTCATGACCAGCGCCGCAAGCCGGACTACATCCCCGCGGGTATGTATGCATCCGACGGCCGCATGATCGCATTGCCCTATAACGCAGACGTTCTTGACCGGCAGGGCAACGCAGTCAGCGTACATGCACTGATTATCAACCCATGCAGCCTCCTGACCGACAGATCGCTGGCGTACGCGGTGCACGTCATCAAAAGCGTGGAATGGCGCTGGGGATGGCAAAGTCAGCCCCATGCCGCCGCCTCTCCCGCCCTTGACCGCAGCGACATGGACTGGTAACGCCCATCTGCCGGAAGATGCAGCTTTCCCGGAGGATTCCGCCCTGCCGGAGGCGAATGGTTAACACAAGCTTCCATATACGAAAGGAAACCGCTATGCTGAAACGACTGCTGATGATGACGCTTGCCCTGTGCATGTTCCTGTCCGGCACGCTGGCAGAGGATATTCCCCTGCCGGATGAATATCTGGTGGTGGACGAGGAGGATGAAATTCTGACCGCGGACGAATCCGCCGCGGCCCCCTCCGGACTCAACCCGGAGCTGGACGCAACCCTGCACAGGCTCTTTGCGCAGAACAACACCACCGGCGCAGTGGTTGTTGTAGCACGGGGCGATCGGATTCTCTATCATTATGATTACGGTCTGGCGGACAAGCAGGAGAAAAAGCCGGTAACGCCCCAGACCTATTTCAAAACCGCCTCTGTGACGAAGATGATCTCCGGCATCCGCGTCATGCAGCTGGTGGAAGAGGGCAAGCTGGATCTGGATACGCCCATCGACGAGTACCTGGGCTATCCGGTGAAGCATCCCCGTTACCAGAACACGCCCATCACCATCCGCATGCTGATGAGCCACACCTCCTCCATCGGCGGGCACTACTATGCAGGCTCCACACTGAAAACCCAGCTGCGCAACGCAGACTGGCTCTCCCGCCGCCCGGGCTACTATTACAGATACTCCAATTTCGGCGCGGGCATCCTCGGCAGTCTGATGGAGATCGCCTCCGGCAAGGATCTGAACACCTGCGTGGACGAGGGACTGTTCCAGCCCATGGGCGTGGACGCCGCCTACCGCGTATGGCTGCTGGATCAGCCCGATGATGCCGCCATGCGCTACAACGAGGAGGGCAAGGCCGCCCGCAAGCGCAATTTCTACATCACCGAACCCTACGATCCCAATGCCGGCGCGGAAAAGCACTATGATCTGGTGGTGGGCGATATCTGGATCCGCGGTGACGACCTGTGCAGAATCGGCATGATGATGTGTCAGGGCGGCACGCTGGACGGCGTGACCATTCTCCGGCCGGAAACCATCGCCGAGATGACCTCCAGCCAGCAGGGCAAGGGCGGCGTCACCGCCGACAGCCCCTACGGCCTGTGCGTCCACCGCGCGGCCGATCTTCTTCCCGACCGCATGGTGTACGGCCATCAGGGCCGCAGCGACGGCGTGCTATGCAACCTGTACTGGGAGCCGGAGAGCGGCTTCGTCTTTGCGCTGATCACCAACGGCTGCCAAATCAAGCTGAAAAACTATATCTGCCGTCTGAGTCGCAACGCCTTTGCCGCCGCATGGGCGTACTACGGGCAACCTTAAAGACGAAACTAATTTACATTCCCGGACAGAAAGTTCGGAAAAAACTTGCATTCATCCGCTGCATACGCTATAATGACTGCGGTATGCCCCATGATGTACGAATGATGCTGAACGAAACTTCACGGAAGGAGCATGAACAAAATGCCTACCGATATTGAAATTGCACAGGCTGCAAAGCCCCGGCAGATTGCACAGATCGCCGCTGCCGCCGGTATTCCCGAGGACGCCCTGACCCCCTACGGCCGCTATATCGCCAAGGTGGATCCTGCACAGATCCCCGGCGAGAGCAGGGCGAAGCTGATCCTTGTGACCGCCATCAACCCCACGCCCGCCGGCGAAGGCAAGACCACCGTTTCCGTGGGTCTGGCCGACGGCATGACCAAGCTGGGCAAAAAGTCCATGCTGGCCCTGCGCGAGCCCTCCCTGGGCCCGGTCTTCGGCATGAAGGGCGGCGCAACCGGCGGCGGTCACGCTCAGGCGCTGCCCATGGAGAATATCAACCTGCACTTCACCGGCGACCTGCACGCCATCACCGCCGCCAACAACCTGCTGGCAGCCATGGTGGACAACCACATCCAGCAGGGCAACCGGCTGGGTATCGATCCCCGTCAGGTTTCCTGGCGGCGCTGCCTTGACGTGAACGACCGTCAGCTGCGTTCCATCGTCAGCGGTCTGGGCGGCAAGCCCAACGGCATGCCCCGTGAGGACGGCTTTGATATCACCGCCGCCAGCGAGGTCATGGCAGTATTCTGCCTGGCGCAGGATCTGCAGGACCTGAAGGCCCGCCTCGCCCGCCTGCAGGTGGCCCGCACCTTCTCCGGCGCGCCGGTTACCGCCGGCGATATCCACGCCGAGGGCGCCATGGCCGCGCTGCTGCGCGACGCCATCCAGCCCAACCTGGTGCAGACCATCGACGGCACTCCCTGCCTGATGCACGGCGGCCCCTTCGCCAACATTGCCCACGGCTGCAACAGCGTTATCGCCACCAAGACCGCCATGAAGCTGGCGGATTATGTGGTGACCGAGGCCGGCTTCGGCGCCGACCTTGGCGCGGAGAAGTTCCTGGACATCAAGTGCCGCATGAGCGGCATCTGGCCCGACGCAGTGGTGATCGTCGCCACCGTGCGCGCGCTCAAGTCCCACGGCGGCTGCCCCAAGGCCGATCTGAGCAAGGAAAGCGTAGAGTATCTGGAGAAGGGTCTGCCCAACCTGCTGACCCACATCGACCACATCCGCAACGTGTGGAAGCGTCCGGTCATCGTGGCCATGAACCGCTTTGTCACCGATACCGAGGCCGAGATGGCTCTGCTGCGTTCCGCCTGTGAGAAGGCCGGCGCGCCCGTCGAACTGTGCGACGGCTGGGCAAAGGGCGGCGAAGGCGTGAAGGAACTGGCTGCACTGGTGTGCAACACCGTTGACAGCGCCCCCAAGGCCGAGCCCTCCTACACCTATGAATCCTCCCTGTCCCTGAAGGACAAGATCACCGCCGTGGCGCAGAAGATCTACGGCGCGGCTGACGTGGCCTTCAGCGGCAGCGTGCTCAAGCAGCTTGCCAAGCTGGAGGAGGAAGGCTGGCGCGAGTGCCCTGTATGCATCGCCAAGACCCAGTATTCCTTCACCGACGACGCCAAGGCGCTGGGCGCGCCCACCGGCCATACGCTGCACATCCGTCAGGTCCGGCTGTCTGCCGGCGCCGGCTTTGTGGTGGCCTTCGCAGGCGATATCATCGCCATGCCCGGTCTGCCCAAGGTTCCCGCCGCCGAGAACATCGACGTGAATAAGCAGGGTCAGATCACCGGTCTGTTCTGATCCCCTGCGGCGCACTGATTATTTCCATCTGTTGAAAAGACGCGGAATCCGCTTCAGGATTCCGCGCCTTTTTGCTTTTTGAACCGCAGATGCATGGCCATTCAGCCGTTTCATGGACACACTGTCCTTACAACGAGCTGAAAGCGATCGAATTGTGAAATGGAAGAGGTCGTCCGGACCAGGTTCTCCCGGAATCCCGCTCTGCCCGGAGGAATGCTGCGGCGGAGGTTTCATATCCTCCGCCGTTTTTTTCATGCTTACGGGTGTAAAACCTGTCTCCTTCCCTTGCAGGAGGGCGTTTGTGATGCTATAATGCTATGTGGGTTTCTTTACCCATTCTGATTTGTTATGCCTTAAGGAGGTCTGCCTTTTATGCTGAACCGTATGTTCGCGCTGCTGTGCGCGTTGATTCTGCTGCTGTGCGCCCTGCCCGCCGCCCTCGCCGAGGATGACGACGACGCGACCGCGCCCATCCTGACCGACGACGAGCTGGAGGAGCTCCGCAGCATGGACGAAGGTTCCGACGAGGACATGGTCACCGCCGTGGTGGGCGAGGTTTTCGAGGAGCCTGACAAGAAGGAATTCAACCGCAAGTCCCCGGCGATCTATACCGCCCGCGTGCTGGAGAACTCCAACCTGTATCCCGAACGCAGCACCGATTCCAAGCGCATCCGCAGCTTCGGCGCAGGCGCAAGGGCGGACGTGCTGTATGTGGGCAGCACCTATGCCATCATCCGCTACAAGGATGATATCGGTTATGTGCTGCGTTCCCGCATCACCGACGTGGAAGCGGTGGATCCCGTCAACACAGCTCCCTACGGCGTGCAGAAGGCCGCCTATATCGCCACCACCGCCGACGTGTGCGAGGTGCGCAAGTCCATGAGCGACAGCGACGACAGCTGGGTTGTGCTCAATCCCGGCACCAAGCTGAGCATCTGGCAGATCCGGGACGGCTGGGCCATCGTGCATTACTGGCGCACCTACGGCTACATCAACATGAACGACCTGACCGATCTGATCCCCGTTTCTCCCACGGATGAGCCCATCAGTGAGGAAACGCCCATTGCGGCCTACACCTCCTTCTACAAGATGGTGCAGACCAAGAGCAACAAGGGCCGCATCATCAACATCTCCGTAGCCTGCGACCGCCTTACCCGCGTGATGCAGCCCGGCGAGGAGCTGAACTTCAACAAGCAGGTGGGCCCCTACAAGAAGTCCATCGGCTATCATGAAGCTCCCGTGCTGGTGGACGGCGAGACCCAGCCCGGCTACGGCGGCGGCACCTGTCAGGTGTCCTCCACGCTGTATAACGCCCTGCTGCAGCTGCCCGGCGTGGAGATCCTCCAGCGCCGTCCCCACGGCCCCAGCGGCGCCAGCTATCTGCCCCATGGCGTGGATGCGGCCGTCGGCTCCGACAGCCTGAACCTGCGCTTCCGCAACAATTATGACTTCCCCATCCGCGTGGAAGGCCACACCAGCGACGACGGCGCGCTGCTGATGCTGGTGTACAAGGCCCAGTGAAGCTCTACCACAGGCTGAAGCCCGCCGTATTCCTGCGCAGGCCCAACCGTTTCATCGCCCTGTGCGAGGCGGAGGGTGAAGAAGTTATCTGCCATGTGAAGAACACGGGCCGCTGCCGGGAGCTGCTGTATCCCGGCGCGCGGGTCTGGCTGGAGGAATCGGATAATCCCGACCGCAAAACCCGCTACGATCTGGTCCTGGTGGAAAACCGCGGCTACACGGTCTGCATGGATTCGCAGGCTCCCAACCGCGTTTTCGGCGAATGGCTGCTGTCCGGCCGCTGCCTTCCCGGCGTGGAGGCAATCCGTCCGGAGAGCTCCTTCGGCGGCTCCCGGTTTGATTTCGCCTATCAGCGGCAGGAAGGCGGCAGGCTGATCCGCGGCTTTGCCGAGGTCAAGGGCGTAACCCTGTTTGATGACGACGGCTTCGCCTTCTTCCCCGACGCGCCTACCGAACGCGGGGTGAAGCACATCCGGGAGCTGATCGCCTCCCGCGAGGCGGGATACGAGGCCATGCTCTGCTTTGTGGCGCAGCGTGAGGACGTGCGCGCCCTGTATCCCAATGACAAAACCCACCCCGCCTTCGGCGACGCACTCCGCGACGCCCGCAGCGCCGGGGTGATTATCACTGCCGTGTGCTGCCGCGTCACCCCGGACAGCAGCACAGCCGATCATGTGATCCCCGTGATACTGGATGAAAGGAGACCGGCTCCGTGAAGAAGCTTGCCGCCCTGACGCTGACGCTCTGCCTGTGCCTGTCCGCATGCCCGGCGCTGGCGCTGTCCAGCCGCACGGTCATCGAGCCGGCATTCCCTGTGCCGGACTATGTAACGAATCTGCTGGACGTCGCCAGAGGCGAATTAGGCTATACCGAGGGTGAACGGGGCTATACCAAGTACGGCGAGTGGAAGGGCGATCCCTACGCCCAGTGGTGCGCCGAATACCTGTGCTGGTGCGTGGATCAGGTGGATCAGCGCTTCGGCACACAGCTGCTGCGAAACGTATATCCCCTTTATTCCGGCACCAATACAGGCCGGGACTGGTATATCCGCCAGGGCCGCTACGTCTGCCGCTGGGGCAATGTGGACGGCTGGGGCTATCAGTGGCTTAAGGGCGAAAGCGAATTCATCACCACGGGCAGCTACGTCCCCCAGCCCGGCGACTGGGTGTTCTTCACCTGGGACGACGACCGTGACACCGACCACGTGGCGATGGTCGAGTACTGCACGCAGGATCAGGACGGCAAGGTCACCATCCATGTGCTGGAGGGCAACGCGCCCAGCGCCGTGCAGCGCCAGACCTATGACCTGACCTACTCCCGCATTCTGGGCTTCGGCACAGTACACGACGTGATGGACATCACCATGCGCAGCGGCTGCAGCGGCGTAAAGGTGCAGCTGCTGCAGGACAAGCTGGCGTACCTTGGCTATCTGCCCTCCGACAAGGCTGACGGACGCTACGGCACAGCTACCGCACAGGCTGTAAACGACTTTCAGAAGCTCCACGGCCTGAAAACCCACGGCATTGCCAACATCGCCACCCAGTATCTGCTGGATGAAAAATATCAGGAGGCGCTGGACAACGATCCCGCCACCTGGACTGTAATCGACGACGAATGACCCCCGACAGGAGGAATCCTGATGGATCCGATTTACGTATTCGGTCACCGCAACCCGGATACCGACTCTGTGGTATCCGCCATGGCTTATGCGGCGCTGCAGAACGCCCTTGGCAACAACGCCTACCAGGCCGCCTGCCTCGGCCGCCTCAATGACGAAACGGCCTTTCTCATGGAGCGCTTCGGCTTTGAAGCGCCCCCCTACCTGCCCACCGTACGCACGCAGGTGAAGGACATCGAGTTTGATCATCCGCCCACACTGTCCTCCGCCGTGGCCATGAGCCGCGCGTGGGAGATCTTCCGCGAGAACAGCAGCCTGTATGCGCTGCCCGTCACCACCGACGGCGGCAGGCTCTACGGCATGCTCTCCTCCACCAACGTGGCCCAGCGGGATATGGAGTCCATCCATCATCCCGTGATCCGCGATATCCCGGTGTGCAACGTGCTCTCCGCGCTGGAGGGCCGCATCATCAACGACGACGACGACGTGTTCGACGTCATCTCCGGCGAGGTGATCATCGCTCTGCCCACCTCCGGCGACTGCCTGCTGGGCGCGAAGGAGGATTCCGTCGTCATCTGCGGTCAGCAGGAGGACGTGGTGGAGCGCGCGCTGGAGCTCGGCGTGGGATGCATCATCCTGTGCCAGAGCGACCTGGCGGAGAAGTACCGCGGCCTCTCCTCCCGCACCTGCATCATCGCCACCCCGTGGGACGCTTACCGCGCCGCCCGCATGCTGTATCAGTCCGCGCCCGTGGGACGCGCCGTCCCGGCAGAGACCACCGTCGCCTTCCATCTGGACGATTATCTGGACGACGTGCGCGAGGTGGTGCTGCAAAGCCGCTACCGCACCTATCCTGTGCTGGACGAATGCGGACGCGTGGCCGGTACACTGGGCCGCTATCACCTGATCCGTCCGCGCCGCAAGCGCGTGGTGCTGATGGACCACAACGAGATCTCCCAGTCCGTACCCGGTCTGGAGCAGGCCGAAATCGTCGCCATTATCGATCATCATCGTCTGGCTGACGTACAGACCGGCAACCCCGTATTCATGCGCAACGAGCCCGTGGGCTCCACCACCACCATTGTGGCGGCCATGTATCAGGAGCTGGGGCTGCTGCCTCCCGAAAAGCTGGCCGGACTGATGGCCGCCGCCATCCTCTCGGATACAGTGCTGTTCAAATCCCCGACCTGCACGCCCAAGGACAAGCGCATTGCCCAGCGTCTGGCCCGCATTGCCGGCATTGATCTGGACACGCTGGGCCGTGAGCTGTTCTCCGCCGCTTCGGCCGCAGGCAAGCCCATTGACGAATTGCTGGCCACGGACTTCAAGGAGTTCCATATCGCCGGGCATCAGCTGGGCATCGGCCAGATTACCTGTCTTGATACCGAGAGCGTGCTGGAGCGCCTGCCCCAGCTGCTGGAGGCCATGGCTGCCATGAAGGAAAAGCGCGGCTACGATATGCAGCTGCTCATGCTCACCGACGTGCTCCGCGAGGGCACGGAGCTGATCTTCCTCGGCGACGCGGACGTCATCCGCATGGCCTTCAACGTAGGCGAGGTACGCAACAACCACGTCTTCCTGCCCCAGGTTGTTTCCCGCAAGAAGCAGATTGTGCCTGCGCTGGCGCTGCTTTGGGGCTAATCCTACCGAACCGGAGGTACGCATGTCCAAGTTGATCAAACGGCTGCTTTCGCTTCTTCTCTGCCTGTGTCTGCTGACGCCCGTTATCGCGTCCGCGGAGAACGCCCGCAGCGTAGCCTTTACGCTGGAAGGCGAAATGTACCCCGACGCCTATCCCCTGAAGGATCAGAAGCTGATGCAGGGGCTGAGCGAGCTGATCGGCATCCTCACCCTTGAAGGCACACTGCAGTATGACGATGCGGGTGCGCTGGATCTGGCCGCCGACGTGCTGCTGGACGGCGATGAAGAAACCCGCACCGGCGTGCGCGTCTATGGCATCGAGACCCATTGGGGCGTCGAAAGCACGCTGCTTGGCGACTCCGGCTTCTCCATGAACCTTCAGGCGTTGCTGGAATTCTGCATGAAGGCCTACTTCCATCTGGAGATTCCGCTGCAGCGCGTAGGCCTGCTGGCTACGCCCTATGTGCACAAGGACGGTCTGGGCGCGCTGACCAGCCTGTGGAATCCCGTGATGAACGCCGCCTCCGACACCCGCACCATTCCCCGCGACGAGGTGCTGACCATGCTCCGGCAGATCAGCAGCGTCGCTGAAAACGACCGTGCCTTCACCTACTGGGTGCAGGCCCTGGCGCTGGAAGCCGGCTACGACGGCGTGATCAGCAGCTTCATGTCCCAGCTTCCCGAATGGGCTGACGGCTTCCTCGGCGAGGAGGGCGTGGTCGTCACCGTGGACGGCGAGAACCAGACCTGGACCTCCGGCGGTACGACGCTTTTCTCCAAAACGGTCAGGGACGGCTGGACCACCTGCTCCCTGTCCCTCCCCGCCTCTGTTGACGGCTATGTGCTGAATGCATTCTTCAGCGTACAGGATAAGGGCTCCGTCTTCTACGCTGATCTGCGGCTGACCGTTGATCAGGAGGACGCAGGCATTCTGGATCTGCGCCTGTCTGCCGACGCTATTCCCCAACATCTGCCCCTGACCGGAACCTTCGCCCTCAGCTACGACGTGACCGGCGAAGCCATGCCGGATGGGTTCCATCTCCGCTTTGAGGGCGAGGCTGCGGACGGCGCGTTTACACTGCATCAGAAGGACGCCGTCTCCGGCAGCACCATGCTGACGCTCAAGGGCTCTGTGCAGCCTGCCGACGTGACCTCTCCCCTGATCTGGACCGTTTCCGACCTTCCGGAGCTTGAGTTCTTCTCCGTCAACGACGTGACCCTTTCTCGTTTTGTCAACGACGTAAAGGGGCCCGTGATCCGCGGTCTGCTGCCGCTGCTGATTCATGCCCCCATGTCCGCCTGCCAGAGCCTGATGGATCTGGTTACCGACACCGGCATCTTCGACGTGCTGACCTCCTCCTCTTCCGACATGGACAGCTTCGATGAGGAAGAGTATGCGGACGAAGAAGGCTGGAGCGACGAATCCTTTGACGAAGAAAACTGGTCTGAAGAATCCTGGGACGAAGAGTCCTGGGATGAAGAATCCTGGGATGAAGAATCCTGGGATGAAGAATCCTGGGATGAAGAATCCTGGGATGAAGAATCCTGGGACGAAGAGTCCTGGGATGAAGAATCCTGGGACGAAGAATCCTGGGATGAAGAATCCTGGGACGAAGAATCCTGGGACGAAGAGTCCTGGGACGAAGAATCCTGGGATGAAGAATCCTGGGATGAAGAATCCTGGGACGAAGAGTCCTGGGACGAGGAATCCTGGGACGAGGAATCCTGGGACGAGGAAGAATTCGACGACAGCATGTACGAATAACATCCCGCGCGCTCCGAAAAAAGGAGCGCGCTTTTTTATTGTATTGTTCACATTTTATTCAATAGCACGCTATTGACATTGCTTTTCTGTCTGCGCTATACTGTCCCCATAGCATATGGAAAGGAGGCGCGGTATGAATCCGCCCCGTCCGGGCCTTGGACCGTATATCAAGCGCATCAACGACTGGCTGGACGCCCACGCCAACCGAAACCTCCGGGCCATGAATCTGACCCGTACCCAATGTCATCTGCTGATGGCGCTGTACCACCGGGACGGCCATTCCGCCTCCCTGAAGGAGCTGGAAAGCGAGTTTCACGTCAGCCAGCCCACCATCGCCGGTCTGGCTGTGCGCATGGAGGCCAAGCAGCTGGTGGAAAGCCATGCCGACCCCCGCGACCGACGCATCAAGCATATCCGCCTCACGGAGGAGGGGCTCAGCACGTGCCTCTCCGCCCACCAGAGCATCGTTGCCACGGAGACACATCTGGCCGCCGCCCTTACCCCGCAGGAGCAGCTCCAGCTGAAGGACATGCTCCGGCGCGTCTGTGATTCCCTGCACGAAGCTCCCGACAGCAATCCCGAAATCTGATCAGGAAAGGATGCACGCCACCCATGCAATCTACCCAGTCCCCTCTCAAAACCCTGGGCCGGCACATTGCGCAGTACCGCAAACACACCCTCCTCACGCCCGTATGCGCGGCGATGGAGGTCTTCATGGAGGTGCTGATCCCCTACGCCACCGCCGGCATTATTGACAAAGGCATCTCCAAGGGCGATATCGGTCAGGTCTGTCTCTACGGCCTGTTCATGATCGTGCTTGCCGCCGCCAGCATGTTCTTCGGCGTGATGGCAGGCCGCTTTGCCTCCACCGCCTCCTCCGGCTTCGCCGCCAATCTGCGGCAGTCCATGTTCAACAATATCCAGACTTTCTCCTTCTCCAATATCGACAAGTTCTCCACCGCCGGTCTGGTCACCCGTATGACCACCGACGTAACCAATCTGCAGAATGCATTCCAGATGTGTACGCGCATTGCCGTACGCGCACCGCTGACGCTGATCTCCTCCATGTTCATGTGCTTCTTCATCAACGCGAGGATCGCGGGCGTGTTCTTCATCGCGCTGGTGGTGCTGGCCACAGTGCTGTTCACCATCATCCGCAAGGTGACCAAGCTCTTCTCCCAGGTATTCGAGAAGTACGACGCGCTCAACGCCTCCGTGCAGGAGAATGTATCCGCCATCCGCGTGGTGAAGGCCTTCGTGCGCGAGGAGTATGAGAAGGGCAAGTTCTCCAGGGCCGCGCTGAATGTATGCGAGCTGTTTGTGAAGGCGGAGAGCATCATTGCCCTCAACGGCCCGGTGATGAACCTGATCGTCTACGGCTGCATGATCGCCATCAGCTGGTTCGGCGCCCACTTCATTGTCGGCGGCACACTGACCACAGGTGAGCTGACCAGCCTGTTCAGCTACGTCATGAGCACGCTGATGAGCCTTATGATGCTGTCCATGATCTTCGTCATGCTGACCATGTCCATTGCCAGCGGCAAGCGCGTGGCCGAGGTCATCAACGAAAAGGCTGATCTTACCGATCCCGAGAAGCCCGTTTCCGTCGTGAAGGACGGCAGCATCGATTTCCAGGGCGTGACCTTCTCCTACCACAAGGGCACCGCCGCCCGTCCCGTGCTCCGGAATATCACCCTGCACATCCATGCGGGCGAGACCATCGGTATCATTGGCGGTACAGGCTGCGGCAAATCCACGCTGGTAAGCCTGATCTCCCGACTGTACGACGCGGACGAGGGCATCGTCAGCGTAGGCGGTCTGGACGTTCGCCGCTATGATATGGAGGCTCTGCGCAATCAGGTTGCCGTGGTGCTGCAGAAGAACGTGCTTTTCTCCGGCACCATTCTGGACAACCTGCGCTGGGGCAAGGAGGACGCCACGCTGGAGGAATGCCAGGCCGTGTGCCGTCTGGCCTGCGCGGATGAGTTTATTGAGCGCATGCCCGACAAGTACGATACCTTCATCGAGCAGGGCGGAACCAACGTATCCGGCGGACAGAAGCAGCGCCTTTGCATTGCCCGCGCGCTGCTCAAGAGCCCCAAGGTGCTCATTCTGGACGATTCCACCTCCGCCGTGGACACCGCCACCGACGCGAAGATCCGCAAGGCCTTCGCCCAGCGGATTCCCGGCGTGACCAAGCTGATCATCGCCCAGCGCATCTCCTCCGTGCAGGATGCGGATCGCATCATCGTGATGGAGGACGGCGCGATCGCCGCCTTCGATACCCACGAGAAACTGCTGGAGCACAACGACATTTATCGCGAAATCTACGAAACCCAGCAGGGCGGCAGCGGCGACTTTGACGAGGCTGCTCTGGCTGATGCAAAGGAGGGTGAGTAATATGGCGCAAGGAAGACCCGGCCCCGGTGGTCCCGGCGGACGTCCCGGTCCCGGCGGCCCGCACGGCCGTCCCGGCATGGGCCCCCGCGGCAGCATGAAGGGCCAGTGGAAGCTGCTCGGCCGCGTGATGGGCTACATGATGCGCAGCTACAAGTGGCTTTTCCTGATCGTGGTAGCCTGCATCCTCACCACCGCCCTGTGCAGCCTGCAGTCCACCCTGTTCCTGCAGACGCTGATTGACGATTACGTTCAGCCTCTTGTCGCCACAGCCCGGTCCGGCGGTACCCCCGACTACGCGCCGCTGGGAACGGCGCTGCTCCAGCTGGCCGTCATCCTGTCTCTGGGCGTTGTCACCAGCTACTGCAACAGCCGCCTGATGGCTACTATCACACAGGGCACCATGTGCAAGCTGCGCACCGAAGTGTTCAGCCATATGCAGGAGCTGCCCATCAAATATTTTGATACCCACGCCCATGGCGACATCATGTCCGTCTACACCAACGACATCGACACCATGCGTCAGCTGATCGGCGGTACCATTCCCCAGATCATCAACTCCTCGGTGACGGTGGTCATCACCTTTATCAGCATGATCCGCATGAGCCCCCTGCTGACGATCCTGTCCCTGCTGATGATGGGCGTGACCATGACCGCCGCAGGCAAGCTGGCCGGAATGTCCGGCAAGCACTTTGTGGCCCAGCAGAAGAATCTGGGCGAGGTCAACGGCTTCATTGAGGAGATGATGACCGGACAGAAGGTGGTCAAGGTCTTCTGCCACGAGGAGAAGAGCATTGAGGCCTTCACCGCGCTGAACGAGAAGCTCCGCTCCAGCGCGGAAGCTGCTAACTCGGTGGCCAACATCATGGGCCCTGTGAACAACAATCTGGGCCACCTGAGCTATGTGCTGTGCTCTGTGGGCGGCGCGCTGATGGCGCTGTCCGGCGTGGGCGGCCTGACGCTGGGCAGCCTGGTCAGCTACCTGACGTTGAGCAAAAACTTCACCATGCCCGTGAATCAGGTGTTCCAGCAGTTCAATGCCATCGTGATGGCCATGGCGGGCGCCGGCCGCGTCTTTGCCATGATCGACGCGGAGTCCGAGCAGGATGACGGCTATGTGGAGCTGGTTAACGCAAAGGAGAATCCCGACGGAAGCCTTTCTGAAGCGGATCACCGCACCGGCGTGTGGGCATGGAAGCATCCTCACAAGGCGGACGGCACCGTCACCTACCGCAGGGTGGAGGGCGGCGTAACCTTCAACGACGTGGACTTCGGCTATACCGAAGACAAGACCGTGCTGCACAATATCACCATGTACGCCATGCCCGGCCAGAAGATCGCCTTCGTGGGCGGCACCGGCGCAGGCAAGACCACCATCACGAACCTGATCAACCGCTTCTATGATATTCAGGACGGCAAGATCCGCTACGACGATATCAACATCAACAAGATCAAAAAGGATGACCTGCGCCGCTCCCTCGGCATGGTGCTGCAGGATACGCATCTGTTCACCGGCACGGTCATGGACAACATCCGCTACGGCCGTCTGGACGCGACGGACGAGGAGTGCATTGCCGCCGCAAAGCTGGCCAACGCAGACAGCTTCATCGCCCGCCTGCCGGAGGGCTACAACACCCTGCTCACCGGCGACGGCGCAAACCTGTCTCAGGGTCAGCGCCAGTTGCTGGCCATCGCCCGCGCCGCCGTGGCAGATCCGCCCTGTCTGATCCTGGACGAGGCTACATCCTCCATCGACACCCGTACCGAGACGCTGGTGCAGCGCGGCATGGACGCGCTGATGAAGGGCCGCACCACCTTCGTGATCGCCCACCGCCTGTCCACCGTCCGCAATTCGGACTGCATCATGGTGCTTGAGCAGGGCCGGATCATCGAGCGCGGCACCCACGACGAGCTGATTGACCAGAAGGGCAAGTACTACCAGCTCTACACCGGAAACGCCATCGGAGCATAAGTACGGTCTCAGCGCGATGCAGCGCATAAAACTAAAGAGCTGTCAGTTTTTTCTGGCAGCTCTTTCTATGTTCTTTTCCATTCATCGCCATTGACATTGGACGGCATTGCGCATATCATCCTCTTATCCTGACACGGGAGGCTATATATGAAGATTGCACAGAGCGTCACGGAGCTGATCGGCGCAACGCCCCTGCTCCATCTGAACAACTATATCCGTTCCAACGGCCTGAAGGCTGATATTCTGGTAAAGGCGGAAGCCTTTAATCCCGGTGGCAGCGCCAAGGACCGCGTGGCGCTGAACATGATTCTGGACGCAGAAGCCCGCGGCCTGCTCAAACCCGGAGCCACCATCATCGAGCCCACCAGCGGCAACACCGGCGTGGGGCTGTGCGTGGTCGCTGCGGCCCGGGGCTACCGGTGCGTCATCGTCATGCCGGACAGCATGAGTCAGGAGCGCCGCAGCCTGATGAAGGCCTATGGCGCGGAGCTGGTGCTGACGCCCGGCGCGCTGGGCATGAGCGGCTCCATTGCCAAAGCGGAGGAGCTGCACGCCGCGCTCCCCGGCAGCCTGATTGCGGGACAGTTTATCAACCCTGCCAACCCGGCGGCACACTATGCCTCCACCGGCCCGGAGATCTGGCGCGACACGGACGGCAGGGTGGATATTTTCGTAGCAGGCGTGGGTACCGGCGGAACGATCAGCGGCGCGGGCCGGTATCTGAAGGAGCGCAATCCCGCCGTGAAAATCGTAGCCGTGGAGCCTGCCGCCTCGCCGCTGCTCACACAGGGCCGATCCGGCCCCCACGGTCTGCAGGGCATCGGCGCAAACTTTGTGCCGGATACGCTGGACAGGAGCGTGATTGACGAGATCATTCCCGTCGCCGAGGCCGACGCCTATGCCGCCGGACGCGCGCTCGCCCGCGAGGAAGGGCTGCTGTGCGGCATCACCTCCGGCGCTGCGCTCCATGCCGCCTCCGTGCTTGCCCGCCGGGGCGAAAATGCCGGAAAGGTGATCGTCGTTCTGCTCCCCGACACCGGCGAACGGTATCTGTCCACCGATATGTTTGCAGAGTAATGCGTGTATACACAGAAAAGACCGTAGGCATCGCCTCCGGTCTTTTGCTTATCCCAGCCACACACCATCGAATACGAAGGTTGCCGGACCTTCCTGATAAACATGGTTGTCCTTTTCGCTCCATTCCAGCTGCAGCGAGCCCCCCAGCAGATCCATCGTCACCCGCCGTCCGCATCGGCCCGTGGCCGCTGCCGCCACCAGAGACGCGCAGGCGCCGGTGCCGCAGGCCAGCGTCTCGCCGGAACCGCGCTCCCATACGCGCATCTTCAGATGCTCGCGGCTGATCACCTGCACAAACTCCGTATTCGTGCGCCTCGGGAAGGCCTTATGATGCTCGAACTTCGGGCCGATAACCGGCAGCTCCAGCGCAGACGGATCCTCCACAAAAATCACGCAGTGAGGATTGCCCATGGATACGCAGTGGGCGGCGTAGGTTCTTCCGTCCACCTCGACAGGCTCGCCCATGGTCTGAATGGTCGTCGGGATTTTCTCCGGCGTCAGCTCCGGCGCGCCCATATCCACCCGCACGCTCTGTACGCTGCCGCCCTGTACGTTCAGTTCCAGCTGCTTCACACCTGCACCGGTCATCAGCGACACGCTGGTCTTGTTCGTCAGCCCCCGATCATAGACGTACTTGCCCACGCAGCGGGAGGCATTGCCGCACATCTCGGATTCCGAGCCGTCGCTGTTGAACATCCGCATGGTAAAGTCTGCCTCATCGCTGGGGCAGATCAGCACCAGACCGTCGCTGCCCACGCCGAAATGATACCGGCTCATGGCGACGGCCAGTGCAGAGGGATCCTCCACCTTTTCCTCAAAGCAATTCACATAAATATAATCGTTGCCGATGCCATGCATCTTGGTAAAGCGCATTGTATCTTCCCCCGCAAAATTATTCAATCACGGCCGGAACAGTCAGAGCGTCCCCGCAGGAGGCCACAGGAGCAGTATCCACCGCATCTTCCCGGCGCAAAAAATCATTCAGCTCCTTCAGGCGGTTGATTCTCTCCTGAACCCGCAGTCCGGTCAGCGCCTTGGAGCGATACCGGTCGAAAAGCGCCCTGACGCCCATGGTCACCGGCAGCGCTGCCCAGAAGCCCGCCATGGAGGCTACCGCGCCTCCCACGCCCAGCGCAGCGCCTGTCTTGACCATCCGGTACGCGCCGTCCGCAGCGCCTGTCTTTGCTGGCTTCCGGCCCAGAATCACCTTCGCGCCCTCGTCCACGGCAATGATGGCGAAGGGCAGCGCTCCGCAGACGGATTCCGTCAATTCGCTCATCAGGCCTACTTCCTCCAGAAGACCCGTATCCACAGCGATTTCGTCCACATAGGTCAGACCTGTGGCCAGCGCATCCACTACCGTATCATAACGGCGGCGGCGATATTCGGCCACGATTTCAGCATACGTCTTCATGCGTACCTCCTGCCTCAGGCAAACAGGTTCAGGATGGTCACCAGCAGCCATGTACCGCAGACAATGCCTGCCAGCACCGTCGCCTGGCTGATGATATTCATATTCTTTCTCTGCTGCGGTCTGCTTTTCTCCAACGCGGAAATTCTGCGGCTTAGTTCATCCAGCCTCCTGTCCAGATCACGCTGATTCTCCCTGATGGTGCTCTCCAGCGCCATCTGCTCGCTGCGCAGGCTCTGCCCCAGCGCGTCCTGCTCCCGGCGGATCTCATCCGCAGCCTGACGCAGCCGCGCCTGATCCTCGCACAGTCCCTCGGCAACCAGCGTCATCTCCGCTGTAAACTGCTCCACCAGCGCGCCGGTGTTTTCACCCTTCACCGCCTTGACAGCGCTGTTCCACAGCTGCAGGGGTTTGGATACGTTTTTCTGTTCGCTCACGGCGCACGGCCTCCTTTGCTTGTGTCTTCCTGTTTATTATAGCATACTTCTGCTCCAATGCAAATCCCACCGCATGTGCAAAATGGTACATTATACCCTGATTCTATTGACAATCAGCCCTTCGGTATGCTATGCTGATCGTGGGTTGATATCGTTTCCGTCATCGATTTCATATCTATATTTCATGGAAAACGGCGACGGAGAAAGGTCGATTTATGAAAATATATACCATTAAGGACATTGCCCGGCTGGCCGGCGTCAGCGTCACTACGGTATCCCGCGTGCTGAACCGCCGCCCTGACGTAAACCGCGAAACCCGCGAAAAAGTTGAACGGGTGATGGCGGAATGTCATTTCGTGGGCAATGCCAACGCCCGCGGTCTCAAGCAGACGGACAGCGACGTGGTCGCGGTCATTCTCCGCGGCCGCCACAATCCCTTCCTCACCTCTCTGGCCGAGGCAATCATGCATTACAGCCAGGGCAGCGGCACATCCTTCCTGATGGAGTTTATCGACGAGCAGGACGACGAATTCCAGACCGCACTGCGCCTCACCCACGAAAAGCGCGTCAAGGCCTTTATCTTCGTCGGCAGCCGTATTGACGACCGCTGCAAGGTACTTCTCGGCATGGATATTCCCATGGTGTTCGCCACGGCCGCTGTGGGGCATGAGCAGCTGGCCCGCGCCTCCGCCGTCACCATCGACGAGCGGGCCATGGCCCGGCTGGCCGTGAAGCATCTGCTGGACTGTGGACACGAACGGATCGCCGTGTTCGGCGCCAGCCGTACCGAAGGCGACAACCTCTCCCTGCGCTATCAGGGTGCGCTGGACGCCTTCCGCGAGAAGGGGCTGGTCTTCGACGAGAGCCGCTATGTGGAAACCCGCTTCTCCATGGAGGGCGCATACGAGTGCGCGCGGGAATTTTTCCTCCGGCGGCCCGACACCACCGCAGCCTTCTGCATGTCCGACTCCGTGGCCATGGGGCTGATCCGCGCCCTTAAGGATCTGGGCCGCACCGTTCCTGACGACGTGAGCGTCTTCGGCTTTGACGGCACGGAGATGGGCCAGTTCTTTATCCCCAGGCTTTGCACCGTGGAGCAGCCCGTGGACGACATCGCCCGGGAAAGCGTCCGCGTGCTGATGGACATGTTCCGCAACAACGCAGAACCCACCGAAGTGGTGGTCAAAGCAGAGCTGAAACTGCGGGAATCCGTCAAGTAAGTACTTACATTCCGGTTCTTCGGCACGAAACGCCTTGACATCACAGCCCTTCCTTTGGTACAATTTACTTGGAAATACCCTTTGTATTCATGCGGGCCACCACGGCCCGCTGCTTTTACCCCGATACCGGAAACGATTCCAATACAGAAAGGACGTATCCATATGCGCAGAAGCGGTATCCTGATGCACATCACCTCCCTGCCCGGCCCCGGCGGCATCGGCAGTCTGGGACAGGAAGCATACGACTTTGCTGATTTTCTGCAGGAAAGCGGCATGAAGCTGTGGCAGGTGCTGCCCATGGGTCCTACCGGCTACGGCGAATCCCCCTACCAGTCCACCAGCGTATTCGCAGGCAATCCTCTGCTGATCTCCACCCGTGTGCTCAGGGAGCAGGGTCTGCTGGATTACGACTTTGCCGAAGAATATGTGCCCGAGACCGACGATACTGTGAATTATGCTGACGCCCGCGCCAGCAAGGAAGCGCTGCTGCGTAAATGTTTTGCCCAGTCCGAGGGTAAACTGAAGGCAGAGCTGGAGCAGTTTGTGAAGGAAACCCACTGGGTGGCCGACTTCGCGCTGTTCACCGCCGTGAAGCAGTCCTTCAACTACATGATGTGGACCAAGTGGCCCGACAAGGGCATCCGCATGCGCGAGGAAGCCTCCATTGCCGAGTACAAGGAAAAGCTGGACGAGGAGATCCGTTACCACATCTTCTGCCAGTACCTGTTCCGCCGGCAGTGGTTCGCGCTGAAGAAGTACTGCAACGAGCGTGATATCCAGCTTTTCGGCGATATGCCCATCTATGTGGCGGAGGATTCCGCCGATACCTGGACCAATCCCGAGGTGTTCCAGCTGGACGAAGACCGGGTGCCTGCCCGTGTGGCCGGCGTGCCTCCGGATCTGTTCTCTGCCGACGGCCAGCTGTGGGGCAATCCTCTGTACCGCTGGAGCTATCTGCAGACCCGCGGCTACGACTGGTGGGTGGAGCGCATGCGCGGCATGCAGGAGATGTACGACATCGTCCGCGTGGATCACTTCATCGGCTTCGCCAACTACTACTCCATCCCCTACGGCGCGCCCACGTCCCGCACCGGCCGCTGGATCGCCGGCCCCGGCAAGCATCTGTTCACCACCTTCCGCCGCGAGCTTCCCGGCCTGAACGTGGTGGCGGAGGATCTGGGCGTGCTCAACGAGCGCGTGTACGATCTGCTGGACTTCGTGGGCTATCCGGGCATGAAGGTGCTGTCCTTCGGCTTCCCCGCCGGCAAGGATAACCCCCACTCCCTGTGCAACTGGAAGGAAAACGCCGTGTGCTACACCGGCACCCATGACAACGATACCGTCCTTGGCTGGCTGAAGTCCGTGGACAAGAAGACCCTGAAGGAAGTCAAGGAGACCCTGGGCTTCACCCGCCTGAAGGACGGCCCCGCTGCCTTCATCAAGTGCGCGATGGAGTCCGTGGCCAACGACTGCGTGATCCCCATGCAGGACATCCTGGGTCTGGACGGCTCCGCCCGCATGAACCTTCCCTCCACCACCGGCGGCAACTGGCTTTGGCGCATGAAGCCCGGCTGCATTGACAAAAAGCTGGTGGCCCGGCTGCAGGAGCTGAACAAAACGAGCAAGCGAGGTGTCTGATTTTTCCATGATGAGCGCATCTGAACTGATCCAGAAGGCGGAGGCCCGCCTTCTGGCCGAAAACCTGGTTACCCTTGAGGAGGCAAGCTACACCCAGCTGCACAACGCCATTTCCGCCGCCGCCATGGAGGCGCTGGCTCCCCTGTGGCGCGAGCGCAAGCTGGCCCGTCTGCACAAGCGGCACGCCTACTATATCTCCGCCGAATTCCTGATGGGCCGCATGGTGTACAACAACCTGTTCTGCCTTGGTCTTCTGGATGAAGTGAAGGAGCTCCTCGCCCAGCGCGGCGTGGATATCGCCGTGATGGAGGATATCGAGGACGACGCCTTCGGCAACGGCGGTCTGGGCCGTCTGGCCGCCTGCTTCCTGGACAGCGCCGTCACCACCGACGTGCCCCTGACCGGCTACGGCCTGCGCTATAAGTACGGCCTGTTCAAGCAGTCCTTCGTCAACGGTCGTCAGCACGAAGCGCCCGACGACTGGTCCAAATTCGGCGATCCGTGGAGCCTGCG
The DNA here is from genome assembly GCA_017471885.1 of Clostridia bacterium. Classification (GTDB taxonomy): domain Bacteria; phylum Bacillota; class Clostridia; order Christensenellales; family Aristaeellaceae; genus UBA11524. Next base: position 15,180 of record JAFURI010000064.1, on the reverse strand, counting down.
CCGCATGGATCACGCGGTGGTTGTCCCCATGGCTACCGGCAACGTGCTGGCTGTGCCCTACGACATGCCCGTGATCGGCTACGGCGCAAAAAACATCGGCACCCTGCGCCTGTGGCAGACCGAGAGTCTGAAGGAGATCGACTTTACCCAGTTCAACATGCAGGAGTACGCCAAGGCCGCCGAGGACAAGAACAAGGCCGAGGATATCACCAAGTGCCTCTATCCCAATGACAGCAAGCGCGAGGGCAAGCAGCTGCGCATCAAGCAGCAGTATGTGCTGGTCAGCGCCAGCCTGCAGGATATGATCCGCGCCTACAAGCAGTCCCATGGCAACGACTTCTCCTTCTTCGCCCAGCGCAACGCCGTGCAGCTGAACGATACCCATCCCGTGATGGCGATTCCCGAGCTGATCCGTCTGCTGCAGCTGGAAGGCATGACCTTCGACGAGGCGTTCCTGATCGCCCGCCGCACCTTCGCCTACACCAACCACACCGTGATGCAGGAGGCGCTGGAAAAGTGGAACCGCGACCTGCTCTCCAGCGTGGTGCCCGAGATTGTGGCCATCATCGAGCAGATCGACAGGCGCTTCCAGCAGGAGATGCGCGAAAAGGGCTTTGATATCAAGCCCACCCGATGCATCATCTGGGACGGCACCATCCACATGGCGCAGCTGGCTGTGTACGCCTCCTATGCCACCAACGGCGTGGCCGCCATCCACTCCCAGATCCTCAAGGACGACGTGTTTGCCGACTGGTACGCCGTGTATCCCGAGCGCTTCCAGAACAAGACCAACGGCATCACCCAGCGCCGCTGGCTGGGTCTGTGCAATCCCGAGCTGTGCAGGCTGATCGAAGGCCAGATCGGCGAGGGCTTCCTCACCGACCTGTACAAGCTGGAGGAGCTCAAACCCCATATCACCGATCAGCTGTGCCAGGACTTCCGCGCCGTGAAGCGAGAGAAGAAAGAGCAGCTGGCTGCAGAGATCCTCAAGCGCGAGGGCGTGAAGCTGAACCCTGACATGATCTTCGACGTGCAGGTCAAGCGTCTGCATGAGTACAAGCGCCAGTTCATGAACGCGCTGTCCATTCTGGCTATCTACTTCCTGCTCAAGGACGGCAAACTGCCGGACTTCACCCCCACCGCATTCATCTTCGGCGCGAAGGCAGCTCCCGGCTATGACCGTGCCAAGGCCATCATCCACCTGATCAATATGATCGCCTCCATGGTCAACGACGACCCCGATACCTGCGACAAGCTGAAGGTGGTCTTCGTGCAGAACTACAACTGCTCCTATGCCGAGAAGATCATCCCCGCTGCGGATATTTCCGAGCAGATTTCTCCCGCAGGCACCGAGGCCAGCGGCACCGGCAACATGAAGCTGATGCTCAATGGCGCGGTGACCCTGGGCACCTTCGACGGCGCCAACGTGGAGATTGTGGAGCAGGCCGGCCGCGAGAACAACTACATCTTCGGCGCAACCGTGGATGAGCTGAACCGTATCCGCGACTGGTACCGTCCCCGCGACATCTACGAGAACGATGGTCTGGTCCGCCGCGTGCTCAACGCCCTCACTGACGGCACCTTCCCCGACGAGGACGGCAAGCTGGCCGAGTTGAAGTCCGCCATTCTGGACGGCGCCAGCTGGCATGCACCCGACCACTACTTCGTGCTGAAGGACTTCCACAGCTATCTGGAAGCCAAGCTGCAGGCCAACCGCGACTACAAGGACGCCCAGTCTTTCGCCCGCAAGTGCCTGATGAACGTGGCCAGCGCTGGCAAGTTCTCCTCCGACCGTACCATCAGCCAGTACGCCAAGGAAATCTGGAACGTGTAAGCAGCGTATCCGTTTTCCTGCGGAACAAAAAGAATCCCTGTCCAATATGGACAGGGATTCTTTTTGCCTTTACAGGTTTGCCTTGATCTTCTCAATCATCGCCGCGTACTCTTCGTCCGTCAGCAGGGTCTTGCCGGGATTCATGGCGAAAACGCCGCCCCACTCGTACTCGTCCTTATACTTGGGCACCAGATGGAAATGCAGATGGCAGCCGGTATCGCCGTATGCGCCGTAGTTGACCTTATCAGGATGGAAGGCAGCATGGATGGCCTTGGCGGCGCGGTTCACGTCCGCAAAGTAGGCGCTGCGTTCCTCGTCGGTCAGGTTGACCATCTCACTGACGTGATCCCTGTACGCCACGATACAGCGACCGGGATGGCTCTGCTCCTTGAACAGGATCAGGGAGCTGACGCTCAGGTCGCAGATATGGATGCCGAAGGCCGCCAGCAGATCACCGCGCATGCAATAGCCGCAGTTACAGTCTTTCATGGGAGGATACCTCCTGTGTTTTTTGTTTATTATACTCCGATTCACAGCCGGATGCAATGCCGCAGCGCATCGTTCCCGATTTTCTTCCCCGCGCATATGCTTTATTGACGGCAGGACGCAGGCAATGCAACGAGCCTGCCGGGGAAGGAAGTGAATCATGCCTGACCTCTCCTACCTCCGCGTGCAGGCCGTCACCCGGGCATTCGACAGCGGCGGCAGTACGGTTACGGCCATCCGCGACGTCAGCTTTGACGTAAAGCGCGGTACGTTTCTGTCTATACTGGGGCCCAGCGGCTGCGGCAAATCCACCCTGTTCAACCTCATTGCCGGACTCCTGACCCCCACTGCGGGCGATATCACCATATCGGGCCAGTCCGTGGTGAACAGGCCCGGACAGGTGGGCTACATGCTGCAGAAGGATCTGCTCCTGCCCTGGCGCACCATCATGGATAATATCACCCTCGCCCAGCGGCTCAAGGGCGTAAGCCGCGCCCAGGCCCGCGCCATGGCGCAGCCCCTGATCCGCCGCTGCGGCCTTCAGGGCTTTGAGGAATACCGTCCCAGCCAGCTTTCCGGCGGCATGCGCCAGCGGGCTGCGCTCCTGCGGACGCTGCTCACCGGGCAGGAGGTACTCCTGCTGGACGAACCCTTCGGCGCGCTGGACGCCATCACCCGTCTGCAGCTTCAGCTGCTGCTTACCGACGTGTGGCAGGAGATGAGCAAAACCATCCTCTTCGTGACCCATGACGTGGACGAGGCGCTGCTGCTCTCCGACGAAATCCTGCTGCTCTCTGCCCGGCCCGGACGCGTGCTGCACCGCTTCACGGTGGATATGCCCCGTCCCCGTACGCCTGCCATGCTGGCCGAGCCTGCCGTGGCGGCGCAGAAGGCTGCGCTGATGGATCTTCTGTGGAAGGAGGTAAGCAGTCATGACGAGACATGAGGAGCCCTCCGCCGGCGTGCTGGAGAGCAGGAACACAGAGGGGCGTGTGATCGCCCTGTGGCGCTGGGGACTGCTGCTGGCGCTGATTCTTTTGTGGGAGCTGGGCGCACGGCTTGGCTGGCTGGACGAATTCTTTTTTTCCAGTCCTTCGGCTATTTTCCACACGGCTGTGGTCAAATGGCGCAGCGGCGAAATGTGGCGGGATATCCTCTACACCGGTTCGTCCACGCTGCTGGGCTTCGTCCTCGGCACCGTTATCGGCTCTGCCCTGGGGCTGGCATTCTGGTTTTCCCGCCGCACAGCGCTGATCGCCGAGCCCTGGCTGGTGGTGCTCAACGCCCTGCCCAAGCTGGCCCTGGCCCCGGTGCTGGTCATCCTCTTCGGCATCGGCTTTTCCAGCAAAGTGATGCTGGCCTTCCTGATGACCGTGGTAGTGGCGGCTATCTCGGCGTGGAGCGGCGTCAAGGCGGTGGATCCCGCCCTCACCACGCTGATGATCTCCCTGGGCGCGCGGCGGCGGCAGATCTTCTCGCACCTCGTCACGCCCTCCGCCATGCCATGGATCATCTCCGGCCTGCGGGTGAACATTGCATTGGCCATGGCAGGAAGCATCGTGGGCGAATTCATAGCATCAGACCGGGGACTGGGGCGTATGATTGTGTACGCCGGCACCACCTTCGACCTGAAGCTGGTATGGGTCGGCGTGGTGGTGCTGTCCATCGTGTCGGTGCTGATGTATCTGGGCGTGGTGGCGCTTGAAAAGCTGCTCTCCCGCCGCTGGAGCGATGGACAGCCCGCCGCCCGCTCTTGATCCCCCACGACGACAAGGAGGCTGATTCCCATGAAAAGGTTCTTTGCACTGATGCTGACCCTTGCGCTGCTCCTTCCCGCGCTGCCTGCCATGGCGGAGAACGAGGCCGCGCTGAAGTCTGTCACTGTATCCGAGCCTGTGCACCTCATCGGTTACCTGCCCCTGTATGTGGCCATCCACGAGGGGTACTTCGCGCAGGAAGGACTGGACGTCAGCGTGGTGCAGGCCACAGGCGGCGCGCATGTGACCGCCGTGGTTTCCGGCGACGCGTTCGCCGTCATCGGCGGCGTGGACAGCTATGCGCTGGCCAACCGTGGCAGCAAGGATCCCATCGTGGCCATCAGCGCATGCGTCAACCGCGCCAACGTGTACCTCTTTGCCTGCAAGGGACTGGCCCCCGCCTCTGATTCCGACGCCGACATGGCGGCCTTCCTCCGGGGCAAGACCATTGTAGCCGGGCGCTACGGCGGATCCCCCAACGTGCTGATCCGGTATCTGCTCAAGAAGGTGGGGCTTGATCCCGCCGCCGACGTGACCCTGATTGAGAACGCGGATGAATCCACCGTCACCGCCATGCTGGCCCACGGACAGGGTGAAATCGGCAACGGCGGCGAGCCTCAAATCTCCGAAGGCGTCACTGCAGGCATCTGGGAGGAGCCCTTCGTCAAGTTCCCCGATCTGGGCGACTATGCCTACTCCGTCATCGGCGTGAAGCAGTCCACCATCGACAGCGACCCGGAAACCTGCCTCGCCTTTGTCCGTGCCCTGCTCCGCGCCCTGAAGGCTGTGCAGGCGGATCACGACCTTGCCGCCCGGATTCTGGAGAAGGAGTTCCCCACCCTGACGCCTGAAGGCCGTCAGGCAGCCCTCGACCGCGCCTATGAGGATCACCTGTGGAGCGAGGACGGCGTGATCACCCGCGCCGCCGTGGATACGCTGATGGAGGTCATCACCGCCAGCGGCCTGTTTGAGGGCGAATACGCCTATGAGGACATGGTAAATCTCACCTTCGTGGAGCAGGCCGCCCAATAAAGCTCCCGCCGCAGCGTCTGTCTGCGGCGGTTTTGCTTGTGTACGGAATCCCGACGTGATATACTGTAGACAGAATCTTCCACACGAAAGGATGACGACCCTTGAAACAGCTTGAGGTTTATTTTGATTATCATTGCCCCCACTGCTACAAAGGCCATCAGAACCTGAAGCAGCTCCTGCCCCATCACCCCGACGTGCAGATCCTGTGGCAGCCCTGCGAAGCGCATCCCCGCCCCGAGGTGCGCGACCTGTATACCGACGTGGCCACCATGGGCATGTACTGCGTACGCGACTGCGGCGGCGACGTGGATCGCTACAACGATCTGGTGTACGAAGCGCATTTCCAGAAGAAGCAGCGCATTGACGATCCTGACGTGCTGACCGCCATCGCCCTGACCTGCGGCGCAGACGAAAAAACCTTCCGCGCCGCACTGACGGACAAGGGGTATGCGGATGAAGTGTATCAGGCCAACATACGCGCATGGATGACCCATGGCTGGGAGGCTGTGCCCAGCTACATCTGCGAAGGAAAGAAGATCGGCTCCCGCGGCGGCGTGGCCGTACCGCTGGAGGATCTGGATCAGTTCCTCGGCGGGTGCTGACGAGCTGCCGCTCCGCCGGATATCCCCCGGCGGAGCATTCTTGTTGCAACGCAGATTACGCTGCCGCCGTACAGAACTCCACGATGTCAACGTGGCGCTCGGCATTTTGCCTGAACGCACTTTATTCCGAAAAAAACTTTCTGAATCTGCAAAATAATGCTTGCAAAATGCAAAGCACTGTGCTATAATATCATTCGTTGAGCAGCATGGGATTATAGCTCAGTTGGTTAGAGCGCCACGTTGACATCGTGGAGGTCAGAGGTTCGAGCCCTCCTAATCCCACTTACACCGCAAGCCTTGCAAATCAAGGACTTGCGGTTTTTCTTTTGTAATACAAGTTAGGCACGACTGAGACCGAAAGTGGAAAATGGCAACAGTTTTGTCAATTTGATACTGCTCATTCATAAGATTTCGCATTTTTTCTGCCGCATGACGCCTTCGTGCAGGCGTTGGGGAAACACAAAAGCAGCGCAGAACCGGAGCAAATTCGGTTCTGCGCTGTTTTTGAATTTTGATCAGTTGTGAGCCTTCCTGCGGATGGCCGCCGCACCTGCCATCGTCAGCAGGGCCAGCATGAGCCACAGGGCCGGAGCGGAGGCATCGCCGGTTTCGGGGACGTCGGGCAGCGGCGCTTTATCGCCGTCGCCGGGGTCATCCGGCGGCAGAGGCGCACCATCGCCGTCACCGGGATCATCCGGCGGCAGGGGGGCTTCTTCGGGCGGCGCGATGCGCAGCCGCAGGGGAACCTGTGTGCCGTTGGGGTCATCGCCCAGCACGAAGGCATAGGCGTCCTGTTTCTTCACGGCCGGGCCCAGCTCGCCGTCGGGCGTGCCCGCGCCGGTGACCTCCAGCTCCGCAGACAGGGTGAATGTCTTGTTCCTGATCCTGAAGGCTTCGGTACCGGCGGAAAACTCCGCCGTACCGCCCTTCTGCTTGTATTCGCCGATGGTGGACAAGGCTGTGCTGGACGGGCAGTGCAGATCCGCTGTCGCCGTCAGCTTCGTGTCGGTCAGATCCATGCCGGAGTACACGCCGACGCAATGGCCGCCGCCGTTGCCGCCGTGGGCCTCGATGACGCAGTTCTCCGCCAGCACATTGTCCGCCCAGATACCGTAGCTGTGCATGGAGTTGGTCGCACCGCTGCGGGCAGTAAGCTTCATATCCGTCAGGTTTACATTCCAGTGTACCATCAGACCCACAGAAGTCGCTATCGAGTCGCCGCCGATAGCCTCCACCGCGCTGTCCTTCACGGTCAGATGACCTTCCGTTACGATCAGACCGTAGCTTCCGCCGCCATGACCGCCCTGTGCATGCAGCGTACCCTTGCCGCTGACGGTGAGGCCGCCCTTGACGTACACGCCTCTGCTGGCGTTATAGCTCTCGCCGGAGTCCGGCGCAGGAGGCGTGATGGTACCGCCGGTGAAACTGTTCACCGAGCCCTCCGTCAGCACAATTTTCATAGGCACGGTGCTGACAAGGCCGTCCGTGTCCTGACCGGCGGTCACAAGCGCGCCGTTCAGGGTCAGGATATTGGCATCCGCATCATAGGAGATGTGCCACTCATCGGACGAAGAAACCGGCGTAAGCACGTCCGTGCCGTCGGTGGTCCAGTAGCCGCCGGCAGAAACGTCACACCCGGCGATGGTCAGCTCTGCCAGAGCGGCTGCAGGCAGGAGCAGCGCAGCCATGAGTAGCGCAAGAAACTTTTTCATCCGTATTCTCCCATCAGGTTTTGATACCGGAAAAATCGTATCATCTGCCGGATAAGAAGTCAAGCGCGTCACGACATGATCAGCCCCAGAATTCCTCCCGGACAATCTCGCCCATGCCGTCCTGCAGCGTACGGTCACAGGCGCAGTAGTGCAGCGTTGTTCCTTCCTTCACATAGATGGGCATGGTCTTCAGATCCACCTTGCGGCTGATCCACATGCCGTTGGATTCAATCCGTTCACGGGTGAAGTAATCATACCACACGCCCCTGGGCAGATAGATGCGACGCTCATTGGTCTTGCTCAAGGGCTTGAGTACAGGCGCAATCAGCAGATTATCGCCGAAGAGGTACTCATCGTCCATATACCATACGTTGCGGTCCTCCGGATATACAAGATACAGCGCGCGCATCATAGGCAGGCCGGTGTGAGTGCACTTCTCCGCTTCCTCGTAGATGTAGGGCATGAGGGAGTAGCGCAGTTTATCATAATAGCGGAAGATCTCACAGGCCTCCTCAGAGAACGCCCAGGGCTCGCGATGGGTATGATCGCCCGCACCATGGCAGCGGGAATGAGAGCTGAACAGCCCCAGCTGCGCCCAGCGAACGTAGAGTTCGTCCGTAGGCAGACCCAGGAATCCACCGATATCATGGGAGAAGAACGGAATGCCGCTCATACCCGCAGACAGCGCGCCCCGGAGCGTACCCGCCAGCGCTTCAAAAGTACACTGGCTGTCGCCGCCCCAGTGCAGAGGATACCGCTGGGAACCCGCCGTGCCGCTGCGCGCCCATACGATGTCCTCGCCGCTGGCTGCCTTGGTCGCTTCAGCCACCACGGCATTGTACACCAGCGCGTACAGATTGTGGAAATGCTTACCCTCAATGCTGTGGAACACAGCCTCCTCCGGGATACCCTCGCCGAAGTCTGTCTTGATAGCGCCGGCGCCCATGCTGATCAGATCATAAATCTTGCGGGCATACCATTCACGGGCTTCAGGATTGGAGAAGTCCACAATCACGTCCTTAACCCAGCTTCCCTTGCAGGAATCCGGCAGCTGATAGGGTTTTCCTTCCCGATCTTTTGCCAGATATCCCCGCTCAACGGCTTCCTCATAGTGGGTGTTGCCCTCGTTCGGCGGAATGAAATTGTACTGCCACAGACTGACCTTGAAGCCATCCTTCTTCAGGGCCTGCATGTGCTTTTCGGGATCTGGGAAACGCTCTTCGGAGAACTTCAGATCGCAGTCCCAGTCCTTGCGGAACCAGGCCGTGTCCAGATGGATCACGTCGCAGGGGATATCATACTCACGCACCTTACGGGCAATGTCCTCCGCCACTTCCCAGGAGGTGTAGCTGTTGCGGCTCATCCACAGGCCAAAGCTCCACAGAGGCGGCAGCTTGGAGAAACCGGTCAGGGTGCAGTAGCCCTGCAGGATCTCAGCCGGAGTGGGACCGCCGATCACAAAATAGTCCATCCGGTGATCCAGTACGGAGAAGTACAGCGCACCCAGATCCGTGGTGGCCACGTCCCATGCAGTGGGAGCGGCGCTGTTCAGGAACAGGCCGTAGCCCCTGGTGGACATATAGAAGGGGATGTTTACATAGGTACGGCGGCTGGTAGTACCCACAGCATCCTTATTGCGGAAATCCACCCAGCGGCCGTTCCGCACGATGCTGTCAAAGCGCTCTCCCAGGCCGTAAATGACTTCGTCATTCTCCAGCTCCACAGCCTCGAATACAGCTTTTTCTTCACCGCAGGTGCTGACAGCCAGATCAAACACGTCCGCCGTACGGAAGGTATTCTTGCGCTGGGCGAAGAATTCACCGCCGTCATTCCAGCGGGCAGTAATGCGGGTATCCGCCTTCTGCACCGCAATGGTCATCCGCCTGGTCTTCACATAAATGCAGTCGTTATCCTCGCTGACCTCAAAATCCACCTTTTCAGGCTTGCCAACAAGCATCCTGCCGTTCTCCGGCAGTGCGGCAAAGGGATCCGCGGGATCCTTTTCATCCGACGCCTTCACGCGGAAAATGCAATCGCTCCACACTTCCAGATGGAGGTACAGCATATTGACTGTGGTTTCCGCAGGTTTCATCAATTGCAGGGCGGTCTCATGAGTATAGGAAAGAGTACTCTTTTTTGCTTCTGTCGCCGCATAGAACAGCAGTCCCCGCTCTGTCTGTTCATACATGGCAATCTTTCCCGGTCGATTGTTGATGGCGGCATGGCGGTCAAAGCCCTTTGCCGCAGCCGTGCTGTCACTTTCCTCGCCGATGAGGAACTGCGGAAATTCGCGTTCACTGGTTTCGCAGGTACTGGTCATATGCAGCCTCCTGTTGGATTTTTTCCAGCCTGATTTAACCATATTCCCACTTGCAGACACAAGCAATATGCTATACAATAATGGAAAAAAGTTAAGGTGATCCATATGCTCTTTGAGGAAAAGCACAGCGGCAGCAACTACTTCTGTCTGCTGCACTACGAGGATTTCAAATGTATCCGTCACTGTCAGAAAAGCTTTGAAATGGTCTTTGTGGAGAAAGGCGCCCTGACGGCGGAAATCAACGGACAGACGTATACGATTCCCGAGGGAAGCTGTGCCACCGCACTCCCCTTTCAGGTCCACTCCTATGGTACTCCTGAAAACAGCGTCATCTCCATCGCCATCTTTTCCGCTGATTTCATTCCGGATTTCTATGAGCAGACCCATGGTTACGCCCTGCTTGATCCCATCACCGGATTTACCCCGGAGGAGCTGGCGCTGCTGCAGGATCCCGCCGATCATTATGCCGTCAAGGCGGTGCTGTATCGGCACTGCTCTCTCCTTTCCCGCAGCGGATTGGTCCCATCCCACCGTCCTGCCGACGCGGCGCTGATAAGCCGAATTATGAGCATCATCCAGGAGCAGTACAAAAGCGATTTGTCCCTGCGTACACTGGCCGCAGAGCTTGGATACAGCTACAACTACCTTTCCTCCTGCTTCCGCCGGCATTTCGGTGTTGGCTTCCCTGAATACGTCAATATGTTCCGGCTGGAGGAGACAGCACGGCTCATCCGCGACACTCGCCTCCCGCTGACGGAAATCGCCCTGCAGTCCGGTTTTTCCACCATCCGCAATTTCAATATGACCTTCCGCCGCCGCTGGGGCATGACCCCCAGCGAATACCGGCACCGCGAAGCGCCTGCAGCCCCCTGATGAGGCTGCAGGCGCTTTGTTTTATTCCTTTGATTCCATGTACCGCTGGCGATAGCCGCTGGGCGTAACGCCGTAGATCCGTTTGAAGCTGGCGGTGAAGTAGGAGGCAGAGCTGAAACCGCACTGCTGCGCCAGCTGGGCAATGGACAGCCCCGGCTGGGTCATCAGCTGATGACAGGCATGCTCCAGACGCATCTTCTGCAGAAGCTCGGGGAAGCCGCAGCCTACGGAGCGGCTCATCACGCGGCTCAGATGGGATACCGACACACCCAGCGCATCCGCCACATGCCCGGCAGAAAGGGCCGGATCGTCAAAATGGGTACTCATGTAGGCCACAATCCTGTCCGCCAGCGGATTGTTCTCGCCGGAGCGGCGGCTGTTCAGGTGCGCAGTCACCGTCTGATGCAGCTCCTGCATGTAGGCCATCAGCGCGTCATAATCCGGCAGCGCAAACAGCGCGTTCTGAATGGTGCGGTAGGAGTCCAGCCGGTCGGAGATATCCATGTTCCGGTTGGAGCTGGCCTCCGACATACGCATGCACAGCGTTGCCAGCTGATGATACGCCTCACGGGCGGTCACCTTCCGGCAGGCGGTCAGATACTCCTCCGCCGCCAGCCTGTAGGCTGCTCCGTCCTCCCCCTGCGACGCCTGATACATCCGCTGGGTCAGCTCCGCAGAAATCTGATCCGCCTCCGGCTCGGGCAGCAGGGTACTTTCCGCACAGAAGACGCTGCTGCGCATCCTCTCCGTCAGCTGCACATAGGCTGTATGGAGCATCTCCACGCCGGTCACGTCCCGGTGCAGGGTGATGACCACTTTCCCCGCGCCCTGCTCCCGCAGCACATGCAGCACCTGCTCCACGCTCCGGGCCAGCACGTCATCCTCCAGCGGTTCCGCCTGGGGCACGCAGATCAGGCTCAGCAGCCGCTGGCCGGGCGTATCAAGCGTCAGGAAGGAAGCGTAGCCGTTCAGATAGCCCTGCAGCACGTCAGCCGCCATGCGGGCGTCCTCCATCCGGTCAGCCCGGTACAGGAGCATATGCAGGGTCTGACGGCCATTATAGCCCAGCTGCTTCTCCAGCATGGACTCTATGGTCTGATCCTCCAGTCCGCTGTGGATGAAGCGGGACAGACGCACCGTTTCCGCATCGTGGCGATAGGCGCTGACGATCTCGCTGGTACGGCGGATGGAGCGGGACACGCGCTGCAATTCGCTCAGCCCCTCGCCCTCGGGCGCATCGCCGCCCGCGGGCAGCTGCTCCTCCAGCTGGATCAGAATCGTCTTGACAGGCGTATAGGCGTGCAGCGCAGCCCTGCGTGTCGCCAGCAGGCTGATGGCCGCCAGCGAGCAGATGAGCAGCATCAGAATCGCCAGTTCCACCTTGACCGGAGTCATCAGCGCCCCTCTGTCCTGAATGGCGTAGAGCGTGTATCCGAACGTTTCGTTATGGCGGGAAAACACATAGCTGCCCCGGCAAAGCTCCGTCTGCGTACACACGGCCTCCGCCAGAAGCTCGTTGTCCTCCACCGCTGTGAAGAAATCCTCCGGGCTGGAGGACGCGACGATCCGATCGCCCATCACCATGTACACATGGCCCTCGCCTCGGTTGACAAACGCCATCTCGGCCAGCCGGTCCAGATCCAGATTGATCATTGCGCCGCCGGTCTGGTTGGGGATGCTCATGGAATCCAGCGCGGAGATGATCATCAGGTGATGATTCACGCGTCCGCCCACAGCCGACCGCCACGGAATCAGCCCCTGGCGGAAATCGTGCTGCATGATCTGGATCAGCCGCGCCTCATCCTCCTTGGTATGATAGCGACGGGAGCTCTTGATGGCGATGCGGTCCCCTGCAATAACGTAGATGGAATTGAACGCCTGGTTGGAGTTCACTGCGTTGACGATGATCTGTCCGGACTGATACACCGCCGAGCTCCAGTCGGCGTTGCCGGTATAGATGCTCTGCTTGATGAAGGGACTGGTCAGCAGCATGTTCAGCGTCTGCTGTCCGGAGATGATCTGGTTGCTCAGGAAGGTATCCACACCGGCCAGATAGGCCCGCTCCTTCTCTTCAATCTTCCCGGTAATGCTTTTGTCTATGTAGACGGCGATGGCCGTACCGCCCAGCGCCAGCACCAGCGCCACCACCGCTACGATGGAACGCCAGATACCGACGTAGACGCTTTGCTCCTTCTTTTCAGCCTTCTGCAAGGAACTTCCTCCTTAAAGACGTTGCTGGATTTTATTGTAATCATATTTGCTTTTCTGTCAAGAACGATCCGGCTTTTTGTAAATTCTCCCGTTTTTTGTGGTTTATGGGAGCAAAAATTATACATTTGAGCAAAAAACTGTGATTGCAATTCTTATTTACACTGCGTTACAATAAAAACGGCGATTACGTCCGTTCCTTTTACACAACTGATTTCACAGCCGATTTCTTGTCTGGCGAAAGGAGTCTCCTATGAGCAACGCGGAAATGTCCGTCCGGCAGCGCTCCGCCGCCCAGCGCCGCATCCGCTATGTGCGCGAGTACGGCCCGCTGTGGGTGCTGGCTGCGCCCGCCCTGATCCTGCTGGTGCTGTTCTCCTATGTACCCATGGCCGGCATGGTCATCGTTTTCAAGGATTACAACTTCCTCAAGGGTATCTGGGGCAGCCCGTGGGTCGGCTTCAAGAACTTCGAGTTCTTCTTCTACAATATGGACAACGCCCTGCGCGCCACCAAGAACACGCTGATCCTCAACGCCCTGAGCATGACCTTCAGCACCCTTGCATCCATCTCGCTGGCCATCATGTTCTCGGAAATCCGCAGCAAGAAATTCCTGAAGATCACCCAGACCATCTCCATCTTCCCCCACTTCCTTTCCTGGGCGGTCATCGGCGGTATTGCCACAGCATTCCTCAGCTACGACAAGGGCATGATCAACAGCCTGCTCGTGAGCATGGGCGGCGAGCGCGCCAACCTGTACAACGAGCCCGGCTACTGGCCCGCCATTCTCACCGTGTTCAACGTATGGAAGGGCGCAGGCTACAGCGCCATTGTGTACTACGCCACCATTTCGGGCTTCGACACCTCCTATTACGAAGCCGCCGAGGTGGACGGCGCGACGCTGTGGCAGCGCATCATCCACATTACCGTGCCGATGCTGCTCCCCACCATCTGCATCCTGACGCTGATGAGCGTTGGCCGCATCTTCTACGGCGATCTGTCCATGATGATGTCCATGCACAACCTGAACCCCATGCTCTACTCCACCACGGACATCATCGACACCTTCGTCTACCGCTCCATCACCGAGCTTGGCGATTATTCCATGGGCTCTGCGGTGAGCCTCTACCAGTCTGTCTTCGGCTTCGTGCTGGTGCTGACAAGCAACTACATCGTCGGCAAGTTCAGCTCGGACTCGAAGCTGTTCTAAAGGAGGGTGACTCATGCTTCGCACAAAAACCGACCGCATCGTCATGGTCATCTTCTACACGGTTATCGCACTGTTTGCCTTCGCGTGCCTGTATCCCATCGTACTGACCTTCATGACCTCCATCACCGACGAGCAGACCCTGGTGCGCAACGGCTACCAGCTCTTCCCCGAGAAGTTCTCTCTGGCCGCCTATAACATCATCGCCACCACCATGAGCTCCAAGGTGTTCAGCGCCTACAGGATCACCGTCATGGTTACGGTCGTCGGCACCTGCCTTTCCCTGTTCGTCACCGCCTCCGCCGGCTATGTGGTGTCCGTACGCGACTTCAAGCATCGCAACTTCATCAACATGCTGCTGTACATCCCCATGGTGTTCTCCGCAGGTCTCCTGCCCTGGTATCTGGTCTGCACCAAGTACTACCACCTCACCAACACCATCTGGGCGCTGATCCTTCCGCCCTGCCTCAACGTGTTCAACGTTTTCCTGATGCGCAACTTCTTCTCCTCCCTGCCCTCTGCAGTGTTCGAGAGCGCACGCATCGACGGCGCGGGCCACTTCCGCATTTTCTTCCTGATCGCCATCCCCATGGCGCAGGTGGGTATCATCACCGTGGGCATGCTCTATGCCCTGAGCTACTGGAACGACTACTACAACGCGCTGATGTTCATCCGCAAGAGCAACATGTATCCCATGCAGTACTACCTGTACAACATCCTGTCCAACATCCAGTTCGCGGCCCGTCAGTCCCAGTCCCACACCAACTACAACATCACCATCCCCTCGGAGACGATGAAGATGGCCATCATCATCGTAACCATCCTGCCCATCCTCTTCCTCTACCCGCTGATCCAGCGCTACATCGTCAAGGGTGTTGTCGTGGGTGCAGTCAAGGGGTGACTTCGTCACATTTCTCCGCCCAGCCTGGTTGACATTTGAGTTGACCGCCTCGCCTGTCGTACCCCGAATCCCCCATATCCGGTCTTTAGCAGCTGGCATGCTGCTGAAACAATAAATTCAAGGAGGTTCCCCTATGTTCAAGCGTTTGGCTGCCAACATCCTGTCTCTGGCGCTGCTGCTGTCCGTGGTCGGCACGGCTTCGGCAAACGTCATCGATCCCGCTCTGGTGCCCGAAGAGACCGGCGAGA
>JAFURI010000063.1 GCA_017471885.1 Clostridia bacterium | reverse complement strand
TTTGGCCACATGGCGGGCCGCATAGGCAGCGGACCGATCCACCTTGGTGGGATCCTTGCCGGAGAAAGCGCCGCCGCCGTGGGGGGCGTATCCGCCGTAGGTATCCACGATGATCTTGCGGCCGGTGAGGCCGGTATCACCCGCAGGGCCGCCGATGACGAAGCGGCCGGTGGGGTTAATGAAGTACTTGGTCTCCACGTTGAGCAGCTCCTGAGGGATCACGGGGTTGATCACCTGCTCGCGGATGGCGGCGTGGATCTCCTCCTGGGTGATTTCGGGAGCGTGCTGGGTGGAGATGACCACGGTATCCACAGCCACGGGCCTGCCGTCCTCATACACCACGGTGACCTGGCTCTTACCGTCGGGACGCAGCCAGGGCAGGGTACCGTTCTTGCGCACCTCGGTAAGGCGGCGGGTCAGGCGGTGGGCCAGAGCGATGGGCATGGGCATCAGCTCGGAGGTCTCGTCGCAGGCATAGCCGAACATCATGCCCTGATCGCCCGCGCCGGTGTCGTTCTCATCCGCCTCACGGGATTCCAGGGAATCATCCACACCCATGGCGATATCGGGGCTCTGGGCATGCACGGCGGTCAGCACGCTGCAGGTAGCGCCGTCAAAGCACATATCGGAGGAGTTGTAGCCGATGTCCAGCACCACGTCGCGGGCGATGGCGGCGATATCCACCTGAGCCTTGGTGGTGATTTCGCCCATGACCATCACCATGCCGGTGGTGGCGCAGGTTTCGCAGGCCACGCGGGACATGGGATCCTGCGCGAGGATAGCGTCCAGTACAGCGTCAGATACCTGATCGCAGAGTTTGTCGGGATGGCCTTCGGTGACGGATTCGGAGGTAAAGAGCTTGCGCATGGGAGTCTCCTTTCGTAGTTCAGAGGGGAAGTCGGCGGGAAAAAGTAAAACCCGGCTGGTCTGCACACGGACACAGTCGGGGATCAATCATGGGATTGTCCTTATCTGCCAGCGCGCCCTCCCAAGGGTGTGTGCCGCGCTGTGGGATTTGGCACCATGCCTTCCTTACGGAAGGGGGTTGCCGTGGCTTCATTGGGCCCGTCCCTCTGCCACTCGTGATAAGGGGTATTTACTTTTG
Organism: Clostridia bacterium; assembly: GCA_017471885.1. Lineage (GTDB taxonomy): Bacteria > Bacillota > Clostridia > Christensenellales > Aristaeellaceae > UBA11524. The sequence goes on along the minus strand of JAFURI010000063.1, from coordinate 6,908 downwards.
CGCATAGCATGATATCATATTATGCGCTCTGCGTCAAGGGGCGGGGAGGGTTTTCATCAAGCTTTTAAGCAGACTTTGCATGATTGAAACATTTTCTGCGGCGTGCTATAATCAGGGAACAATCCGGAGGAGGAAGAGCGTCATGCGCAATGCGAAGGAACTGGCTGCGCTGGAGAAGATCCGCGCCGAAATGGATACCATCAGGGGTCACACGGGCCTTTATTACAAGAACCTTGTTACCGGCTTTGAGTGGGGCGTGAGGGCGGATGAGCAGTACCTCGCCGCCAGTGTGATCAAGCTGCCGCTGCTGCTGCACGTGCTTTCGCGGGCCGCGAGGGGAGAAATCAGTCTTTCGGATCGGGTGACGGTAACCGAAGGAGATAAGCTGCCCAGCTGCGGCGCGCTGTCGCTGTTCACCGGCGGGGTAGACGTGGATATCCACACCCTGTGCCGGCTGATGATCTGCCTGAGCGACAATACCGCCACCAACAAGCTGATCCGTCATTCCACCATGGAAGGCGCGCGGACAGGCTTCAGGGCCATGGGACTGGTGAAGACGGAACTGAACCGGCTGCTGTTCGACAGCGTTTCATCGGCGAAGGGCGTCCAGAACTATATCTGCCCCGCCGAGATGGGCGGGCTTCTGGAAAAGCTCCACCGGGGCGAGTTCGTCAGCCCCGAGGTGAGCGGGGAGGCGATCGCCATCCTGCGCCGCCAGCAGATCAATCACAAGATGAACGGCAAGCTCTGCGGCGAGGCGAAGCTGGCTCACAAGACCGGCGAGGACGACGAGCTGAGCAACGACGTGGGCATTGTGTACGCGCCCCAGCCCTTCATCCTGTGCTGGGCGGGTCACGATACGGACGTGTATCCCTGGGAGGATCTGATCCGCCGGGGTACCGACGCCATGTATCGGGCGCAGCTGTAATGGTGTAATGGAAAAGGGACAGTCCTGATGACTGTCCCTTTTGTCATGCATCGATAAACTCCGACAGACTGCGGCGGACTTTCCCGCTGTATCCGGTAACCCGACCCGCCTTGAGCATGGAGCGAAGTACAGCTTCCTCGGTGCATTCCGCAGCGGCGCGGAAGGCGGCGTTGATCTGCCCGTCGTGGATGCAGCGCAGGCTGAAGATTTTCTCTTCCGCCGGGATGCGGTTGGCGGTGGAGAAGCCCACCATCACCTCGCCGCTGCCGTGACCGATATAGCTGCCCAGCCGGGCCAGACCCACGCTGCAGCGGCGGATGATCCGTCCCAGCTGGCGGGAGGTTACGGGCAGGTCGGTACCGACGATCATGATGCAGCTGCCCTGATCCGGCGTATCCTCGCGGATGCGGCGGTTGACGTCCTCGCCCACGGGCTTTCCGTCAATGCGCAGATCCCGCAGGGAGCCGTGGTTGCTCTGCACCAGCACGCCCAGCGTGAAGCGCTCGCCGTCCAGCTCGATGATGCGGGAGGCGGTGCCGATTCCGCCCTTCAGGTCGTGGCAGGTCATGCCCTTGCCTGCGCCCACGTCGCCCTCGACAAAATCAGCGGAGGCAGATGCTATGGCGGCAAACACCTCTTCCTGCCCCACGGCGCGATGGCGGATATCGTTGAGGGACGCGTCGTTGCACTCGCACACCACGGGATTCACCGAGGTGAGAGAATAACCGTGTTCCTCTGCCTGACGGCACATATATTCCACCATCGCGTCGTGGACGAGGCCCACGTTCAGCGTGTTGGTCAGGGCGATGGGCGCTTCCAGCGTGCCCAGCTCGCTGATCTGCATCAGCCCGGCTGTTTTGCCGAAGCCGTTGAGCACGTGGCAGGCGGCTACCATCTTGCTGCGGAAGATATCGTCTTCGCAGGGGAGGACAACGGTCACGCCGGTCCTGTGGCGGTCATTGTCAATGGTGGCATGGCCAACCTTTACGCCGGGCACGTCCGTAAGCGCATTGAGGGGGCCGGGCTTCATCCGGCCGATACGAAGCTCCACGGCAAAGCCTCCTTAAATATCCAGTGCGTAGGCCAGCAGCAGCGCGGTCGTATTGCGCAGGCTGGAAATATGGGTGCGCTCCATGCCGTGGCTGCAGTACACCGGCATGCCGAAGGCTGCGGCGCGAAGGTTGTTGCCGGCCTTCATGGCGGCGTTGCCGTCGGTGCCGTAGCGGTAGAACACGTCCACGGCATAATCGCAGCCTGCTTTCTCTGCATACTGAATGATCCGGTTGGTCAGCGCATAGTCATAGGGTGCGGAGGCGTCCTTGGCGCAGATGCTCACGCAGTACTCATTGCCGTCGTAGTCGGGGCCGATCAGACCGATATCCACCGCCACGTACTCGCTGACGTCCGCAGGCACATAGGTGTCGCCCAGGCCGATCTCCTCCCCGTAGGGGAAGGCGAGGATGGTGGTGTGTTTCGGCTTCAGGCCGTTTTCCGTCAGGTACTTGAGCATGGTGAAAACGCAGGCTACCGCTGCCTTGTCGTCAATGAAGCGGGATTTGAGGTATCCGTTCTTCGTATACTGGCAGCGGGGGTCGATGGACACATAGTCGCCGTTGCGGATGCCCAGTGCGTTCACGTCCTCCTTGGAGGATACCTTCTCGTCCAGGATGATCATCATGGTATTCTCGTCCCGGGGAAGGGTGCGCGCGTCGTCGAACACATGCACGGAGTGGGACTGGCAGGCGAACAGGCCGGTATAGTCCCGGCCGTCCCGGGTGTGGATGGTGACGGTCTCACCCTCCAGGGACGCATAATTGACGCCGCCCAGCTGGCGCACGCGGATCATGCCGTCCTTGTCGATGCGGCGAACCATCAGGCCGATGGTGTCCGCATGGGCGCCGATGAGCACCGTCTTGCCGGGTTCCTCGCCCTCCAGGGTGATATAGGCTGTGTTCTTGTGATCATAGGTCACCCTGCAGCCGAAGCGGGCCGCGTACTCTTCCAGCAGGGGATTCAGCCGTTCGCTGAACCCTACCGGGCTGGGCACGGATACCACGTCCCTGAAGCAATCGATGAGAAACTGTTCGTCAATCTGGAATTTCATATCAGGCCTCCGGAGAAAAATCATGATATAACGCGAACTATTTCGGGGTAAAGAACACTTATCCTGCGGCTTTTGGCGGTTTTTTGTTTGTATTTTTGCTGTTTTCCCTTGCTATATGCGCTATATGATGCTATAATGCAACACGAACTGAATAGCTACATGCGAAATCTGCAGGAAATACGGCTCCGCCGTGACCGAAGGAGTAAAACTCTCAGGTGTCCGCAAGGATGAGGACTGTGGATGGATAAGACTTTGGAGACGCCCGGCAACGGGGGCCGAAGGGGCAAGCGCGCTGCGTGAATCTCTCAGGCAAAAGGACAAAGGATAAACATGCTTTCCGCATGCGGGGAGTGTCTGTTTGTCTCCAAAGCCATTATCAGAAGATAGTGGCTTTTTCTGTGCAAAACTACAGGTTCGGAAAGGATGCTTATCACAATGGATGCTCTTCTCAAGCTGGTTCAGACCATCAACATGTACCTCTCTGACTACATCCTGATTATCCTTCTGGTCGGCTGCGGACTTTACTTTACCATCCGCACCCGGTTTGTGCAGGTGCGCTGCTTCGGCGAAGGTATGCACCATGTGTTCGGCGGCATTTTCGCAAAGAAGGCCGACGGCAGCAAGGGCGGCCTGAGCTCCTTCCAGGCTCTGACCACTGCTATTGCGGCGCAGGTTGGTACCGGCAACATTGTGGGCGCCTGCGGCGCAATTCTTATCGGCGGCCCCGGCGCCATCTTCTGGATGTGGATCATCGCCTTTTTCGGCATGGCGACCATTTACTCCGAAGCTGTGCTGGCGCAGAAGACCCGCGTGACTCATGCGGACGGCTCTGTAGCCGGCGGCCCGGTGTACTACATCAAGCAGGCCTTCAAGGGTAAGTTCGGCACCTTCCTGGCTGGCTTCTTCTCCGTGGCGCTTATTCTGGCGCTGGGCTTCATGGGCAGCATGGTGCAGTCCAACTCCATTGCTGAAGCCTGCACCAACGCCTTTGGTATCCCCGGATGGGTAATGGGCGTTGTGGTGTCCGTGGTAGCGGTGCTGATCTTCATCGGCGGCGTGAAGCGTATCGGTTCCGTGACCGAGAAGCTGGTGCCTGTGATGGCTACGCTCTATATCGTGGGCGGCCTGGTGGTGCTGATTGCCCGCATTCAGTATATTCCGGAGACCTTTGGCATGATCTTCAAATACGCATTCCGTCCTGATGCGCTGATCGGCGGCAGCATCGGCTACGCGCTGAAGCAGGCCATCAGCCAGGGCGTGAAGCGCGGCCTGTTCTCCAACGAAGCCGGTATGGGTTCTACTCCCCATGCTCATGCCATGGCCAATGTGAAGGAGCCCCATGAGCAGGGCGTGGTGGCCATGATCGGCGTGTTCATTGATACCTTTGTGGTGCTGACCATCACTGCACTGGTGGTGATCTCCACCCTGTATGCTGGCGGCGGCGTGCTGGCGGCGGGCGCTGCAGAGGGCGTGTCCAAGACCAACATGGCTCAGCTGGCCTTCTCCTCGGTGATGGGCAGCGGTCTGGGTAACGGCTTTGTGGCGGTGTGCCTGCTGTTCTTCGCCTTTTCCACCATCATCGGCTGGAACTTCTTCGGTCGTATCAATGTGCACTATCTCTTCGGCAAGAAGGCTGACAAGGTGTACTCCGTGATCGCTATCGCATTCATCTTCCTGGGCAGCCTGCTGTCCAACGATCTGGTGTGGGAACTGACCGACACCTTCAATCAGCTGATGGTGATTCCCAACGTGATGGCGCTGGTAGCGCTGTCCGGTCTGGTGATCGCTGAGGCGAAGAAGCACTGATCTGCGTAACCTGCGGCTCCTCTGAAAAGGGGAGCCGTTTCGGTTTTTCTTTCAATTAATCAGGTGCTGAAGATATTGCATTTGGCGGCGAAATATGGTACACTTGCTCCATCTGTGGTTCATAAACCAAAGGAGGTTTTTTGAAATGGATTTCATGAAGAACAAGACGGTTCTGATCACCGGCGGCGGCCGCGCTGTGCTGAGCAACGGCAAGGCGGGCGCCATCGGCTACGGCATCGCCATCGCTTACGCCAAGGCTGGCGCGAACATCGTCATCACCGGCCGCAACCTGAAGAAGCTGGAGGACGCCAAGGAAGAGCTGGAGCGTCTCTACGGCGTGAAGGTGCTGCCCGTGCAGGCTGATATTGCCGACGGTCAGGACAACCAGGCTGTGGCTGATATGGTCGTGGCCAAGGCTGTGGAAGCCTTCGGCGGCGTGGACGTGCTGATCAACAACGCCCAGGCCTCTGCTTCCGGCGTGACCCTGGCTGACCATACCCTCGACCAGTTCAATCTGGCCATGTACTCCGGCCTGTACGCCGCCTTCCACTATATGAAGGCCTGCTATCCCTACCTGAAGGCCGCCAAGGGCAGCGTCATCAACTTTGCTTCCGGCGCGGGCCTGTTCGGCAACTACGGCCAGTGCTCCTATGCCGCCGCCAAGGAAGGCATCCGCGGCCTGACCCGCGTGGCTGCTACCGAGTGGGCCAAGGACGGCATCAACGTGAACGTGGTCTGCCCCCTGGCCTGGACCGCTCAGCTGGAGAACTTCCAGAAGGCCTATCCCGAAGCCTTCAAGGCCAACGTGCATACGCCTCCGGCCGGCTACTTCGGCGATCCCGAGGACGATATCGGCCGAGTCTGCCTGCAGCTGGCTAACCCCGACTTCAAGTACATGACCGGCGAGACCCTGACCCTGGAAGGCGGTCTGGGCCTGCGTCCCTGAGTTCCATCACATTTCCGCTCCGGCTCAATGAGCCGGAGCTTTTTTGCAGATTCGGACGATTTCCTGCAAAAACATGTGGAATTTATGCGGATTGTGTCTTCCAATCTTAGCGGAAATATGGCATAATATTGTTTGTGCGTCCGTGGTGGCGGACGAATATATCATTCTTCAGGAATAGGGGCATGGGAGAAAATGATTCAGACGGATAAGAAGTTTCCGCTGCATGTGGGGCAGAGGAATATCAAAACGGCTATTGCGGCGACGCTGTGCGCGCTGATCTACTATCTGGTGGACCGAAACCCCACCTTTGCCTGCATCGGCGCGATTTTCGGACTGGGCAGCGATATGAGCAATTCAAAGCTCAACGGCGGTAACCGCTTCTTCGGCACGCTGTTCGGCGGCGTGCTGGGCATGCTGCTTTTCCGCATCTACATTGCGTTTTATCCGCAGGCGGGACATCATCCGCTGCTGCTGGTGCTGCTGTTTGTGGGCGTGGTGGTGCTGATTCTGGTCAGCACGCTGTGCAAGTGGCCCGGTGCGGTGCAGCCCGGCGGCGTGGTGCTGTGCATCCTGTTGTTCAACACTCCCGTGGAAACCTACATCAGCTACTCTGTGGCCCGTATCATCGATACCGGCCTGGGCGTGCTGATGGCGCTGGCGGTGAACTGGCTTCTGCCCCGCGAGCGGCTTGACCGGTGGCTGGGCCGGCTGGGCAAGTAAAGCTATACAGGCGTTGTCGATCCGACAGCGCCTGTTTTTTCATGCAAATATGATAAATTTGCCTTTTACCTCTTTTCAAACGCGGTGAAACGTTGTAAAATAGAAGCATGGCAGTATGCTTTTTCGCAGTTGTGGATTTATATTTGATATAAATACTTGCAGGCGGATGTGCAGCTGTCGGAGGTACCGTTTATTTTCTCTATCCCTGATAGATTGAAAGGAGCGTATTCCCATGAACAACATGTTTTCTCTGGAGGGCAAGGTTGCCCTGGTAACCGGCGCTTCCTACGGCATTGGCTTCGCCATCGCCAAGGCGCTGGCAGCAGCCGGCGCTACCATCTGCTTCAACGATCTGAAGCAGGAGTTTGTGGACAAGGGCCTGGCTGCTTATGAGGCCGAGGGCA
>JAFURI010000062.1 GCA_017471885.1 Clostridia bacterium | reverse complement strand
GTCAGTCAGCCCCTTCACGGTGGAGCAGATTGTCAACCTGTTCAAGCTGCTGAACCGGCTGGGAGGCCCCAAGGGCCTGGTGCGCCAGAGCGAGTACTTCCTTTATACCGACAAGGACAGGGAGTCCGTGCGCGCCTGTCAGGACCTGGGACTGGAGTTCCCAGAAATCACCACCTGGATCCGCGCCAACGAGAAAGACTTTGAACTGGTAAAGCAGGCCGGCGTGAAGGAAACCGGCATTCTGGTTTCCTGCTCGGACTACCATATCTTCAATAAGATGCACCTGACCCGCTCCCAGGCCATGGATAAGTATCTGGGCATCGTCAAGGCTGCGCTGGACCGCGGCATCAAGCCCCGCTGCCACTTTGAGGATATTACCCGTGCCGACTTCTACGGCTTTGTGGCTCCCTTTGCCACCAAGCTGATGGAGCTGGCCGAGGAGAGCGGCATCCCCATCAAGATCCGCGCCTGCGATACCATGGGCTACGGCGTGCACTACTACGGCGCAGCCCTGCCCCGCTCCGTGCCGGGCATTATCTACGGCCTGCGCCATTATGCACAGGTGCCCTCTGCCCAGCTGGAATGGCACGGCCACAACGACTTCTGGAAGGTAGTCTCCAACGCCGGCACCGCATGGATGTACGGCTGCTCCTCCATCAACTGCTCCCTGCTGGGTCTGGGCGAGCGCACCGGCAACTGCCCGCTGGAAGCTATGGCGGTGGAATACGCCTCTCTTCGCGGCACGCTGGACGGCATGGATCTGACCGCCGTCACCGAGATCGCCGACTACATGGAGCGCAAGATCGGTCTGGAAATCAGCCCCCGTCATCCCTTCGTGGGCCGTCACTTCAACGTCACCCGCGCCGGTATCCACGCCGACGGCCTGCTGAAGAATGAGGAGATCTACAACATCTTCGACACTGCCGCCATCCTGAACCGTCCCGCGCTGGTGGCTGTGGACGCCACCTCCGGTCTGGCCGGCGTGGCGCACTGGCTCAACAGCTACTTCCGCCTCACCGGCGATCATGTGGTGCCCAAGACCGATCCCATCGTGCAGTATGTGCGCGCAAAGGTGGATGAGCTCTACGCGCAGGGCCGCAACACCGTTATGGGCGACGAGGAGCTGGAGCTGCTCGTCCGCGACGCAGACTTCGACCGTTATCAGCTGATGCTGTTCCGCAAGAGCCATTAATCGCATAACAACACGAGGGAAGGAGGACGTTGCCCCCTTCCCTTCTGCCGGAGGGCTGCCTGGCCCTCTGGACTCCCTTTTCCGGAGGCATAGCCTCCGGTTTTTTTGTTGCAGGTACGCATCCCTGCAGGGATGCACTCCGCCTGCGCTGCAGGCTCCGCGTCGCGGCGCATCCGTCATGCGCCATGACCCATACAAAAAGGCGGGACGGCATAGCCGTCCCGCCTGAATACCATATTTCACTGAATCCGAAGAGTTTCTCAGGCCTCGGCCTTCTGATCCTTCTTCAGCAGCTCCTTCACGCCGCCAACAACCAGGATAACGGCCAGGATGATGACGGGAACGATGATCACGCACTGCAGGCCTTCCTTACCCATAGCGCCGGTACCGGCCATCAGGGCGGAGACGTTGGCGCAGAAGCTCATGACCAGAGAAGTCATGGTAGCAGCCAGCATGAAGATCATGGGATACACAAACATCTTGTTGCTCTTGCCCATGTGCTTGAACCATACGGCGCAAGCCAGGAACGCGGGCACAGCCACCAGCTGGTTGGCAGCGCCGAACAGAGGCCAGATGTTCTGATAACCGGCGCCTGCCAGCAGGAAGCTCAGCACCACGGTGATCAGGGTAGCCACGTACTTGTTGCACATGATCTTCTTCACGGACTCGCCGGCGTCCTCAAACATCTCCTGGAAGATCATGCGGCCCAGACGGGTAGCAGAGTCCAGAGAGGTCAGGCAGAACGCGGAATAAGCCAGAGCGATCACGGTCGCGCAGGTAGTCTGGGGCAGGCCGATCGTCGCAGCGAAGGAAGCGATACCGTTGGAGAAGATGGCGGCAGGAGTTGCGCCGGCCTTCTGCATTTCCTGACCCATCACGGAACCGACAGCCACCAGCGTGATGACGGCCAGCACACACTCGATCAGCATGCCGCCGTAGCCGATGAGCTTGGCGTCCTTCTCGTTGGCGATCTGCTTGGAGGTGGTGCCGGAGGCGATCAGACTGTGGAAGCCGGAGATAGCGCCGCAGGCGATGGTGATGAACAGCACGGGGAAGATGGGCTTGCCGTTGACAACGAAGCCGTTGAAGGCAGGCAGCGCCATCTGGGGCTGGGCGGCGGTGATGCCGACGATCGCCAGAATGATAATGCCGTACAGCAGGAAGGAGTTCAGATAGTCACGGGGCTGAAGCAGGATCCACACAGGCGCCACAGACGCGATAAAAATGTAGACCATGGTCAGCATCATCCAGGTATCCTTGCTCACGTGCATCATGGGGAAGGTCAGACCCGCCCAGATGCAGCCGCACAGCAGCGCCACACCGACTACGGTATTCACCACAGTATTGTTGCTCCTGCGCTGGAGCAGGCCGAACAGCACCGCCAGCGGGATGAACAGCGCAGACGCAGTAGCCACGGAACCGGCGGAACGGGCGTTGGTATCGGCAACCGCCACGGCGCTGTCGTAGGCAGCCTGATCCAGCACGCCATCCACCATGTACGCCTCCTGATTCACCGCAGCGGGAACAGAGGCGAAGGTGCCGGCCACGATGTCGCTGAATGCAGCCACCACCAGCAGCAGCACCAGGAACACGAAGATATTGAAGATCAGCTTGGACTTGTGGCCGATGTGCTTCTCAACCACTTCGCCCACGGACTTGCCGTCATGGCGCATGGAAGCGAACAGCGCGGAGAAGTCCTGCACGCCGCCGAAGAAGATGCCGCCGATCAGGATCCACAGGAACACGGGAATCCAGCCGAAGAAGGCAGCCTGAATGGGACCGGTAATGGGGCCCGCGCCGGCGATGGAAGCAAAGTGATGACCCAGCAGCACAGCAGGGCTGGTGGGAACGTAGTCGTCGCCGTCGTTCACTTCAACGGCAGGGGTCTTCCTGTGGGGATCGATGCCCCACTTCTTGCACAGCCAGGCGCCATAGGTAGCATATGCGGCCACGAACACGACGATGGCAATGATCAGGATGATAAAACCGTTCATTTTTCCCTCTCCCCTTGATTGTTGTTTTATCCAGAACCGCTTTGCAGCGGATCATGGCGCATGAAAGATTCCGTTACTTATTCTTTGGGTTCAGCAGCCTGACGAAAAGCTTCTTCATGGGCTTGCCGGCCTGATTGACCACAATCCTGCCGGTGGATGTTTCCGCAGCCAGCGCACGCCCGCTGGCCCAGCCGCGGAACGTAAACAGATAGTTCTTGCTAAAGCGCAGCCGCCGGACGGCCTTTGCAGCCTCGGGCTCCATGGTATCGCACAGGAACACGGTAGTCAGGTATGTGTACATATGCCCTTCCGGCGGATACTTTGCGCCGGGATGCACAAGCTCCGCCTCCGCTTCCTTTGTCAGGAAGTCAAACCAGTCTCTCACCACGTCCGCCGTCAGCGTCTTCGCCGTAACAAACACGCAGTGTTCAAAGGCGTTGGCTTCCCATACGACCCACTTTTTCTTGAGCATGTACTTGGAGTTCATCGCCCGGAGCTGACACAGAGCTTCCGCTCTGCGGTCAAGAATCTGTGCGTCCCGGCTGATATCATAGGAGCCTGCAAAAGACGCAAGCGCCCGCTCCAGCAGCTCCTGTGGCGCCATCGGCTCCCCCTCCCTCCATACTTTCTCCAAGAAAGAAGATACCGATAAAGTTATCACTTGCGGCTCTGTATGTCAACCTGAACGCTGCATAAAACACCAAAAGAACAAAAAATGCATGCATGATTATTCACACTTTTTCCGCTTGACGGAACAACCGCAGCAGAATACAATGGAATCAGCAATCAGCCGATACAAATACAGGAGGATAAAAAGCCATGAAAAAAGCTTCCATGATTCTGGACCGTGACTTCCGCATCGGGCAGATTGATCCCCGCATTTACGGCTCCTTCATTGAGCATCTGGGCCGCGCAGTGTACGGCGGCATCTATGAGCCTGATCACCCCACCGCCGACGAGAACGGCTTCCGCCGCGACGTGATTGACATGGTGCGCCGTCTGGACGTGCCTGTGGTGCGCTATCCCGGCGGCAACTTCGTCTCCGGCTTCAACTGGGAGGATTCCATCGGCCCCCGCGATCAGCGCCCGGCCCGGCTGGATCTGGCCTGGTTCACCACCGAGACCAACGAGGTGGGCCTGCATGAGTTTGTGGACTGGTGCAAAAAGGCCAACACTCAACCCATGTACGCCGTGAATCTGGGCACCCGCGGCATCGATGCTGCCCGCAACATCGTGGAGTATGCCAATCATCCCTCCGGCAGCTACTGGAGCGACCTGCGCATCAGGAACGGCGCGAAGGATCCGCTGGGCATCAAGCTGTGGTGTCTGGGCAACGAGATGGACGGCCCCTGGCAGATGGGCGCAAAAACAGCCTATGAATACGGCCATGTAGCCAACGAGGCAGCCAAGGTGATGAAGTGGGTGGATCCTACCATCGAGCTGGTGGCCTGCGGCTCCTCCGGCTCCGGCATGCCCACCTTCGGCGACTGGGAATATCAGATGCTCACCGAGTGCTATGACAACGTGGATTATGTGTCCCTGCACCGCTACTATGACAACTACTCCAACAATACGCCCGATTTCCTCGCCCGCAGCATGGATCTGGATGAGTTCATCAAGACGGTGGTAGCCATCTGCGACTCCGTGGGCGGAAAGAAGCACAGCAAGAAGAAGCTGAACCTGTCCTTTGACGAGTGGAACGTGTGGTATCACTCCAAGGAGCAGGACAATGAAGTGTGGAAGCAGGGCAAATGGAACCGTGCGCTGCCCCTGCTGGAGGATATCTACAACTTTGAGGATGCGCTGCTGGTAGGCTCCATGCTGATCACCTTCCTGCGCAATGCCGACCGCGTGAAGATCGCCTGCCTTGCCCAGCTGGTCAACGTGATCGCACCCATCATGACCCGCAACGGCGGCGGCGTGTGGGCCCAGACCACCTACTGGCCCATGATGCACGCCTCCAAATACGGCCGCGGCGAAGCCCTGCGCCCCATCGTGAACAGCCCCGCCTATGACTGCAAGGATTACACCGGCGTGCCTTATCTGGATGCCACCGCGACCCTTGCAGACGACGGCAGCGTAACCATCTTTGCGGTCAACCGCGATCTGGCAGAGGGCGTCGAGCTTTCCGCGGATCTGCGCGCCTTCGGTCAGCTGAAGGTGGAGGAGCACATCGTGCTGCATCACGACGACATGAAGGCCATCAACACCGAAGCGAATCCTGACAACGTGGCGCCTGTGACCCTCCATGACGGCGAAATGGACAACGGCAAACTGACCATTGTCTGCCCCTCCGCCAGCTGGAACGTAATCCGCCTGGTACCTGTCAAGTAAAACAAAGCCCCCGGAAGCAATGCTTCCGGGGGCTTCGGGGGCTTCGCTCCTTTTATCCGGGGGCTTCGCCCCTTTTTTCCGCCCGTCTTGATCGACGTTTGAGGGGCACGCCGCGTCCCATCTTGCTTGACGGTTGAGGGGCACGCCGCGTCCCACCCTGACCGACGCATAAATGGTTGGGTACACAAACCAGAAAAGCCGCAGGCTCCGCGTCGCGGCGGGGGCTTCGCCCCTTTTCGACGCTGCCGCGATACCTGCCGCACGCCCGCGTCGCGGCGCAGCCGTAAAGACAAGAGTCGAAGACTCCGCCGTAACCCCAGCAAAAAAGCGCACAGGCTATGCCTGTGCGCTTTTCCGACCATGCAGCAGAACGCCCCGGCGGCTCCGCCGCCGGACACGGGATTCTTAAGGGTCG
>JAFURI010000061.1 GCA_017471885.1 Clostridia bacterium | reverse complement strand
GCTGACGGAGATGGACGGCTTCGAGGGAAACAACGGTGTGATCATCCTCGCGGCTACCAACCGGCCTGATTCGCTGGACGCGGCGCTGACCCGTCCCGGCCGCTTCGACAGGCGCGTGCCGGTGGAGCTGCCTGATCTCAAGGGCCGCGAGGAGATCCTGAAGGTGCACGCGAAGAAGATCCGCATCGCTGAGAATGTGGATTTCAACCGTGTGGCCCGCATGGCTTCCGGTGCTTCCGGCGCGGAGCTGGCGAATATCGTCAACGAGGCGGCTCTGCGTGCCGTACGCAGCGGACGCAGCTGCGCCAATCAGGCGGACCTTGAGGAAAGCATCGAGGTGGTCATCGCCGGTTATCAGAAGAAGAACGCCATCCTCACCGACAAGGAAAAGTGCATCGTGGCCTATCACGAGATCGGCCATGCGCTGGTGGCGGCGAAGCAGACGCATTCCGCCCCGGTGCAGAAGATTACCATCGTGCCCCGTACCTCCGGTGCATTGGGCTACACCATGCAGGTGGAGGAGGGTAATCATTACCTGATGACGCAGGAGGAGCTGGACAACAAGATCGCCACGCTGACCGGCGGCCGGGCGGCGGAACAGATCGCCTTCGGCTCCGTGACTACCGGCGCAAGCAACGATATCGAGCAGGCTACAAAGCTGGCCCGGGCCATGATCACCCGATACGGCATGGGCGAGTTCGGCATGGTGGCGCTGGAAACGGTGGAGAATGCGTATCTGGGCGGCGATACCTCGCTGGCCTGCTCCGCACAGACGCAGGCGAAGATTGACGCCATGGTGGTGGAGAAGGTTCAGGCGCAGTATGAGCGCGCAGAGAAGATCCTTCGCGAGAACAGGCAGAAGCTGGACGAGCTGGCCCGCTATCTGTACGAGCGGGAGACCATCACCGGCGACGAGTTTATGGATATCCTGAACCGGGAGTAAGAAAGGACGTAAGGCAAATGAAGAAACGCGGTTTTGCGCTGACGTTGGCGCTGGTATTGCTGCTGCTGACCGGCTGCTCCGGCGGCGGAGCGCAGCAGAGCGGAAAAACCTCCGTGCGGGTGGTGCTTGCCCTGCCCTATGTCGCTGACGGCGCAGAGGATGCACTGGAGAAGAGTATTGCGGACGCGCTGCCGGAGCTGAACACAGCCGATGCAAAGCTGAACGTTGCGGCGGTATCCACCGGCGATCCGGAGAAGGATCCCTACGGAACGATGGCAGGTGTGGCCCAGATGGGCGGCATGTTCTCATCAAAAGAGGTGGAGATACTGATTTGTAAGTCGGACGACGCCCGCCGCTATGGCGACAACGGCGAAGCCTACATTCCTCTGAGCCAGCTGTTTACAGATGCAGAGCTGGCGGAGATGGGGGTGAGCGGCACAGGCGTGGGCATGACCGATGAAAACGGCAATCCTACCGGCGAAACAAGCGTGCCCTGCGGCATAGATCTTTCCGGGTGTAAAGCTCTGGAAAAGCTTGTGACGGCAAAGGATCTGGGCGTATATGTGGTGCAGGGTACGCCCAATGTGGAAAATGCCAAAGCTGTGATCCGGCATCTGGCAGGACTGAAGTAAACGGCAAGTGAAAGCGCCTCCGGAAAAAATCCGGAGGCGCTGCTTTGCCTTTATGCGTCTTTTTCATCCGAGAGGGGAAGCTCAAACCAGAACGTCGTACCCTCTGCGCCGCTGTCCACGCCGAAGGGCGCGTTGTGCTGCTCAAGAATGCTGCGGACAATGCTCAACCCGATGCCGCTGCCGATGACAGCCCTGCGGTGACTTTCCTTGGTGCGGTAGTAGCGGTTCCAGATTAGCGGCAGCTCCTCGGGGCTGATGCCCTTGCCGGTGTCGCGAATGCTGAGACGGACGCGCCCCTCCGCAGGCTGCTGGGTCAGGGTGACGGTTTTGTCCTCGCCGGTATAGGTCAGCGCGTTGCCCAGCAGATTGTACACGACCTGCGCGATGCGATTTTCGTCGGCGGTGACGTGCAGCACGTCTTCCGGGTCGAAGCGGATCACATAGCCGTCCTTGCCGGTCAGCTTGCTGACGCGCTCCACAATGGCGCGGACGGTATCCGTCAGGCAGAAGACGGCGGGCTCCATGGTCAGGGAGCCTGTCTGCAGCCGGCTGAAGTCCAGAATTTCGTTCACCAGCGTGGAGAGGCGGGCGGTTTCGTCAATGATGATCTGCATGTTATCCGGCGTGTTTTCATCCGGAATGTCCCGCATGGCCTCGGCATAACCGCCGATCATGGTCAGGGGCGTGCGCAGATCATGGCTGATGTTGGCGATCAGCTCGTGCTGCAGATGCTCCACCTGATTCAGCTCCTCTGCGGCCTGTGTCAGCGTGCTGTTCAACTCGTCGATTTCCCGGTAGCTTCCCCGGAGTGCGGGCGGAGCATACCGGCTCTGGGCAAGCCCCTGCGCGGCTTGACTGATCAGGATGATGGGCCGGGATACGCGGCGGGAGATCAGCGCAGAGAGCAGCATGGCGGCCAGAAGCACCACCACGGTGATCATGAACAGCTGGGTACGGAGCGTGGTGACCGTGGCGTTGAGGGGCGTGATCTGGGTGTTCAGCAGCAGATAACCGGTCTGGCCGGAGGGCAGGATTACCCGCTGTGCGCACAGCAGATTTTGAGTCTGGCTGTTGTCCGCCACCGGTACCGCGCCCCGGAAATTGCGCTGGCTGTAGCGGTCGATGCGGTAGGGCTGCATGCTGAAGCGTTCCAGCAGCGCAGAGCCGTTTTCCGGCGCCTTTTCGCACCACCACCTCAGATCCCGGGTGGACATGCGGTGGATCAGGCAGAAGCGGATGTCGTCGCTGGAGATGACGGGCTTCAGGTTTTCGTCCAGCAGGAGGATGCACATGTCATGCTGGGCAGCCAGCCGGTCGGCCAGCAGCTGGAGATCCTCGTTATCGATGTTGGAGACGATAGCCTCCGCAGCGCCGGTGACCTGCCGCTCCTTGTGCATGCGGTAGAAATCATCCAGCCAGACGATCTGGAAAAGCCACAAAAGACCGATTACAAACGCAACGAAAAGCACCAGGTACAGCATGACGCGGTTCCTGATGCCTCCGCTCCGGCGTATAGCAGTCTGTTCTTTATTCCTTTTCAAAGCGGTATCCCACCCCTCGCAGCGTGGTAATACGGTCAGCCATGGGCCCAAGGCGGCGGCGGAGCAGCTTGATGTGCGTATCCAGCGTACGGTCGTCGCCGAAGAAATCGTAGCCCCAGACCTCGGCAATCAGCTTTTCACGGGTAAGGGCAATACCCCGGTTGCGCACCATGAAGAACAGCAGGTCGTATTCCTTCGGGGAAAGCTCCAGTGTTTCGCCGCCCAGCGTCACAATCCGTGCGGTAAAGTCCACCGTCAGGTCGCCTACCACGACCACCTCGCTCTGACGCTCCTGCCTGCGGCCGCTGCGCTTGAGGATCGCGCCCACCCGCATCATCAGCTCGCGGGGAGAGAAGGGCTTCACCACATAGTCGTCCACACCCAGCTCGAAGCCGTGGATGCGGTCATACTCCTCGCCGCGGGCGGACAGCATGATCATGGGCACCTGACTGCTCTTGCGGATTTCCCGGCAGGCGGAAAAGCCGTCCAGATCAGGCATCATTACGTCCATGATGATCAGATCGTATTCGCGCCTGCGGCACAGATTCACAGCCTCCATGCCGTCTGCGGCTTCTTCCACTTCATAGCCTTCAAAGACGGCGTACTTGCGGATCAATTCGCGGATTCTGCTTTCGTCGTCCACCACCAGCAGCGTCATGGAATCACCTCCGTATGTGCAACAGTATAGCGGAATGGGTTCGGGTTTGCAAGTACTGTATCAGCGCAGGGGCAGCATGATGCGCACGGGCGCGCCGTTCCGCTCCAGTAGAAAATCCATGGGCCCGGCGCGGCGGGAGATCATTTCCTCCAGCTGGAGGACGCTGGTCAGATGCTGGCTGTTCAGCTGCGTGATGGTGTCCCCGGGCATGATTCCGGCATGGGAGGCGGGGCTGTCGTCGATGATCGCCAGCACAAACACCCTGTTTTCCTCATCCAGCAGCACCATGCCCAGCTCCGTGCTGCGGGTGGCGGGGGAAGCGGCCGGCTCCTGCTGCGGAGCCGTAGGACGGAGGCACAGGCCGAAACAGAGCGCAAGTATCAGCGCAAGGCACAAGTATATGCTGCGGCGCATGGCTGCGGCCTCCTTTCGTGGGTGCTGATGAGGATATGGATTCATGATTGTATGATATCGCTGCAATGTGACGGAAGGATGAAATACCCCTGAACCCTGCATGAATTCGCTTTTTATTGCGATGACGGACACAATATGCTATAATTTTTATTCAGTTGTACCATGCGGAAGGGAAGGCGCGGAATGGAAGGCAGGAGAGCTGTTGCAGGCAATACGGCCACAGGCGTACTGAAGCTTGCGGCGCTGGCGCTGATGGCGGCGGATCACGCCGGTCAGGTGCTGTTTCCCGGGGTGATCGAGCTGAGGCTGATCGGTCGGGTGGCGTTTCCGTTGTATGCGTGGTGCCTTGTGGTAGGCTTTGAGCGTACCCGGAGCGTGCCGAGGTATCTGGGACGTATGGCGCTGCTGGGGCTTGTATCTCAGCCGCTGTATGTGCTGGCCATGGGCCGGGATTGGACGGAACCCAACATTCTGCTGACGCTGTGCCTCGCGCTTTGCGCACTGTGGGGGATACGGGAGAATCGCGGCCTCAGCCGCTGGTGGGCGCCGGCGCTGGCGCTTGTGCTGGCGTATCTGCTGAAGTGCGATTACGACGTGCGCGGCATTCTGCTCGTGCTGCTTATATATGTACTGCGGGGAAACCGCGGCGCGCTTGCGGCCGGGCTGACGCTGTTCTGCTTGCTCTGGGGTGTGGATTCCATGCCGCTGAACTTCATCTTCGGGCAGCGGATTCACCTTAAGGGCGCGCTGCTGCCGCTCCTTTCCCCGTGGCTGCGGGTACAGTGCTTTGCGGCGCTTTCCGTGCCGCTGATCGTATGCCGCTTTCCCGGAGATATCCGCATGCATGCATGGCTTGGTTACGGACTGTATCCGGCACATCTGCTGGTTTTGTATCTGCTTGACTGCTGCCTGTAAAGGAGAAGCCTTATGTTTGATGAGAATAAACTGGTCTTTCTGGACGGAGCCATGGGCACCATGCTGCAGCGCAGCGGACTTGAGCGCGGCGAGGAGCCGGAGCTGATTGCGCTGATGCGGCCCGAACTGCTGACGGATATCCATCGTCAGTATGTGGAGGCGGGGAGCCGGATCATCTACGCCAACACCTTCGGCGCAAACCGGCGAAAGCTTTCCGGCAAGGGCGTCAGTGTCCGGGAGGTGGTAGCAGCCTCCGTGGCAGCGGCGAAAAAGGCTGCCGGGGGTACAGGCTGCCTTGTGGCGGTGGATATCGGCCCCATCGATGAATTGCTGGAGCCTCTTGGAAAACTGAAGTTTGAGGACGCGGTGGATATCTTCCGCGAGATTGCGCAGGCGGGCGAAGAGGCGGGGGCAGATCTGGCCGCCATCGAGACCATGACGGATCTGCAGGAGGCCCGGGCGGCTCTGCTGGCTGTGAAGGAGAATACTTCGCTCCCGGCGATTGTGACCATGAGCTTTGAGGAGCGGGGACGCACCTTTACCGGCTGTACCGTGGCCGCCATGGCAAGGACGCTGGAGGGCCTTGGCGCGGATGCGCTGGGCGTCAACTGCTCGCTGGGGCCGGTGCAGCTGCGGCCTATTGTGGAGGAAATGTGCCGCAACACCCGTCTGCCCGTGATTGCCAAGCCCAACGCCGGTCTGCCGGATCCTGTGGACGGGCATTACGATCTCAAACCGGAGGCGTTCGCCCGGGCCATGACGGAGCTGATCGGCCTCGGCGTGTGCATGGTGGGGGGCTGCTGCGGTACGGATCCTGACTACATCCGCGCTCTGCATGACGCGGCGGCAGGCCTGGAGCCGGGTGAACGCGTCTTTGACGCGACCGGCTTTGTCTGTACCGCCACCACGGAGCTGCGGCTGGACGGCGGGGTGCATGTGATCGGCGAGCGGATCAACCCCACCGGAAAGAAGCGCTTCCAGCAGGCGCTGAAGGAAAACGATCTGGACTATATTGTGGACGTAGCCATCCAGCAGGCAGACGCAGGCGCGGAGCTGCTGGACGTGAACGTGGGCTATCCCGGCGTGGATGAAAAGAGCATGCTGCCCCGGGTGGTGCGCGCGCTGCAGGAGGCGGTAGATCTGCCCCTGATGCTGGATTCCTCCGACCCTGAGGCCATCGAGGCCGGTCTGCGGGTGTACTGCGGCAAGGCTGCGGTGAACTCCGTGAACGGGCGTCAGGACTCCATGGACGCTATTCTGCCGGTGGTGAGGAAGTACGGCGCGTCCGTGGTGGGCCTTTGTCTGGATGAGAAGGGGCTGCCCGCCAGCGCCTGTGAGCGCATGGACATTGCCCGGCGGATGCTGCATGCCGCAGAGTCTGCGGGGATTTCTGCGGAGAATCTGTGGATCGACTGCCTGACGCTGACGGTGTCCGCACAGCAGGATCAGGCTGCGGAGACGCTGCGTGCCGTTCGCGCCGTAAGGAAGGAGCTGGGTCTGCAGACGGTGCTGGGGGTGAGCAACATCAGCTTCGGCCTGCCCAACCGTCCGCTGATTACCTCGGCCTTCCTGGCGGCAGCCATCAGCGCAGGGCTGACGCTGCCCATTGTGAATCCCAACCAGAAGGAGATCATGGATACCATTGCCGCAGGGCGGGCGCTGACCGGCTGCGATACGGGCTGCAGCGCCTATGTGGAGCGATTCGCGCAGGCTGCTCCTGCTGCAAGGTCGGCTGATACGCCCCATGCCATGAGTCTGGGCGATGCCATCAGCCGGGGCCTCCGTGCGGAGGCAGCGCGGCTTGCGCATGAAGAATTGAACAGCCGCAGCGGCATGGACGTGGTGGAAAGCGTACTGATTCCCGCGCTGGACAGGGTGGGTACGGATTACGAGCAGGGAAAGGCGTTCCTGCCCCAGCTGCTGTCCTCGGCGCAGGCGGCCCAGAGCGTGTTTGAGGTCATCCGTACCAATCTGGACGCGCAGGGCGGCGAGCCTGTACGCAAGGGCAAGGTGATCATTGCCACGGTGGAGGGCGACGTGCACGACATCGGCAAGAACATCGTCCGCACGGTGATGGAGAACTATGGCTACGAGGTGCTGGATCTGGGCAGGGACGTGCCGCCCGGAACCATCGTGGCGGAAGCGCTGAAGCATCAGGTGCGCCTGGTGGGGCTTTCCGCGCTGATGACCACCACCCTGCCCGCCATGGAGGAAACGGTGCGTCAGCTGAAAATGATGAACAACCCGCCGCAGATTATGGTGGGCGGCGCTGTGGTGACGGAGGATTATGCAGCGTATCTGGGCGCGCACTATGCCAAAGACGCCCGCGCCGCGGTGGAGGTTGCCCGCAGGACGCTGGGTTGACAAACGCCTTCCGGGATGATATAAGTACTTTATTGAGGTGAACAAGTCATGCCGATCAAGATTCCCAACGACCTGCCTGCGGCGGATACCCTCCGGGGAGAAAATATCTTTGTCATCACGCATCAGCGCGCCACGACGCAGGATATCCGTCCGCTGCGCATTCTGCTGCTGAACCTGATGCCCACCAAGATCGCCACGGAAACCCAGCTGGCAAGGCTGCTGGGCAACACGCCCCTTCAGGTGGAAATGGAACTGCTGATGGTGGAGAGCCACGTCAGCCGCAACACTTCCCAGGAGCATATGCTGGCGTTCTACAAGACCTTTGATCAGGTGAAGGAGCAGACCTTCGACGGCATGGTGATTACCGGCGCGCCGGTGGAGCGTATGGAGTTTGAAGAGGTGGAGTACTGGCAGGAGCTGTGCGAAATCTTCGAGTGGTCCAAGACCCACGTCACCAGCACCTTCCACATCTGCTGGGGCGCGCAGGCGGGGCTGTATTATCACTACGGCATTGCCAAGAAGCCTCTGAAGGAAAAGCTGTCCGGCGTGTACCATCATCGTGTGACGCATAAGGGAAGCATCCTCTTCCGCGGCTTTGACGACGATTTCTTCGTGCCTCATTCCCGCTACACCACCGTGGACAGGGCGGATATCCTTGCAGAGCCCCGGCTGAAGATCCTTGCCGAGAGTGACCGGGCCGGCGTGTATGCCGTATCCACCCACGGAGGCCGGCAGGTGTTCATCACCGGCCACAGCGAGTATGACGCGGATACTCTCCTGGGCGAATATCTGCGGGACAAGCGGGCCGGCATCAACCCAAACGTTCCGGAAAACTATTTCCCCAACGACGATGATTCTCTCCGTCCCCTGTGCACATGGCGCTCGGGCGCGAACCTCCTGTACTCCAACTGGCTCAACTACTTTGTCTATCAGGCCACGCCCTTCAATCTGGAGCACGTGGGCGATGAGAAGTACATGACCCGATAAGAAACAGAAAGGATGAACACCATGCTGCTGATCAAGAATGGTTACCTGAAGCCTGTTACCAGCCCTGATATCCCCTGCGGTCAGATCCTGATTGACGAGGGAAAGATCGTCGCCATGGGCGAGACTGTGGATGCGCCCGAAGGCTGCGAGGTTTATGATGCGGCGGGCTGCATGGTCACCCCTGGCTTTGTGGACGGCCACACCCATCTGGGCATCCATGAGGAAGCCATGCGCTGGGAAGGCAACGACACCAACGAAATGTCGAACCCCGTGACTCCCACTATCCGCGGGATCGACGGCATCAATCCCATGGACGAAGGCTTTACCAACGCGTTGGCCGGCGGCGTTACCACGGCCTGCATCGGCCCCGGCTCCGCCAATGTGGTGGGCGGCACATTCGTCGCGATGAAGCTCCACGGCAAGTGCGTGGATGATATGGTCATCAAGGATCCTATCGCCATGAAGGTGGCCTTTGGCGAGAATCCCAAGGGCTGCTATGGTCAGGCGGGCCACAAGGAGCCCGTCACCCGCATGGGCGTGGCTGCGCTGCTGCGCAAGACCCTCGCCAATGCGAAGAAGTACGCCGCTGATATCGAGCTGGCGGAGAAAGAGGGCAAGCCACGTCCCTTCGATTTCCAGCTGGAGCCCATGCTGCCCGTAATCCGCAAGGAGATTCCCCTGAAGGCCCATGCCCACAAGGCCTATGATATCCTGACCGTGCTGCGAATCGCCAAGGAATACGACGTGGACGTGACGCTGGATCACGTCACCGAGGGCCATCTGATCGTGGATGAGCTCAAGCGCGCGGGCAAGCCCATGCTGGTGGGTCCCTCTCTGGGCAGCAAGACCAAGATCGAGATTGCGGAGAAGTCCTTCAAGACGCCCGGCGTATTGTACAATGCGGGCATGGAGGTGTGCATCATTACCGACGCGCCTGTGATCCCGCTGCATTATCTGCCGCTGTGCGCCGGCCTTGCCATCCGCGAAGGCCTGCCGGAGGATGCGGCATGGCGCGCCGTGACTATCAATCCTGCGAAGGTGACCGGCATCGCCGACCGTGTGGGTTCGTTGGAAGTGGGCAAGGATGCGGATATCGCCGTGTTCAGCGGCAATCCCCTGAAGGAAATTCAGGCCAGGGCGAAGCAGGTGTTCGTGAACGGACAGCCTGTGCTGTAAATTGGTATGACAATGCGCCGCCGGATGTATCCGGCGGCGCTTCTTCGTGTTTATTGCGCCAGCATGGAGGCGGGGCGGTCGTCGTCATTCCTGTCCTGCGTGGAGGAGAAAAGATTCTGCAGCCACTGTCCGAGGGAGGGCGACTGATCCTTCGCCCGCGCCACCTGCACGGACTGTACGCCCTCCAGCAGGATGCCGTTGTCCAGCAGCTCCGCGTGGACGGGAATCACACGGTAGGTGTAGGTCACGCCGGGACGGGCCTTGCTGTCGGCGTAATAGAGGGTTTCGCCTGCGCTGCCCCGAAGCTCCGTGAGGATGAAGCTCTCCCCGGCGGCGTCGCGCTGAACCCGATAGACTGCAGTGGAGGCGGGCTCAATCACCAGCAGGGGCTGCCCGTCGTCGTTATGGGTGACGCGGAAGGAGCGTGCCTGGGGCGGAGCCTTCCACACGTCGGATTTTTTCGTGGGCTGCGTACCATCGCGGAAGTATTCCGTCATCCTGTAAGCTGAGGGGGTGAGACTGGTGGCCAGCATGGCCTGTCCCTTCCATTCGATGGTTTTCTTGTCGATTTCCACCGCCACAATGCCGCTCGGACGGGCGAAATCCACCTTCTTGCGGTTTGAGTACCAGTCCTTGAGGAAGTTGCGGGCGAGGGTTGCCGGATTGGTGCCGCCGGAAACGCTGTTGGGCAGCTTGTGCCTGCTGTCCGGATTGTCGTAGCCCATCCATACGGCGATGGAAACCTCCGGCGTGTAGGCGGACATCCATACGTCCCGGTTGCCGCCGCCTGTTTCGTTGACAGTGCCGGTTTTTCCCGCTACGGGCGTGCCCGCGCCGGACAGCCGGGAGCCTGTGCCGGAGGCGGTGACGGTCTTGAGCAGACTGGTCATGAGGTACGCCGTCTGTGCCGACAAGACGCGGCTGCCGCTGTCCTGATGCTGATAAACCACCCTGCCGCTGCGGTCGGTGATCCGCTCGATGAAGTAGGGCGCGTGGAAGGTTCCGCCGTTGGCGAAGGGCGCGTAGGCGGCCGCCATCTGCACGGGGGACGCGCCGTAGGTCATGCTGCCCAGCGCGAGGGAAAGATTGCTGTCACGGTCGTCCAGCGGGATGCCCACGGCCGACAGGAATCTGCGCCCGCTGGCCATGCCGATCTCCCGCAGCACCTTTACGGCGGGGATGTTCAGGCTGTTTTTCAGCGCGGTGCGCACGGTTACGTTGCCGTAGTAGGCGTTGCCTGCGTTCCGGGGCTTGTAGCCGCTGAAGTTGGTGGGTTCGTCCACGATCACGCTGGCGCAGGTCCAGCCGGCATATTCCATGGCGGGAGCGTACACTGCCAGCGGCTTTAAGGCTGATCCCGGCTGTCGGCGCAGCTGGGTGGCGCGGTTGAGGCCTCTGCGGGTGGCGTATTCCCGTCCGCCCACGATGGCTCTCACCGCGCCCGTGGCGGTATCCACGCAGGCGGCGGCGGACTGAACCTTCGTGCCGTCAGAATGATTGGCAGGGAACACGTTCTTTTCAAACTGCCTGTCCAGCGTGGACTGCATGGCGGGATCAAGCGTGGTGTCGATGCGATAGCCCCCGGCCAGCAGGCTCTCGGCAGACAGATCCAGCTGCAGCTCGGCCTCCTCCAGCACAGCGTCCACAAACCAGCCGTACGCAGTCTGAACGGCGGCGGAGGCGATGGGGGACAGCTCTTCGGCAGTCGCCTGTGCATGCTCATCCGGGGTCAGCATGCCCTGCGTCAGCATCACGTCCAGAATATATTGCCGGCGCTCCCGGTTTCGCTCCGGATCAGCCTGAATGGAATAAATGGACGGAGCCTTGATGGCAGCAGCCAGAGCTGCTGCCTGCGCCGGGGTCAGATCCTTTGCGTCCACACCGAAGGTCACCTCTGCCGCTGCCTGAATGCCGTAGGCTCCCTGACCAAAGTAGATGAAGTTCAGGTACATTTCCAGTATCTCGTCCTTCTCATATGCCTGCTCTATCTGCAGAGCCAGCCAGATCTCCTCCAGCTTCCGGGCAATGGTCTTCTGGCTGGAAAGATGGGAGAGCTTCGCCAGCTGCTGGGTGATGGTGCTGGCTCCCTGGCTGTAACCGCCGGATCGCAGGTTGCTGACGACCGCTCCGAGAATTCGCGTCACGTCAAAGCCGGGATGCTTGTAAAAGCGGAGATCCTCTGCCGCAAGAAAGGCGTTGACCACATGTCCCGGCAGGGTGGACAGAGGAATGGCCGTGCGGTTTTCCTTGCCCACCAGCGTGGTGACGAAGGCTCCGTCCTTATCGTGGATGGAGCCGGTCTGGGCCAGATTGGTCAGCAGGGAGGGATCAAGCCGCTGCCACGATCCCACGTCAAACAGCACATAGCCTGCGGCAAGCGCGCCCAGCGATATCATCAGCGCCGCGGCTGCAAGCCACCGTTTCAGCAATACCCGTTTCCTGCTCATCCCCATCGCCTCCCATGCTCTCAACATTCTGTCCGGAGCAGATGAGAAGGTTGCATGCCGTGCCATGCCAGTTTCTGCTGGTCAGATTATGGGTATATAAGGTCTTTCCGGAAGGAAAATGGGCTGAATCCGCCGTTTTTTTGAAAAAGTGCTGGTCAAACCGCCACAGATGGTCTATAATAAATAAAACAAGTTTCCCGGAGGAGTGACACGAATGCAGAAAATGATCTCCTGGCTGCTGCTGACCATTATGCTTATGACGTCCTTTGGAGCATGCTTTGCAGAGACGGACGGCAGCGCAGCCGAGTTTGTTATGGCCGGATTTGACGACGACGCTACCGGTCACGACTGGACGACCAATTTCTTCTTCCAGCGCATGGAGGAGCGCAGCGGCGTAAGCTTCAGCTTTATGCAGTATTCGGACGAGACCGAGTGGAGCAAGGCCAAGGCGGCCTTCTTTGCCGGCGAAGGCGATCAGCCCGACGTGCTGTTCAAGGCCATGCTGACGCAGGAAGAGCAGCTTGAAGGCTATGCAAAGGGCAAGCTGATCGACCTGAAGCCCTATCTGGAGCAGTATGCCCCGAATCTGTGGGCCATGCTGCAGGCAAATCCCGACTGGCTGGCCTCCGTCACCATGCCCGACGGCGCGATCGTGGCCCTGCCCAGCGTCAATCAGCTGCAGAACAACAACGCCATGTGGATCAACAAGGCGTGGCTGGAAAATCTTCAGCTGGATATGCCTGCCAATGCGGAGGAACTGACGGAGGTGCTGCGCGCCTTCAAGACGAAGGATCCCAACCGCAACGGCAAGAGCGACGAGGTTCCTATGACCTTTACCGGCATGTGGGATCTGCGATTCCTCGGCCATGCCTTTGGTCTGGTGAGCAACGACTACTACGTCCGCATGGATGAAACCGGCGCCGTGACCTCCATTCTCGGCACCGATGAGCACCGCGCGTTCCTCCTCTGGCTGCATCAGCTGTGGGAGGAGGGGCTGATTGATAGTACCGGCTTCAGCTCCATGGACTCCAGCCGCCAGATCACCGAGAGCGACGCGACCATTACCTATGGCATGTTCCTCTCTCCCACGCCCATGAATATGATCCCGGCTGCCGCCATGTCCGACTATGCGCTGCTGATGCCCCTGACCTACGAGGGCGTGCAGAGCTACCGCGACTTTGCGGGCGATCTGATCCACGGCACGTTTGCCATTACCTCCGCCTGCAAGGATCCCGCAAAGCTGGTCAGCTGGGTGGACTTTCTCTATACCGAGCAGGGCTGCTACCTGATGCAGGCCGGCGAGGAAGACGTGGAGTACCTCTGGAACGGCGACGGCACCTGGTCCTGGATCTATGATACCGAGACCGTGGCTTCCACCGTGCTGGTGGAGAGCACCATTGCCGACGGCGGTCCCGCCCCGGGTCTGGCTTCTGTGGAGTTCCAGCTGGCGTATGACGATCCGCTGACCAGGCAGGTTATCAGCGAGCTGATCGCCCTCAAGGAGCTGTGCGTGGAGCCCTATCCCGTCGTTTGGCTGGATTCGGCTACCCAGCAGCGCGTGAACGAGCTGCAAATGGATCTGGGCTATTATGCCGAGCAGCAGATGGTCTGGTTTGTGGTGGGCGACGTGGAGCTGAACGACGAAAACTGGAGCCAGTTCTGCCAGACCCTTGAGCATAAGGGCCTGAGCGAGATGGTCAGCATCTGGCAGGAAGCCGTGAAATAAGCCGCATATTAACAGGAAGGACGGGAACTGACATGAGTATGTATGCCAATATGATCCGCAACCTGAAGACTCCGCAGGTCATGGAGCGCCTCAACCGCCTCTACGGCAACCGCGACGGTATGCTGGTGGAGCAGACTGCCCGCTATGTGGGTCTGCTCAAAAGGCATGAGGAGCTGTTCCATGCCGAGAAGGAGGTGCTGATGATCAGCGCCCCCGGCCGTACGGAGATCGGCGGCAATCATACCGATCACAACAAGGGCAAGGTACTGGCTGCTGCTGTGAATCTGGATACCCTGTCCGCCGTGTCCCGCCGCGATGATATGATCGTCAACGTCCACAGCGAGGGCTACAAGCCCATGTCCATGGATCTGAGCGACCTGTCCGTGCGCGAGGAGGAGAAGGGCACTACCGCTGCGCTGGTGCGCGGCGTGGCGGCACGAATGGCGGAAATGGGCTACAAGATCGGCGGCTTTGACGCTGCCGTCACCTCCTCCGTGGCTTCCGGCAGCGGCCTGTCTTCCTCCGCCGCTTTCGAGGTCATGACCTGTGCTATTCTGGATGCGCTGTACAACGACTTCGTGATTGATTTCAAGCAGCGCGCCAAGATCAGCCAGTACGCGGAGAACGTGTACTTCGGCAAGCCCTCCGGTCTGCTGGATCAGATGGCTTCCTCCGCCGGCGGTCTGGTCACGGTGGATTTCCGCGGCGATGATCCCGAAGTGCGCCCCATGTCCTACGACTTCGCCGCCAAGGGCTATGCGCTGGTTGTGGTGGCTACTGGCGGCAGCCATGCCGACCTGACCGACGATTACGCTGCGATTCCCGCCGAGATGAAGCAGGTTGCCGCCTGCCTGGGCGAGGACGTGCTGCGCCGCGTCCGCAGGGATGAATTCATGCAGGCGATTCCCGAGCTGCGCAGCAAGGTGTCCGACCGTGCGCTGATGCGCGCGCTGCACTTCTTTGACGAGAACGACCGCGTCGTCCGTCAGGTGGAGGCGCTGGACAGGGATGATCTGGGCGCGTTCTTCTGGGAGATTGTCTGCTCCGGACGCTCCAGCTATATGTATCTGCAGAATGTGTACGCCCGCGTGGAGGATCAGAGTTTGTGCCTCGCGCTGGCGCTGGCGGAAAACATGCTGCTCAATCAGGGCGGCTGGCGCATCCACGGCGGCGGCTTTGCCGGCACCACGCTGAACTTTGTGCCTGCGCATATGCTGGGCCGCTTTGTGGAAGTGATGGAGGGCGCGTTCGGCGAGCACAGCTGCCATGTGCTGGATATCCGTCCCGAAGGCCCTGCGGTGATCCGTCTGTGATTTTCCATTGACAGTATCAAAGGCCTGTGCTATCATGACGGTGGCACAGGCCTTTGTCTGTGTGATAAAAGCATAGCCTGTATGAAGCTTCTTCGGGGCAGGGTGAAAATCCCTACCGGCGGTACAGCCCGCGAACCCTGCATGTGCAGGGCCGAATCGGTGAAAATCCGATGCCGACAGTATAGTCTGGATGTGAGAAGAGCGCTGGAAATACGCAGGATGTCTGCGTCCGTTTTCCGCCCCTGATGAGCGATATGCTTCAGGGGCGTGCGTATTTGTAAGGAGGAATCCCCGTGCGCAGGAAGCTTTCCGTGCAGTACCTGACCCGCATCGCCGTATTGTCGGCGCTGTCCTCAATTTTGTTTATGATCGAAGTGCCCGTCGTCTCCTTCTACAAGCTGGATTTCAGCAATCTGCCGGTGCTGCTGGGCGGATTCTCCATGGGCGTGGGCCCGGGCGTGCTGATCCTGCTGGTGAAGAGCCTGCTGGGGCTTCTGCATTCCGGTACCGGCGGCGTGGGCGAGCTGGCTGATTTCCTCATGGGCGCAGCCATGCTGCTGCCCGCAGCGGTCATCTATCAGCACGGCAAGAGCAGGAAGTCCGCTGTGATCGGCATGGCGGCAGGCACGGCGGTGATGATCGTCGTGGCCGCGCTGACCAACTATGCGCTGCTGTTTCCCATGCTGACCAGCAGCTACCCGTCCTTTGATTTTCTGCTGACGGTGACCGCGCCTTTCAATCTGCTCAAGGGCGTGGCGCTGAGCATCGTAACCTACCTGATTTACAAGCCCCTGTCTCCGCTGCTGCATGTGCGAAAGTGAGGAAGTTGCCATGATCACCCGTTCTCCGCAGGAAACCCGCGCGCTGGGCGAAAGGCTGTCCGAACAGCTTCAGCCGGGCGATGTGCTGCTGCTGCTGGGTAACCTTGGCGCGGGCAAGAGCGAACTGACCCGCGGCATTGCAAAGGGGCTGGGCGTGGAATCCGCTGTGACCAGCCCCAGTTTCACCATCCTGAACGTATACGACGAGGGCCGGATTCCGCTGTACCATTTTGACTGGTACCGGCTGGAGTCCTCGGAGGAATTGTTTGAGCTGGGCATGGATGAGTATCTGGGCGGCGACGGCGTGGCGGTGGTGGAGTGGCCCACCCAGTGTCCCGACGCTGTGCCGGAGGATTATCTGGAGGTCTCCATTGAGCCTGTGGGGGACGACGAGCGGCGCATCACCCTCATGCCCCGGGGCTATTTCCGTGAACTGAAGTGGGAGGATATCCATGAAACTGCTGCTGATTGATACGTCCGGGCCCGTGTGCGGAGTGGCCGTGATGGCTGACGGCGTGATCCGCTACGAATGCGCCGTGCAGAACAAGCTGACCCATTCCGTGAACCTGCTGCCCATGATTGATACCGCGCTGCAGTCCGCAGGCATGACCATCGGTGAAATGGATCGGCTGGCGGTGGTGGCGGGGCCGGGTTCCTTTACCGGCGTGCGCATTGGCGTGAGCACCCTCAAGGGGCTTGCCCACGGCGCAGGAAAGCCCTGCGTGGCGGTGGATGCGCTGGAGGCCATGGCTGCAGGCGCAGGGGCCTTTGACGGCGTGGTGTGCCCCATTCAGGACGCGCGGGCCGGTCAGGTCTACGGCGCGGCCTTTACGGTGGGTGAGGACGGCATACCCCAGCGGCTGATGGAGGATATTCCCCTGAAGGTGGAGGAATACGCAGAACGCATCCGTGCACTGGGCAGCCGATTCCTGTTCCTTGGCGACGGCATGCCTGTGCAGAGGACAAAGCTGCAGGCGCTGCTGGGCGAAGCGGCGGTGTTTGCGCCGCCCCAGTCGGCTTATCTGCGCCCCGCGTCAGCGGCGTTCCTTGCGTCCATTGCGGAGCATGAGGTGGATTATCTCGCGCTCCAGCCCCTGTATCTGCGCGCGCCCAATGCGGAGCGGAACAAGAAGCTGACGGAGGCCGCCAATGCAAAATGATCTGATCATCCGGCGCATGACCCTGACTGACGTGAAGGCTGTGGCAGCCATTGAGGCGGCTACCTTTCCTACGCCCTGGAGCGAGGCGGATTTCGAACGCGAGCTGACCACCAACGCCGTGGCCCGCTACCTGGTAGCGGAGAAGGATGGACAGGTGATTGGCTTTGCCGGCGCGTGGGTGATTCTGGACGAGAGTCACGTCACCAACATTGCCATCGCACAGGCGCATCGGGGCTGCGGCTATGGCCGGGCGCTGACTGCGGAATTGATGCAGTATCTGTCCAATCTGGGTGCGGCGTATGCGACGCTGGAGGTGCGCAAATCCAACCTGACGGCGCAGAACCTGTACCAGTCGCTGGGCTTTATCAAGCTGGGCGTTCGCAAGCGTTACTATGAGGACAACAATGAGGATGCGCTGCTGATGGTTTGTGATCACATGCCGGAGGCGGATCCTGATTTCGAGGAAGCGGAGACCGTCCGCGAATGAGTAAAGGCGCGGCCCGATGACGGCCGCGCTTTATGCGTCCGGTCTGTCCCGGGGGGAGAGCACGGCGCTGCGGACGGCGGGAGCCGACAGCGGCTGACCAAAAAGATCGAAGCCGGAGCCATGGCATGGGCATTCCCACTGCCTGTTTCCGGGATTGTAACGCAGTGGACAACCCATGTGCGGACATCGGGGCGCGGAACGCCGTTTCCAGCGCCGGATGCTTCTGCGCAGGGCTGACGCAGCAAAGACGCGCCTTTGTCCCTGCAGGCGGAAGGGGAGGAACAGGCTGCTCTCCGACATGGGCTTTGCCAGTACGGAGGCGGTCAGGAGCTCTGCCGCAAGGCAGGAGCCTGCCAGCCCCATGCCGCCAAAGCACCCTGCCATCAGCACCTGACTACGGGAAGGCTCGACGGGCCCGATCAGCGGCAGTCCGTCCCGGGTATGCAGTTCCCGGCGGAGAATCACGTCTGCCGTGTCATAATCCGGCAGAAGGGCGCGGAGGGCTCTGTCGCGGAGCAGCGCGCTGCGGGCGGTATCACGGGTGCCGTACGCGCCCCGGTCGAGGGTGATCAGCAGCCCCTCCGGCAGAGGCCGCATGGCGAATTCATCTCCCTGAACGGATCGCTGGGCGGTGTGCAGCGCTGCTGTACCGTGCAGGACCCGCGCCTCCCGGAGCCTTGGCTCCACCAGCGAAAGCACGGAGGCGCTGCGGCAGTCCGGCGGTATGCCGGTGCACAGCAGTATTGCCTCGGTCCGGACGCTGCCCTCAGGTGTGCGCACGGCGCGTCCCTCAATGGCCTGCAGCGGCGTATGCTCGTATATGCGGCAGCCAAGCCTTCCTGCCTCCTGCGCCAGCGCAAGCAGCATCGGAAGGGGATGAAGCAGATACTGGCGGTGCATCACCGCGGACAGCTCCACTGGGAACGGACATCCTCCTGCATCCGGCGCGGGGGAAAGATTCAGCCCCAGCTGCTGTTCAAGCTTCAGCAGGTGCTGCAGCGCGGGCAGATCATCCTCCGTCTCGGCGTAGGCGTAAACGCTGCATTCCGTCAGCTGACAGGGCAGATGCAGACGGTGGATCAGATCCGCAAGGCCCTGCGCCGATTCCCGCAGCAGCTGGGCATAAGTGCGGGCGGCTTCCATGCCGCAGGCTTCCGCTGCGCGCAGGTATCCCTGCATGGCCTGACAGCTGCACAGTCCGCTGCAGCCGAAGGTCGCGCCCCGGCCCAGCCGGTCTGCCTCCAGCAGGATGACCTCCAACCCCTGCGACTGCAGCCGCCACGCGGTCAATATGCCAGCGAGACCGCCGCCTGCCACAACGGCGTCAGCCCGGTGGGGGCCGCGCAGGGGAGGATACTCATGCCTGACGCCCTGCTGCCAGGAAGGAAAATCAGCCACCCGTCATCACCTCAAATGCATTGTGCGCTTCATGCGCAGGAAGGATACATGATGGCTACGATTCTGATCACCCACGGCGTACCGGACAGGGGCGTCGAAATGCTTCAGGGGCATACGGTGCTGATGCCCGCCCCCTTGCAGGCCTATACCAGAGAGGAGTTGCAGACGCTGATTCCCGGCGCGGACGCGGTGCTTGCCGCAGGGCCTCTGGACGGTGAAACCATTCGCCTGGGCCGCAGGCTCCGGGTGATCGCCAATTACGGCGCGGGCTACGACAGCGTGGATATCCAGACGGCTGCGGCGTGCGGCGTGCCGGTGTGCAATATTCCGGCCGAGGTGGCGGATTCCACCGCAGAGCTGGCTATCGCGCTGATGCTTGCCGCCAGCCGCCGGGTGGGCGAGATGAATCTGCGGCTTCGTCGGGAGCCGTCGGAGACGCTTTTCGGCATGGGACGGCATATGGGACGGAATCTGCGCGGACAGACGCTGGGAATCATTGGCATGGGGCGGATCGGCCGCCGCGTGGCGGAGATGGCCGGGGCGCTGGGCATGCGGGTCATCGGCTGCACCACCCGAGAGGGCAGCGCTTCCGAGGTGGCGGCGCAGGCCGACGTGCTGAGCATCCACTGTCCGCTGAACAGCAGCACCCGGGGTATGATCGACGCGTCGTTCCTGTCCCGGATGAAGCCCGGAGCGATCCTGATCAACACGGCAAGGGGCGCGATTGTGGATCACGACGCGCTGGCCGACGCGCTGGAGAGCGGTCAGCTTTTTGCCGCCGGGCTGGACGTGTATCCGGATGAGCCAGCTGTTCCGCAGAGGCTGCTGTCGCTGCCCCAGTGCGTCATGACGCCGCATGTGGGGGCCAATGCTGCAGAGACGCGGGAGGCTATGCTGCGGGCCAACTGCCGCCAGATTCTGGACGCACTGGAGGGCAGGAGGCCGGAGAATATCGTCAACGGCCTGTAATGAAAGAGCAGCCTTCATCCTGTTATCGGGATGAAGGCTGCTCTTTGTTTATTTGGCGGCGAAGAAGGCTACCGCCACCGCGCCGGGGCCTGCATGGGTTCTTACCACGCTGCCGATGTGCGCGCAGGGAAGCTCGGTGACGTGGCCCTGCCACAATTCGCAGCTGTCTTCAATGTACTTGCGCAGCAGCGCATCGCTCAGGCCTGTGAAGCCCAGCAGCAGGGGTTTGTTGAAATCCACGCCGCCGGCGGTCTGAATCTCCTTCACCAGCAGGTTGTTGCCCTGACGGGAGCCCCGGGCCTTGCCCAGTATGCCGATCTCGCCGTCCCTGATCTCGATCACCGGTTTGATGGACAAAAGTCCGCCTGTGAAGGCCGCAGCCCTGGAGATGCGTCCGCCGCGCTTCAGGTACTCAAGAGTGTCCAGCATGGCGATCAGGTGTACGTTGGCCCGCTCCTCGAGGAGGCGGCTGGCAATATCGGCGGCGCACATGCCGGAATCAGCCAGCTGAAGCGCCAGCTGTGCCAGAATGGCCTCGCCGATGGCCACGTTCAGGGTATCCACCACATGCACCCGGCCCTCGTAATCTTCTGCTGCAATGGTGGCGCTCTGGCAGGTGCCGGAAAGCCTGGAGGACACGGTGAGGCAAACCACCTCGTCACAGTCCCTCAGGGCCTGACGGAAGACCCGGCTGAAAGCGTCGGGGGAGGGCTGGCTGGTGGTGGGGAGGGCGTCGCTTTCCACCAGCATCTCGTAGAAACGCTGATGATCAATGGTTACGCCGTCCAGATAGGACTCGCTGCCGAAGGTCACCGTCAGCGGCACGATGGCGAAACGGCTCTTCAGGTTGGCAGGAATATCACAGGTAGAATCAATCACAATGCGTACGCTCATGGGGTTCCTCCTCATTGTCTTTGGCGTTTTCGGGGATGCCGTCACGGCTTACCGCTTCCAGATTGGCGGCAATATCCTCAAGGACGGCATAAAACGTCTGCCGGTTATCGTCGGTCAGGCTGTGGCCCACCGCTTCTACGGCAAGCCGGGCACGGTCGAACACAAAAGAGGCGGCGCGACGGCCTTCCTCCGTCAGCTGCAGACGGGCGCGGTAGCCTCCGGGCCCGCGGCAGATGAGCCCTTTTTCCTCCATCTCGGACACGGCGCGGGATACCGCGGCTTTGTCCCTGTCGCAGATCTCGCACAGCTGGGCGGCAGTTACGCCTTCGGGTCGATGCGTCATGGCAGCCAGATACTGGGCAAAAGCGCCCTTGCAGCCGTAGCGTTCCATCTCATCCCGCTCGATCTTCTGGATGCTGCGGCTGATGCTGGAAATCACGGCGGAAAAGTGTTCGTAACGTGCAGGCATGGTTGTATCTCCTTTGGGAAAAGTTGATGCATCAACAATACATCGGTCGTAATTATACAGTCAAAAAGTTGACGTGTCAACATAAAAACGAAAAAACATGGCGGTTTGATTGACATATTGGCAGAGATTGGCTACAATGAAGGAAGTTGTGACGCAATAAATCCAAGTAATGAATGGAGTGAAGCACAATGCAATGGGATCTTACCCGACTCTACAAGGGCTTTGACGATCCGAACTTTGCCGCCGACTATGAAAAGGCGCAGCAGGTGACCGCCGAGCTGGAGCAGCTGCTGGCAAATCCGGAAGAGGATGCATGCAGGCAGCTGGTGAAGGTGATCAATACCTTCAACCGTCTGGAGACGCTGACCCGCCGCCTGAGTGCGCTGGTGCATCTGACCCTGTCCGTCGAAGCGCAGAATGAGGAAGCTCTGGCGGCCAACGACAAGATGCAGTCCTTTATGGTGCGCATCAAGCAGTGCAGCAGCGCCCTCTCCCGCTATGTGGGCGGCATTGAGAATCTGGATGAGGTGATTGCGCAGGATGAGGTGCTGCGCGAGCATGCCTTTATGCTGCGGCAGAATGCAAAGGCTGCCGCCCATACCATTGATCCTGCGCTGGAGGAGACCGTGCTGAAGCTGCGGATTACCGGCTCCGGCGCATGGAGCCAGCTGCGCGGCACGCTGGAAAGCACCGTGCAGGTGGATTATGAGGATAACGGCGTGATGAAAAAGCTGCCTCTGGCGGCGGTGCGTGGTCTGGCGTCCTCGCCTGATCAGGCTACCCGCAAGCGCGCTTATGAAGCGGAGCTGGCCGCCTATCCGCAGATTGAAACGCCCATGGCCGCCTGCATGAGCGGCATGAAGGGCGAGGCGCTGACCATGCTGCCCCTGCGGCATTACAACAGCCTTCTGGAACAGACTCTGGAGCAGAGCCGGATGGATCAGCAGACGCTGGACGCCATGCTCACCGCCATGAAGGAGTCCCTGCCGGATTTCCGCCGCTACATGCACGCCAAGGCAAAGTATCTGGGTCATAAGCACGGTCTGCCCTTCTGGGAGCTGTTTGCGCCTCTGGGCAACGCCAATACCTCCTATACGCTGGATGAGGCGCGTCAGCTGCTGGTGGACGTGCTGGGCAAGTTCAGCAAGAAGATGGCGGATCATATCCAGCAGGCGTTTGACGAGCGCTGGATTGATGCGTATCCCCGCGCCGGCAAGCGCGGCGGCGCTTTCTGCTCAAGCGTGCATCCCGTCAACGTCAGCTATGTGATGACCAACTTTGACGGCAGCCTGAACTCCGTGTGCACGCTGGCCCATGAGCTGGGTCATGCCTATCACAACCGCTGCCTGCGCGGTCTGTCCATGCTCAACTGCGGCTATCCCATGCCTCTGGCGGAGACTGCCTCCATTTTCAACGAGACGCTGCTGACCTCCAAGATGCTGGAAACCGCCACCCCCGAGGAGCAGATCATGCTGCTGGAGCAGGAGGTGTCCGACGCCAATCAGGTGATCGTGGATATCCTGTCCCGCTACATCTTTGAGACGGAAGTCATCGAGCGCCGCAAGACCCACGCGCTGTCCTCCCGTGAGCTGCAGGAGATCATGCTGGACGCCCAGCGCCAGTCCTACGGTGACGGTCTGGATCCGGAGTATATGCATCCCTACATGTGGGCCTGCAAGAGCCACTACTATCGCGCGGATCTGCACTTCTACAACTTCCCCTACGCCTTCGGCCTGCTGTTCGGCAAGGGCATTTTTGCCCGGTATATGGAGCGTGGCGACGCATTCGTGCCGGAGTATGATCAGCTGCTTCGCGCCACGGCTACGGGCAACGTGGCGGACGTGGCTGCCAGCGTGGGCATCGACGTGCGCAGCGTGGACTTCTGGCGCTCCAGCCTGCAGGTGTTCCGGGAGAGCATCGACAAGCTGTGCGAGCTGCTGGAGAAGAACTGAATCTGATATGCAAAGAGACGCTGGCCGAATGACCAGCGTCTTTTTTGCACCCGGGCACAGGGAGGGCATAGAATGTATCGGAGGTCGGGAAAGGGAGGTGCCTGTATGAATTGCAATTGCTCGAACTCCTGTAACGTCCGGTATAACCGTCGCTGCGGCGCATGCCTGAGCGGTGTGATCGGCTTCCTGGTATTCCTGCTGGTGTTCACGGTCGGACTGATTCTTGGCGCAGTATTCTATGAGACCTTCGCGCCGGTACTGGCCATGCTGATCGCCTTTGCGGTGATTCTTGCGGTGATTATCATCGCGCTGCTGATTTACAACCGCTGCAGGGGCGACTAAAACAAAAACCCGGCGCATAACGCGCCGGGTACATAGGAGCGCAGCTTATTCGGCAGTGCACTCCGCGTGGATTTCCTTCAGGTAGCGGATGATGGGCAGGTTCTGGGGGCAGGCGCGCTCGCACTTGCCGCAGCCCACACAGCGGGAAGCATCGGCCTCCTCGGCGGAAATCTTGGCATAACCCTTCTTGAAGCTGCCGTCGGCGCGCATCAGGGAGGTATCATAGCCCTGGAAGATGCTGGGGATCTTCACGCCCATGGGGCAGGGCTGGCAATACTTGCAGCCGGTGCAGCGGGTCTTGGTGCAGGCCATGTAGGTATCCTTCACCTGCACGTAGAGCTGCTTGTCCTCGTCGGTAAGGGCTTCGCCCTGGGGTACGTCGAAGATGCGCAGGTTGTCCACTACCTGCTCCATGGTGCTCATGCCGGAAAGGATGGTCACCACACCAGGCATGGTGTACAGGTAGCGGAAGGCCCAGTCCACAGCGGTACGCCGGGTGGGCCAGCTCTCGTACAGCTTCACCACGTCCGCAGGGGGATTGGCCAGCAGACCGCCGCGCAGAGGTTCCATCACCACAACGCCCACGCCCTTTTCCCTGGCTGCTTCAATGCCCTTCAGGGTGGCCTGGTTGTTGTCGTCCAGAATATTCATCTGCACCTGACACATCTTCCAGTCGTAATCATTGAGGATAGCCATGAAGGCGTCGTAATTGTCATGGAAGGAGAATGCGGGATACTTGATCTTGCCCTGCGCAAGAGCCTCTGCAAGGAACTTCTTGTAATCCAGCTTGCGGGCAAGCTCCAGACGCTCGGCGTTCATGGCGTGCAGGAGATAGAAGTCGATGCAGTCCACCTGCAGCTTTTCCAGCTGCTCGTCAAGGATCGCCATCATGTCCTCGTGCTTTTCCACCTTCCACATGGGCAGCTTGGTGGCAAGGATTACCTTTTCGCGGTAGCCGTCCTTCAGCGCCTTGCCGACAACCAGCTCGCTGTTGCCGCCGTGATAGGGGTAAGCGGTGTCGATATAGGTTACGCCGTTGTCGATGGCATGATGAACCATGCGGATGGCTTCGTCTTCGATAATTTTGCCGTCAGCGTCGGTAGGGAAGCGC
The DNA here is from genome assembly GCA_017471885.1 of Clostridia bacterium. Taxonomy (GTDB): domain Bacteria; phylum Bacillota; class Clostridia; order Christensenellales; family Aristaeellaceae; genus UBA11524. The sequence goes on along the minus strand of JAFURI010000061.1, from coordinate 8,108 downwards.
ATGCAGCCGAAGCCCAGAGCAGAGGATTCAAGATTCAGGGTAGGGAAGGTTGTTTTCAGCATGGAAAAGCACCTCACAGATTGTATTTCTGGCATATTATACCATAGAAAACGACCGAATGGAAGCAAACAAAAAAACTTTGAAAAATTTCGAAAAAAGTGTTGACAAAACAGAGAAACAGTGATAATATATATCTTGTTCGCCGGACAAACAAAAATCCGAAAGAACAAAAAGAATATCTGGGTGTAGCGCAGTTTGGTAGCGTGCTTGAATGGGGTTCAAGAGGCCGGAGGTTCGATTCCTCTCACCCAGACTGAAAGCTCTGACGATTGTCAGAGCTTTTTCTTTTGCTTTTTTTTCACCGGGAATCTGACTTTTGTGATATACTCTTTCCAGATGCTTCGCAGAAAGGCGGTATTCTATTGTCCGTGCTGATGTTTGAACCGGGGCGATTCTTTCCGCAATGCCACGCCAGCTGCCTGCTTCCGCTGGAGGAAGGCAGACTGATCTGCGCTTACTTTGCCGGAACTAAGGAGCGGGCCGACGACGTAGGAATCTGGCTGAGCGAGTTTGACGGAGCGCGCTGGCTTGATCCCCGGCTGATCGCCAAGTTATCCGACGAGCCGCACTGGAATCCTGTGCTGTTTGCCGTCCGGGACGGAATCAGGCTGGTGTTCAAAACCGGCAGGGAGATTGCCCATTGGCGGAGCTGGACCATGTTTTCTGCGGACGGAGGTCGCATGTGGTCGCAGCCTCATCCCTATGTGGGAAATCCTGCGGGCGGACCGGTGCGCTCCAAGCCCATACGCCTTGCCTCCGGTGAGCTGCTTGCACCCAATTCGGACGAGGATGGCCCGTGGACGCCCAGGGTGGACGTATCCTCTGACGAGGGCGAGTCCTTTGTGCAGCGTGCGAGGATCCCCGTCAACCTGACCGATGCGGATCGGCATGATTATATTCCGGGCAGGGGAGCCATTCAACCGACACTGTGGGAGAGCAGGCCCGGCTGCGTGCATGCGCTGCTGCGCACCAGCGCGGGACGCATTTTCCGCTCTGATTCCGTGGACGGCGGCAGAACCTGGATGCAGGCAAGGCCGCTGCTTGTGCCGAACAACAACAGCGGCATTGACGCCGTGCGGACAGAGGACGGACGAATCTTTCTGGCGCTGAATCCTACCAGCGGCGACTTTGTTCAGCGGACGCCGTTGTGTATTTATCAGAGCCTTGACAACGGCGAAAGCTTTTCTCCCTATGCGGTGGTGAATGATCAGCCGCTGAATGAATTCACCGGTCAGACGGCTGAGTTTTCCTATCCATCGCTGGTGTACAGGGAGGGCGTGCTGTATCTCAGCTATACCTATAACCGCCGCGCCATTGCCTTCTGGACACAGCGGACGGCAGCTCCCTGCACATAACAGGGAGCTTTTTCAGACAAGGAAGAGGCAAAAAAAGGGATTTTGTTCATGTATGGTTTACATTGGCGTAGTATAATGTAACGGTACTTATTCTGCATGCATCAGGAGGTTATATGTGATGAAGAAAAGAAAGTGGCTGAAGTGGGTGCTGATTTTTCTCATCCTTTGCGCGGCGGGCGTTTATGCCGCGCCGAGGCTGATGGCGATGCAATCCGTCCCTGCGTCTGCGAAGGTGGAAAGCCATACGGTGGAGCGCGGAGACGTGTCTGTGACCATCACCGGCAGCGGCATGCTGGAGGTGAAGGACACGCTGGATGTGAAGCTTCCCGAGGGCGTCAAGGTTGAGGCGATCTTTGTGGAGGCAGGCGACCGGGCCGCAAAGGGCGACGTGCTGGCTGTGCTGGATGCGGATTCGCTGGAATACCGGGCCGCAGAGCTGTCCTCCCAGCTGACTGCGCTGGACAAGCAGCTGGGTGTGCTGCGCCTGACCAGCAGCATCAATGCGCCCGCCAAGGGACGGATCAAGCATCTGCCCGCGGAGGAAGGCGACGACGTGATTGAAGCCGTCAACGAGCACGGCGCGCTGGCGATTCTGTCCACGGACGGATTGATGCAGGTGCGCATCGCCACCGACAGTGTGCTGGAGATGAACGACGAAGTTCGTGTGCGCTGGAACGGCGGCTCGGAGGACGGCACGGTGGTCAGCCGCACGGCGGAGGGCTATCTGATCACGCTGGAGGACGACAAGGCGCCGTATCTGGCAGAGGCAGCGGTGTACAGCGATTCTGTGATGATCGGCGAAGGCGTGCTGGAGATCCATGCGCCGCTGCCCATCTTCGGCAACGGCGGAATGATTTCCAAGGTACATTATGATCTGGATGCGCAGGTAGCGGCCCGTGCGAAGCTTTTCACGCTGGAGAACGAGCCCGCTACGGATGATTACCGCAAGGCGCTGGCGGATCGTGACGAGCTTGCCGCGCAGCTGCAGACGGTGCTCCGGTATCAGCGTCAGCCCCACGTCCTTGCTCCGGAGGACTGCACCGTGAACGAGGTGCTGGCGGCGGAAGGTGTGAAGACCGTGTCCCAGGACGGTACCGGCGAAGCTGCCGGGTTTGTGCTGGGCGTGGGCGGCGCAACGAAGATGATCATCGACGTGGACGAGCTGGACGTAGGCAAGGTACAGGTAGGCCAGCAGGCGGAAATCACCATGGACGCGTTTTCCTCCGAAACCTTTACCGCGACGGTCAGGCGTATTTCCTGGCTGGGCAAGCCCAACGGCAGCATCACCGCCTATGAGACCGAGTTGGAGCTGGAGGCTGATCCGCGTCTGCGCGCGGGCATGAACGGCAGCGCCGTGATACTGTCCGAAAGCGTGGAGGACGTGGTGATCGTGCCTCTGGGGGCGGTGCATGAGGATGAGCGGGGTTCCTATGTTTATCTGCTGGATGAGGGGGATCAGCAGCGCAAGGCGTACATTACCACCGGCCTTGCGGACGCGGCAAACGCGCAGGTGCTGTCCGGTCTTCAGGCAGGCGACAGGATTGTGTATGCCACCTCCTCCTGGAATTTCATGATGCCCCCCTTCGCCGCCATGCCGGGAGGTAGGACGTATGAGTAACGCCCGCAGGCCGATCATTGAGATGAAGCATGTATCGAAGATTTATTCGATCGGCGGGGAAGAGGTGCGCGCGCTGGATGATGCGTCGCTGACCATCTGTGAGGGCGAATTTGTAGCCATTATTGGCCCCAGCGGCAGCGGCAAGTCCACGTTGATGAACATCATGGGCTGTCTTGACGTGGCTGACAGCGGAGAATATCTGCTGGACGGGCAGGCTATCGAGAAATACAGTGACGACGAGCTGGCGAAGATCCGGAACAGGAAGATCGGCTTCGTGTTCCAGAGCTTTAATCTGCTGACCCGCATGACAGCTTTTGAGAACGTGGCGCTGCCGCTGATTTATCAGGGCGTAGGCACGGCGGAGCGCAAGCGCCGCGCCATGGAGTCCCTCGCCAAGGTAGGGCTGGAGAAGCGTGCGAAGCACCGCCCGGCGGAGCTTTCCGGCGGCCAGCAGCAGCGCGTGGCCGTGGCCCGTGCACTGGCGGCTCAGCCGAGCCTGATCCTTGCGGACGAGCCCACGGGCAATCTGGACTCCCGCACCGGCGACGAGATCATGCGACTGTTCTGCGAGCTGAACGAAAGCGGCATCACCATTGTGCTAATTACCCACAGCGAGAAGGTGGCCGCGCAGGCGAAGCGGCGGATCCGCATCATGGACGGCCGGGTGGAGGAGGTGGAGGCAGAATGATCTTCCAATCCATCAAGATGGCGTGGGAAGCCGTGCGCTCCAACAAGATGAGATCCTTCTTGACGATGCTGGGCATCATCATCGGCGTGACGGCGTTGGTGGTGCTGGTTTCACTGGTGGACGGCGCTGCAGGCAGCATCACCAGCGAGGTGGAAAACCTGGGCAACGACATGGTCACCGTCAGCGTCATGGATGACAAGGGCGCGCCCCTGCGTCTGGAGGACCTGAGCCGCCTGAGTCAGCTGGAGGGCGTGGGCCTGACGTCTCCCTCCGGCTCCATGACGACAACTGCCAAGTATCTGAGCAACGAGGTCATGGTGTCCCTTAACGGCGTCATCCCGGCGTATTATGATATTCAGGGCCTTGAACTGGGCCAGGGACGATTCCTCAAGACAGCGGACGTGGATAACCGCTCCTACGTGGCGGTGCTGGCCTACGACGCAGCAGAGGAGCTCTTCGGCGAAGAGGACGTGCTGGGCAAGCGGTTTACCATCAGCGGCCGATCCTTTCAGGTGGTGGGCGTGCTGGCGGAGGAGGAATCCATGATGAGCGCCATGCGCAGCATGATGGGCGGCGTATCCGTCTACGTGCCATTCACGGTGGAAAGCCGTATGGCGGGCCAGCCGTACGTGACGTCCTTCTGCGCGTCTGCGGACGGGGATACCTCCGCGGCGGAGAATGCGCTGGAGCAGGCGCTGCTCAAGCGTTTCCAGCAGGATTCCGACGCATTTACGCTGGTCAACATGTCCAGCATCTCACAGGCCATGGACAAGGTGACCGACACCCTCACGCTGATGCTGGGGTGCGTGGCGGCAATCTCGCTGCTGGTGGGCGGCATCGGCATCATGAACATTATGTTGGTATCCGTTACAGAGCGCACGAGGGAGATCGGCATCCGCAAGGCCATCGGCGCAGGGCATCGCAGCATTATGGCGCAGTTCCTGCTGGAGGCGCTGATGCTTAGCCTGATGGGCTGCATGCTGGGCCTGGGGCTGTCCTGGGTGATCCTGCAGATTTTTTCGCACGTGGCGGAAAGCATTACTTTCGCCATGTCTGCGGACGTGGTGGGGCTTGCGGTTGGATATTCCTCCGCTGTGGGCCTGATCTTCGGTCTGTACCCCGCCAACAAGGCTGCAAGGAAGCACCCAATCGAGGCGCTTCGCTACGACGGCTGATACAAAAGAAACCCGCTCCTTTTCGGAGCGGGTTTTTCAATGCCTTTTTAAATGCGGCGGGAGAAGCGGTATTGCTGATTATTCCTTATCTGCGGAGTCAGCACGGAGTGGGAGAGGCTGCGGTTCTTGGTCACGTTCAGCACCAGCGCCACGCCGCCCATGTTGGTCACCATGTTGGAGCCGCCGTAGGAGAGGAAGGGCAGGGGAATGCCCGTGATGGGCATCAGACCCAGCGTCATGCCGATGTTCTCAAATACGTGGAACAGCAGCATGCCCATCACGCCGATGATGACCAGCATGCCGAATTTGTCGCGGGTGTAGCGTGCAAGGTAGAGCATGCGCAGCAGAATCAGCAGATAGCCCAGCAGCACGATGCTGCAGCCCACAAAGCCCCATGCCTCGCCGATGGTGGAGTAGATGAAGTCCGTCCAGTCGGCGGGCACGTAGTTCAGCTGGGACAGCGCGCCGTCCACGAACATGCCGATGCCCCACATGCCGCCGGAGCCGATGGCCATCTTGCTCTGGGACTGCTGGTACGCGTCGCCCAGGGGCGAAAGCTCAGGGTTGATGAAGGCCAGAATGCGGGCCAGTCGGTAGTCGTCCGATCCGGTCGCCACCATGAAGCCGTACAGCGCCAGCACCGCCAGTATCACAACAGCCGCCATGATGAACAGCTTCTTCATATCCACATTGGAGAAAAACAGCATAATGGCGACCAGGAAGGCAATCACCATCATGGAGCCGGTTTCACCGGACAGAAGAATGATGACGCAGGGAACGCCCAGCAGCACCATAATATGGATGAACTCCTTCATCGTACTCATAGGCCGGTCATAGCGGGAAAGGGTCTTGGCCATCATCAGGATCATGGCCAGCTTGGCGAACTCCGAGGGCTGTATGGTGAAGCCCCAGATGATGTCCAGCCAGGCCTTCACGCCCTCGGCACGGTTGAAGATCCACACCACGAAGATCAGGATGGTGGACGCGTAGTAGATCAGCTCCGTGCGGCGGCGCATGAAATCATAGGGAATGTTGATGATGACGGTGATGATGAAGGGCGCCATGAACAGGAAGATGCACTGGCGCACTGCGTAGTTGGATTCCACAATGTGATTGAGGATGGGCGCGTCCGAGCTGGCCTCCGGAGAATAGGTGGCCACGCATACGGCAAGCACGCCGAAGACAGCCATGGCGAAAACCAGAACCAGCAGCGTTTTGTCCACATGGGCGCGTACGCGTCTGTTTTCAGCGATCAATACGTTTGACCTCCTTGATGCGGCGGCGGAACAGCTTGTGATACCACGCCCGCTTCTGCCGTCCGTAGTCGGGCAGGGGAGCGTTCTCGCCCTTCATGCGCTGTGCGATTCGGGCAAGGGCCCGCTGCGCCTCGCAGTCCGTATCCATCAGCGGGACATGGGTAATCAGCGCACGGTAGACGGTCTGATCCTCCGGAATTTCGCCCATCAGGGGCAGATCCAGCGTCTGGGCCACCACCTGTGCGGCGTACATTTCGCCTGCCTCGATCAGATCAGGCACAAGGCGGTTGACGATCACGGCGGGGCGGGGAAGCTTCTTGCTCTCCATGGTGAAGACGGCACGCTCCGCATTGCGGATGCACACGTCGTCCGGGGTGCAGACGATCAGCGTTTCGTCATATTCGGCAGTGAGGATGCCCCGCAGTCCGCGCTCGATGCCAGCGGGCCCGTCGATGATCACATGGTCGAACTGCTTCTTCAATTCGGCAATGATCCGCCGGAAGGCCTTGGGATCCAGCTCCTTGGCGCGGGCAAACTGGGAGGCAGGCAGCAGGGAAAGATTGGGCTGCTCCAGCGGGGAAATCAGTGCCTGGGTCAGGCGGCATTCCTTGTTGGATACGTCCACCAGATCGTAGACGATGCGGTTTTCCAGCCCCAGCAGCGCGTCCTGATCGCGCAGACCGATGTCACCGTCCACCACGCAGGTACGCATGCCCTGCCGGGCCAGCGCCTGCGCTAGGGCGGATACCACCGTGCTTTTGCCAACGCCGCCCTTGCCGGAGGCGACCAACCATGCCTTGCCCATATCAGATGCTCCAATCATCGTACTTCATTGCACCCGCGCATTGCCGGAGCAATGCGCGGGGCGGGATTCCAGTGGGGTGACGGGGATGGCGGCCTCATCAGGGAGCCAGCGAGTTGCCCACGGGCAGATCGTAATCCACCGTGCGCAGGGTCTCCTGATCCAGATACCAGGTGATGAAGTCGCGGGCCGCCATGGAGGCCTCGCCGCCGGAGTAGCCGTTGGGAATGAAGGATACCACGGCGATTTCGGGATTGTCGTAGGGCGCGAACGCCACGAACCATGCGTTGTTTTCAAGGTCGATGGAGGTGGTCTGGGCGGTACCTGTTTTTGCAGCGAGAACGGTAGCAGCATCGTACTTCCACCTCTTGAAGTACTTGCTCGCGGTACCGGACTCGTCAACTACGCCCTGCATGCCCTGACGGATCAGATCCATGTAGTTGTTGGGATCCTCCAGCTGGTTGACCAGCTGGGGCTCGCGCTGGGAGAGAATCTCGCCCTCGGGGGAGATAATGGAATCCACCAGCGAGACGTTGTACACGTATCCGCCGTTGGCCACAGCCGCCACGTAGCGGGCTACGGCGATGGGGGTCAGCACGGTAACCGACTGGCCGATGCCGGTCAGAATGGTCTGGCCGCCGCCCCACTTGATATCGTTCATGTAGTTGTAGGTGTCGCCGATGACGGACTGCAGATACACCATTTCCTTGGTCATGTTCAATTCTTCCATGAGGATGGTGCGCATGTTGTCCAGCCATTCGGATTCGTTGTAGTTGACGGCCATATCCATCAGTCGCTTGGCGCACACGGAGAGGCGTTCGTCGTCATACTCGATGTTGCGGGATGCGCCGCAGTTGCGCAGATGCTTCTTGATGGAGTTGAAAACGATGATCGGCAGGGACGTATCCTGACTGGCTTCGTTCATGGCCTTGGTAGGATCGTACAGCGTATTCTGGCTTCCGACCACGCTGCGCACCTCGCCGGGCAGGTCGATGCCGGTGCGGGAGGTCAGACCGAAGAGGGAAGCGTAGCGGTACAGGCGCTCCTCGCCCAGACGGCTGCCCAGCTCATAGAAGAAGTAGTTGCAGGAGTGGGACAGACCGTCCACGATGGTCTGGTTCTGGTGCTTCCACAGGTAGTTGGCGCTGATCCAG
>JAFURI010000060.1 GCA_017471885.1 Clostridia bacterium | reverse complement strand
GAACGTCTATGAGGGAAGGAGGCACATAACCATGAGCGAAATCATCCGTTCTATCGAGGCTAAGCAGCTCCGTACCGATCTGCCCGCTTTCGGCATCGGCGACACCATCCGCGTTTGGGTGAAGGTCGTTGAAGGCAACCGCGAGCGTCTGCAGGCGTTTGAAGGCACCGTCATTGCCATGCGCAACGGCGGCATCCGCGAGACTTTCACTGTCCGTCGCGTGTCCTACGGCATCGGCGTTGAGCGTACGTTCCCCAAGCATTCTCCCCGCGTTGATCACGTGGAGGTCATCCGCAAGGGTAAGGTTCGTCGCGCTAAGCTGTACTACCTGCGTTCTCTGCAGGGCAAGGCTGCCAAGATCAAGGAAGTCAAGCGCGTGTAATCCTATACGGATCACAGCAAGAGGAGAGCAACGGCTCTCCTCTTTTTGTTTTGCCCTGCATGAATATCCGCTCCTTTCCTGCCATAAGCATGGGTAAGCGCAGGCAAGGAGGGACGTCCTTTATGGAAAGAAGCCATTCATTTAACCTTTACCGCGATATCGCAGAGCGGACAGACGGGGACGTATATATCGGCGTGGTAGGCCCATGCCGGACAGGCAAGAGCACTTTTATCAGCCGTTTCATGGAGGAACTCGTGCTGCCCCGACTTCCCTCGGGACCGAAGAAGGATCGCCTTTCGGACGAACTCCCACAGTCTGGCTCGGGCAGAACCATCATGACGACACAGCCGAAGTTTGTACCAGGGGAGGCTGTGGAGGTGATGCTGCAGGAGCAGACGCCGGTGAGAATCAGAATGGTGGACAGCGTAGGTTACATGGTCAAGGGTGCGCTGGGAGCAGAAGAAAACGACGCTACCCGCATGGTGCATACGCCCTGGTTCGAACAGGACATTCCTTTTGATCAGGCCGCGGAGATCGGTACACGTAAGGTGATGACGGAGCATGCCACCATTGGTCTGGTGGTAACGACAGACGGTTCGATTACCGACTTGAACCGTAATGCATATCTGGATGCAGAGGAGCGCGTCGTAGGTGAGCTGAAGGCTTTGGGGAAGCCCTTTGTCATCGTGCTGAATTCGGCCAATCCCAGGCAGGCCGAAACGCTGGCCCTGCGGGATTCGCTGGAGGATAAGTATGCTGTGCCGGTAATGCTTCTCAACGTAAAGGAAATGCGAGTGGAGGATATTCAGCATGTGCTGGAAAGCGTACTGATGGAGTTTCCCCTGCGGGAAGCGAGGCTGTATGTGCCGGCGTGGCTTGGCGCGCTGGATCAGGATCACTGGCTGGTGCGGCATGTGCTGGATCAGGTCCGGGCGTCCGGAAAAAGTCCGCGCTGCATGCGGGAAACAGACGTGTTTGAAGAGGCGTTTGCCGGATCAGAATATACTGAAGGCGTGCGGCAGGACAGCGTGCTTCCCGGCGAAGGCAGGATGAAATTCACCCTGCCGCTGAAGGAAGGCCTGTTTAACCGAATTCTTGGCGAGGAATGCGGAACGCAGATTCGCGGCGATGCGCATCTGCTCTCCCTCATGAAGGAGCTTGTGGCGGCGAAGGCAGAGTATGATCATGTGGCAGAGGCTCTCCGCTCGGTAAAGGAAACCGGGTATGGCCTTGTAACGCCCGCTGTCAGCGAAATGACGCTGCAGGAGCCGGAGATCGTCCGTCAGGGCGGCCGATTCGGCGTAAAGCTGAAGGCGCAGGCGCCGTCCCTGCACATGATCCGAGTGGACATCGAGACCGAGGTCACACCCATCGTGGGCACGGAGAAGCAGAGTGAGGAGCTTGTACAGTATCTGCTGGAGGAATTCGAGAATGATCCGCAGAAAATTTGGAGCACCAATTTCTTCGGCAAGAGTCTGAATGATATGGTCAGGGAAGGTCTGGCTAACAAGCTGATGCGCATGCCTGCGGACACGCAGGGAAAGGTGCAGGAGATGCTTACGCGTATTATCAACGAGGGCGATGGCGGAATGATCTGCATTTTGTTGTAAATAGTCACATTCGTAAAACTTTCGTAATATACATGGCATTTTCACGCCGGGCATGGTACAATTACCCTGTTATGCAAAAGATGCCAGCGGAGGAAAACGCTGATTCTGATCATAAGGGAGTAAGGAACTTTGCTGCTGATTCGCAATGCTGACATTCATACGATGACTGACAAGGGATGTGTAAAAGGCAATCTTCTGATTTCAGACGGAAAGATACTGAGCATTGGCGTCCATATCGCCGAAGAAGACGTAACGCGGACGGTGGACGCAACAGGCCTGCATGTATATCCGGGGTTTATCGACATGCATATGCATCTGATCCGTGCCGTAGAGGATGATGATAAGAACGTCCGCGATATTTGCTCGGATGCGTTGGCTTCAGGCGTGACCACGCAGGCGCTGTGGTCGGAGAATTCCGGATGGTGCAGGGTGTATCACGGGCGTGACAGAGCGGAAGTTGACGGCTCGGTATGGATGATCAGGCCGGAGGAGCTGACAGACGCAGAACTGGCCGGGGAGCTGAACAAGTACCAAAGGATCGCCTGTGAGATCGACGGAGAGCGACAGCTGCGCCGCGTGCTGGAGCATGCGGACGGGCGGGGAACAAAGCTGATTCTGGCTCATCTGCGTGGATGCGAAGGTATGCTGGCGCAGGTGGCTGCGTCGGGCTGTGCGGTGGTGCTGGGAGCTTCTGCGGTCAGGTGCGGAGGCGGCTATGCTGCGGCTGCCGCCCTGTCTGCCATGGGTGTGCGGATTGCCCTGACGTCTGATTATCCGGCGACGCGGCTGCATCATCTGCCGCTGTGCGCGGGGCTGTGCGTTCGTGCAGGCATGAACAGAGATGCTGCGGTGAGCGCCATCACCCGGGGCGCGGCGGAGATTCTCGGACTGGACGGCTGCTGCGGCAGCATCCGTCCAGGCATGCGCGCTGACCTGAACCTGTTTGACGGAGATCCGCTGATGCTGGCAACAGCTCGGATCATGACCGTTTCTGGCGGCGTGATCGAAAAAGAAAGCTGAACGTTCTTTTGAATTCCGCAAAAATTGTACGTTGACAAGCGAAGACTTTCGCGCTACAATAAAGTGTAAAGTGCACTTTTGTGCAAGAAGATGAATGAAGGATGATCACAGATGAAGTATACCATGACCATCGCTGGTCTCAAGCGAGATCTGCCTCTGTGCCCTGTCAACGAGGAACTGTATATCGGCGCGTTCGTGATCTTTGGCGATTGTGAGCTGACGGAAGCCTGCGCTGCAGAATTGCTGAAGAGGGCCCCGGAGTATGACTATATCCTGACTGCGGAGTCGAAGGGCATCCCGCTGGCCTACGCCATGGCCAATCAGGCTGGCGACAGGAAGTGGATGCTGGCCCGTAAAGGCGCAAAGCTGTATATGCAGAATGTGTTCAGCGTAGAGGTGAAGTCCATCACCACGGCCAATATGCAGAAGCTCTATCTGGACGGCGCCGACGCTGAAATGATGAAGGGCAAGCGGATCCTGCTGGTGGACGATGTGATCTCCACGGGCGAATCCCTCCGTGCATTGGAGGAACTGGCGCTTAAGGCTGGCGGCGAGATTGTGGGCCGCATGGCCATTCTGGCCGAGGGTGACGCCCAGAGCCGCGAGGATTTGATTTATCTGGAAAAGCTGCCGCTGTTCAATGCAAAGGGCGAGATCATCGGCTGATTCTCCGCTGAAAAAAGTCCGGTCTTGTGAGACCGGACTTTTTTGTATGGATTCGTTTGAACCTGTTCATCATAGGCGGGAGAGGAGTGTGAGAACATGAACCGATACAGGACCGACCTTGCCATGGAGAGAACAGCCATTCAGGGCGAAGGGCTGGAAGGAGTGCATATAGAGTCGCAGAAGCAGGGCGCAATGGGGATTACCTGGGTCAGGATTGAGACTCAGGCAGCTGCGGAGCGCATTGGAAAAACACAGGGCGTGTACTGGACGCTCACGCATCCGCTGCTGCCCCATCTCTCGCCGGAAGAGCGTCTGCCCGCCGTCAGGGAGGTGGCACAGATGCTTCGTCTTCTGCTTCCGCCTAAGGGTGACGTGCTGGTACTTGGTCTTGGAAACCGGCATATGACGGCGGACGCACTGGGCTCGCAGGTGGTAGAGAGTATTCTGGTGACCCGGCATCTTGAAGAGAAGCGTTTTCGCAGCGTATGTGCGCTTGCGCCGGGTGTGCTGGGCGTGACAGGCGTGGAGACGGCTGAGATGGCTCGTGCGCTGGTAGAAAAGCTGAAACCCGCCGCAGTCATCGTGGTGGATGCGCTTGCAGCCATGGAGCTGGATCACATCTGTACCACGATTCAATTGACCGATACCGGAATCCATCCCGGAAGCGGCGTAGGCAACAGGCGCGCCGGCATCAGCAGGGAATCGCTGGGCATACCGGTGATTGCGCTGGGCATTCCAATGGTAGTATATGCATCCACCATTGTACGCAGTGCGCTGAAGCGCATGGTGGCGGTGGAAAGACCGGATCAGGCTGATGAACTGGCAGAGCACATGTCCGATGGCATTCTGAACGATTTTGTCGTGACGCCGAAAAGCATTGACGAGCTGGTAAAGGGACTTTCGGACGTGCTGGCGCTGGCGATCAACACAGCGCTCCAGCCTGAATTCACGATGGAGGAGCTGAGTCTGTACCTGCATTGATTCTATTTTCCAGGCCGGATGCATACGCTGTACAAGAGAGCAATAAAGCGAGGTGCAGCGATGTCAGGGTGTGGAATCAAAAAAGGCAGGGGACTCTGGCTGCTGCTTCTGTCGGCCATATGGGTAGCTGTATGGACGCTGCCGTGGTGTGCGAAGACGGCAGATCCGGAAGCTGCCGCAGCCTTTTCGCAGACAGAGATGCTGTTTGACGCAGCCGCGCATTCGCCGGAAGAGGAGAATACGGAGGAGACATCAGTGAAGGACTCGCGCAGCTTTCAGATGGTAGTTGTCAGGGAGACGGCTTTGCCGCAGCCCGAAGGGAAGCGAATCCTGATCTATCACAGTCACACATGGGAGGCATATGCCCAGACGGAGGATAGGTACGAGGAAACCGAAAAGTGGCGCACGAAGGACAACGAACACAATGTGGTGGCCGTAGGCGATGCGCTGGCAGCACAGTTAAGAGCACTTGGCTGCACCGTGGTACATGATACCACAGCCTTTGAGCCGCCTGACTACGAGCAGGCCTACGAGCGATCTCTGGATATGCTGGAGGAAAGAGTCCGGCTTGGAGAAAGCTATGATCTGTACATAGATCTGCACAGGGACGCTCTTTCTTCAACCTCCACGCTGAAGCGGACGGTCAGCATCGGCGGAGAGGATACGGCGCGTTTCATGGTGCTGATCGGCAAGGGAAGCGGAAGCGGCTTCATTCAGAAGCCGGAGTGGGAGAAGAACTTGATTATTGCGCAGCGCATTACGGATGAATTAAACGGCATGCATGAAAATCTGTGCCGGGACGTGAAAATCAAGACAGGGCGGTTCAATCAGCATATCGCGCCCTGCTGTGTGCTGATTGAGTGCGGAAATAACCTTAACACGCTGGAGCAGGTGCTCTGCGGCGTGCCGTATCTGGCGCAGGCAATCTGCAATGCGCTTGATTCAGAATAAGAACGGCCCGAAGACATTGTCTTCGGGCCGTTTGCTCAGGCTTATTGATTGAGTGCGGAAAGGGAAAGCGGATATTCCTGCAGCAGGGGCGCGAGCGTCTTGACCGCCGCAGAAGTCCGGTCCGTTGCCGGAAGGAGCCAGAGAAGGATCGCCCAGTCGCAGGCTGCAGCCAGACCGCCGTCCATCCAGTGTGCGCAGACGGCAATGAACTGATGCAGCTCCGCGCTGGCTTTGCCGGAGAGAGGCTGAACGGCCTTGTACAGATCGGCCAGAATACTGTCAATCTGGTCGTCGGTCACAACCCTGCCTTCGGACAACGCCGCCTTGAATGCTGCGAAGCTGACAGGGGAGGCGTCAACCGCAGCGTCTGCCACGGTTCCGGCTGCCGTCAGGGTAAGAATGGGCCAGGAATCTGTCATGTAGGCAGGACTTGCAATCTGCTGCGCAGGGGTGCGAGCCAGCATGATTTTGGTTACGGAGGGCAGCGGTGCGAAGTTGGCCAGCGCGGTCATCAGCACGGCAGGGGTGGTATCCACGGAGGCAAGCGTCGCCATGGGACGCTGCTCTGCAGAAACCTGCTGGGCATAGCCGTTCTGCCATCCGAGAGAGGCGACAATATTGCGCATTACGGTGGAAACGACTGCGGGCGACTGGCTCGTAATGCCGAAGCGAGAGGATACGGCCATAAGGGCAAGCAACGCCACGGCTTCATTTCTGGAGAGGGGGATACCTGCGGCGGAAGTCACGCGGCTAATCAGCTCCTCAGCCTTGCAGGATCCGCCGGTAACGCAGTTCATGCGCAGAGGAATGCCGTTCACGGGGGCATTCAGCTGATGATCAGCCAGGGCCTTGGCAAGCGCGGCAGGAAGGACGGACTGCTGCAGATCGTCCACGCGGGCAAGAAGCTCGTCACGCTGGGCGTTCAGCAGATTGATCTGCTCCTTCAGCTGGCTGATGCATTCTTCGTGCTTCGCCTTGTCAGCCTCCAGACTGGTATACTGGCTGCGGGCCTTTTCGCTCATGGAGGCAAGGGAATTCTTGCGGAAACGCTCCACGTCGGAGCGGGCCTTGTCCAGCTCGATCAGCGCGGCCAGACGCTCGGCTTCCAGATCCTCCAGATGATGCACCAGCGTTTTGCGCAGGGGCGAGTCTGCAAAGGCAGAGGTGAGCCGCGGTTCCAGCTTGGCCTGCATGCCATCCAGCGAAAGAATGAAGTCGATCAGCTGCACATGGGCTTCAGGCACCTGCCATGCTGTGCGGAGGCTCCGGCAGGCGTTCTCCACGGGATTGTCCACCTGACGCATGGAGGTTCCGGCGGGCAGCGAATCTGCCGGGGGCTCGTAGCGGGCAACACGCCACTGATTGGCCACAACCTCCTGCAGCTTATTCTTTGGCTGCGGCACAGAGGTTTTGACCTGTGTGCGGTACAGGGGCGTACCGGAAAGGGGAGCCTGATGAGCCGGGGGAATGGCAAGCGAGGGCGCAGGCTCGGCTGCATGCAGGAGATTCGCGCCCTTGGATACAGGCTGATCAAGATTGTGCAGGGTTTCAGCGTGGGATTTGGTTTTGTCAAGGATATCAAGGCTCTTGCCCAGCGGAAGAGGAGCATCCTCCTGGGGAGCGGCTTTTTCGGGCACGGACTCAGCAGCAGGAGTCTCCGCAGGCTTGACAGCCTCTGAGGCGGGGCTGGCCATGCAGAGAATCAGATGCGTCGCCTTATCCGGTGTTTCAAGGGTGTGCAGCGTGGCTGCGGCTTCTGCGGCAGGCTCGGGCTTCGCGGGATCAGCCTTGCTGACAGGTCCGTAGAGCGTATCGCTGCAGCGGATATAGAACAGAGGCGTGATGGATTTGGCCGCAAGGGCAGCGGCGTCCTCCACAGAGCCTTCCAGCACGTCGAAGAAGGTATGATCGGGCAGCGGTTTGACGGCGTCCGAGTACAGGATATACTGATTGATTTCACCGCGCTCGGGACGATAATTTTTGTTTGTGCGGATCTTTCCTGCGTCGGCGGGTACCCCGCGCAGATCCACCGCGCAATAGCTGCCGAGTGTGCGCATACGATCCTTGAAGGTGTGCTGCTCAGCCCTGTCGGGCACAATACGCAGACAGCCTTCGTCAGGCCAGAGCTGAACCGCCTCTTCCTGTACGTTACCATGGATGGTCAGCAGCGGACGGACACGAAAATATGCCCGCTGGATGTTGTCTTCCTCCAGATAGGCCAGTACGAGGTCCTGATCAAGATTCATTTTTCTGCCTCCATACAAGCGATAATAGAATAGCTGTATGATATCCGGATAACTGGTCTGATGAGGGGATGATAAATATCCGGACAGGAAAATACAATACAAGCCATGCATATTCCACCGCTGCATGACCACATATTGCGCACTGCTATTTGTAGGTATTGTAACAAAAGACCGCCAGATCGTCAAGCATTATTTGTATGAAAAGGTAAGTTTTTCTGCATGAAAACACTTCCATCAGGAGATGATAGCTTCATCAAATGTTTTTGGAGGGTTTATGTCTGCAGGCATGATGATTCTGACGGTGGTAGCCGTGCTGCTTTTCTGCGGGGTTCTGCAGCGGGTGCTGGACAGAATGTACCTGTCCGACCGTGCAGCCTTGCTTCTGATTGCCCTGATGTTCGTAGGAGGGCTTTTGCCAAATGTTGAGATTGGACGGGTGTCCGTATCCCTTGGGGGTGCGGTGATTCCAACCGGCGTATGCCTGTGGCTGTTGATTAAGGCGGACACGGTGCAGGAAAAGCTGCGAAGCCTTGGCGGAGTCATCCTGACAGGAACGGCGATCTACCTTCTTGGCAGGCTGCTGCCGGCGGAAGCGGAGGAGCTGCCAGCTGATCCGAACCTGATCTACGGTGCGGCGGCCGGTGTGATTGCGTGCATTCTGGGCAGGAGCCGCAGGTGTGCGTTCATCTGCGGCGTGCTGGGCGTGATTGCGGCGGATGTGGCTGTGGCGCTGATCAACTGGTCAAAAGGCGTGGATCAGCAGCTTGTGCTGGGAGGAGCAGGTCTTGCGGATACGGCGGTGATCAGCGGTGTGCTGGCCGTGCTTCTCGCAGAACTTGTCGGTGAAATCCGTGAAAGATTCATGAGAGGCAGAAAGGAGTCTGAGAAGACATGAAAGGACTGCTGCTTGCGCTGCTGCTGATCCTGATTCCGCTGCACGCGGATGCTGAAGAACAGGTTTGGACGCTGTACGATGAAGCCGGCAAAAAAATCACCGCCATCTGTCACGAACCTGCCCAGGGGGACGAATACGTCGGAGGGGATAATCGGCTGTATGAGGTGGTGAAGGTCAGCGGTGATGCTGCCGTGCTCCGTGAGAAAGGGATGATCCGGCTTCCGGATGTGAGCTGGATCGAAAACGAAGAGAGGGCGCAGCCTGTGTCAGCCCTTGGCGGAAAAAGAATCAGCCTGTACTGTACGCACAGTGACGAAAGCTATGAACCTTCCGACGGACTGTACAGCGATGATCAGCGTGGCTCCATCTATGAAGTGGCAGGAAGACTTGCGGAGGAGCTGGGCGGCCTTGGCGCAGAAGCCGAGGCGTCGGATGCGCTGCATCACCCACACGACGCCGGCGCATACCGGCGGTCAAGGCAGACGGCTGTTCAGCTGCTGAAACGTGCTCCCGACGCGCTACTGGATATTCACCGTGACGGCATCCCTGATCCGGACGAATATGCAGTGACCATTGGCGGCAGCAAAGCGTCGAAGATTCGTCTGCTGGTGGGCAGGGGAAATCAGAACATGGAAGCCAACAAGGACTTTGCCCTGACGGTCAAGGCCGTGGCGGATAAGGTGTATCCCGGGCTGATTAAGGACATCTATATGGGAAAGGGTGCGTTCAATCAGGATCTGTATCCGCGCGCGCTCCTGCTGGAATGCGGCACCTATACGCTGGAGAAGGAGCGGGTCATGACCTCCATGCCGATGATGGCTGACGTGCTGTACCGTGCGCTGTACGGCGGTGTAACCGGTGCCGCAGGCGCATCGGACACGCGCCGTGCAGCGTCCGGGAAGGCAGGAGGCGAAACCAAGGGCGAGCCTGATCCGTCTGCAGTACCCGCAGCGGAAAGCAGCAAGGGTGGATTCAGCGGCGTGGCGGCGATGGTGCTGGTGGTTGCGTTGGGGCTTGTGGTCTATGGCGCTGCCTCCGCAGGGAGCTTCAAAGGCGGTATGAAGAAGGCCGGACGTAATGTAAGCGAAATGACCGGAGGACTGATCGGCAAAAAGCCGGAGGATGAGGACAAATAAAATGCAGCCGGATGAAAATGCTTCATCCGGCTGCGTTTCATCAGCGGAGGCCGCTGACGGCCAGCTTTTTTTTCTTCTGTTCGTTGCGCCACACCAGCAGCACCATCATCAGCACTGTGCCGATGTAGGGGAAGGTGGACGTGAGCGCGGAGGATATGCCGAAGGTCTGCAGACGCATGCCCAGCGCATCAATGAAGCCGAAAAGCAGCGCGGCAAGGAAGACTTTCGGGGGATTGGAGCGACCGAAGATGACGCATGCCACGGCGATAAAGCCGCGGGAATTGGACATGTTCTCGGAGAAGGTGGTCAGATAGCCCATGGACAGATGCGCGCCGGAAAGACAGGCCAGCATGCCGCAGAGGACGGAAGCGATGTACTTCATCTTTTCGGGGCTCTTGCCTGCGCTGCGTAGGCTCTGGGGATGCTCGCCTGCGCTGCGGAACCAGAAGCCTGCAGGCGTACGGTAGAGCAGCACCCAGCACACCAGCACCAGAATCCATGAAACATATACCAGCAGCGTATTATTGTTGAAGATCTGTCCGATCACAGGGATGTTGTCCAGCCATGCAGCGTTCAGACGGGGGAGCACGGACAGATTTCCTTCGGGAGCGTGGAAGGTGCCGCTCTGGCCGGTCAGCTCGCGCAGGAGGAATGTGGTCACGCCGCCGGCAAAGATGTTTAACGCCACGCCAATGATGAATTCATCACTCTTGAGCTTGATGACAAACACGCCGTAGAACAGGCCGAGGATCAGTCCGATGGCAAGGGCAAGGAGCAGACCGGTCATCCAGCTGCCGCCAAGCCAGCTGCCCATGACGGCGGCGAACGCGCCGATAAGCATCATGCCGTCACAGCCTATGTTCATCATGCCCACATGATCGGTCATCAGGCAGCCCAGCGCACAAAGCACCACAGGCGTGGCGGTGCGCAGGGTGTTCTGCAGAAGGCCGATATTCAGGATGGAAGCAAGCTCGTTCATGCCTGATCTCCTTTCTGCAGGGTTGCGGCGGTTCGCCTGCGCGAAATACGTTCCTTGAGCAGCGTGGTCACGCCGCCTTCAGCAGCCATGAAGAAGATGATTATGGACTGAATGATGACCACCAGCGTGGAAGGAATCTCGGCGTTCAGCTCCATGGCTGCGCCGCCGATCTTCATTGCGCCGAAGAACAGACTCATCAGGATGATGCCCACTGGATTGTAGCGGGCTATCATAGCCACCAGCATGCCGTCAAAGTAGAACTCGTTGGATACGGTGACGATGAAGCGCTTGTGCAGGCCGAAGACCTCAAACATGCCTACAAGGCCGCAGATAGCGCCGGAAATGACCATGCTCAGCAGCGCCAGCCGGTCGGACTTGATGCCGCTGTAACGGGCGAAGCGTCCGTTCTGACCGGTGAGCTTCATCTGGAAGCCGGTAGTGGATTTCTTCATCAGGTACCAGATGAACACGGTGATGATAATGGTCAGGAAGAGGCTCTCGGTCAGGTTGGATCGGCGGATCAGTTTGTCAAACATGAAGGCGGGATCCACGGAATCCGTACCGGAGGAAATGCCGCGTTCCATGGTCTTCAGCGGGCCGTTGGCGAGATAGGAGCAGAAGTAGATGGCGGCGGTGTTCAGCAGGATGGTGGTGATCACCTCGTCCACCTTCATTTTGACCTTCAGCACGCCGGGAATCCATGCATACAGGCCGCCGGCAGCCATGGCAGCCAGCAGACACAGAGGAACGGCGATCCACGGAGACATGCCCGCCAGCTTTGCGCCCAGCACGGCGGAAGCCATGGCCCCCAGATACAGCTGACCTTCGCCGCCCACGTTGAAGATACCGGCCTGTGCGGCAACGGCGGTGGCAAGACCGGTCAGGCACAGGGTAGCGGCCTTGGCGAGGGTGTTGCCCAGCGCGCGCTGGGTGGCGAACGCGCCCTGGAACATCAGCACATAGCCTTCGAGGGGATCATGGCCCGTGGCAAGCATGATCAGCGCGCCTACGGCCATGGCCAGCACGACGCTGATCAGCAGCGCAAGCAGGTATTCCAGCATATTTTTCTTTTTCATGCCTGTGCCTCCTTGCTGCCTCCGGTCATGTAGTAGCTGATTTCCGTTTTCTCAATCGTGGAGGGCGTGAATTCGCCGGTGATCCGTCCTTCATAGATGGTCATCAGCCGGTCGGAAAGCCGGAACAGCTCGTCCAGATCTGCGCTGATGAGCAGAATGGCGCAGCCTGCGTTGCGCTTGTCGATAATGAACTGGTGGATAGCCTCCATCGCGCCGATATCCACGCCGCGGGTAGGCTGGGAGATCATCAGCACAGGGGTGTTGAAGGAGAACTCACGGGCCACCACAACCTTCTGCATATTGCCGCCGGACAGGCTGCCCACAGGCACGTCCACGCCTGCGCCGCGAATGTCATACTGCTCAAAAAGCTCCTCGGCATATTGGCGCACAGCCTTGCGCTTCATGTGGGTGCGGAACAGGGAGAAGCGTTTTTCCTTTTCCCGTCCCGCAATCAGGTTGTCGGTGACGTCGGCAGGGGCGGATACGCCGGTCTTCAGTCGTTCCTCTGGGACGTGGGCTACGCCCAGCGCACGCACCTGACCGGGAGTCATTTTTCTGATCGATACGCCGCCGATGCGGATATCGCCGCCCCGCAGCGGACGCATGGCGGTGATGGCCTCGATCAGCTGACTCTGTCCGTTGCCCTCGATGCCCGCGATGCCCAGAATTTCGCCCCGGTGCAATTCAAGGGAGATATCCCGAATCGCCGGCAGACCGCGGTCGTCCGTCACCTGAATGTGATCCAGCGTGACGGCCACGTCGTTGTCCATGACCTCCGGATCATGCCGGTCCAATTCGCCCAGCAGCACGTCGCGGCCCACCATCATGGAGGCGAGGATGCGTTCGTTCACGTCGCAGGTGTTTTCCACGCCAACCAGCTTGCCGGAGCGCATTACGCCCACGCGGTCGGAGATGGCCATCACCTCGTACAGCTTGTGGGTGATGATGATGATGGTCATGTGTTTTTCGCGGACGATGCGGCGGATCACAGAGAAAAGCTCCTCGGTTTCCTGCGGGGTCAGCACGGCCGTGGGCTCGTCCAGAATCAGGATATCCGCGCCGCGGTGCAGGGTCTTTAGAATTTCTACGCGCTGCTGCAGACCTACGCTGATATCCTGTACCCTGTCGCGGGTATTTACCGTCAGACCGTATTCTTCCACCAGTCCGTCCACAATGGCGTTGGCCTTTTTGAGGTCGGAAACAAAGCCCCATTTGCGGGGTTCGCGCCCGAGCGTCACGTTCTGGGCCACGGTAAAGGAGGGCACCAGCATAAAGTGCTGATGTACCATACCCACGCCCATGGCGATGGCTTGACTGGGATCAAACCGCTCCACGGTTTTTCCCTTGATGATCACCTGTCCGCCGGTGGGCGTGTTCATGCCGTAGAGGATATTCATCAGCGTGGATTTGCCCGCGCCGTTCTCGCCCACAAGCGCGAAGACCTCGCCCTTGCGGATATCGAAGGAAACGTCGTCGTTGGCCAGCACGCCGGGGAACTGCATGGACACATGCCGGAAGGAAACGATGTTTTCAGACAATGCGGATCGCCTCAATCCTTCTGTGATTCTTTCAAAACAGATTACCAGTAAGAAAAGCGGGCAGGGGAGTTTCCCGCTGCCCGCAATTGGGGTTTGATCAGGGTTAATTCAGCGCGGTGGGAACCTCGATCTCGCCGGAGATGATCTTGGCCTTCAGAGCCTCGACCTCAGCCTTGAGCTCGGGAGAAACCTGCTGCACCATATCGTCGGTGCCGTAGGCCACGTCGATGTAGCCGGTCTCCATATCGGCGGTCCAGATCTTGCCGGGCTGATACTTGCCGTCCAGATCGGCGACTACGTCATAGATGGACTTGCCCACCTGCTTGACCATGGAGCACAGGATCACGTCGGGGTTGATGTACTTCTGGTCGGAGTCCACGCCGATGGCATAGTTGCCGGTCT
Organism: Clostridia bacterium; assembly: GCA_017471885.1. Lineage (GTDB taxonomy): Bacteria > Bacillota > Clostridia > Christensenellales > Aristaeellaceae > UBA11524. The sequence continues at coordinate 39,224 of JAFURI010000060.1, read as the reverse complement.
CGGCGGCAGCCTCAAACACGCCCTCGCCGGTCTTGCCGGCCACCGCAAACACGATGTCGCAGCCGCCGTCATACAGCGCCAGCGCACACTCCTTGCCCTTGGCGGGGTCTTCGTAGGTCTGGGCGTACTGACGCTCCACCACGACGTCGGGATTGGCGTACTTCGCGCCGGCCTCATAGCCCACGATAAAGTCGTTGATGGTCGCCGCATCCTCGCCGCCGACCACGCCGATCTTGCCGGTCTTGCTCAGCTTGGCGGCAATGTAGCCCACCAGGAAGGAGCCTTCGTTCTGAGCGTAGATGATGGACATCAGGTTGTCGCCCACGCCGTCCAGACCGTTGTCGATGAAGATGAACTTCACTTCAGGGTACTCGGCGCACGCAGTGGCCAGATAATCCCAGAACTGCCAGCCCACAGCGATCACCACGTTGCAGGTATCGGCAGCGTCATAGAGGCTGCTCTCGTACAGGGAAGCGTCTTCCTTGCACTCGAACACCTTGGAAGCCACGCCATGGTCACCCACCAGCTGATTCAGGCCTTCCACAGAAGAATCATAGAAGCCGCGGTCGCCCAGCGTACCGGCGACGACGACGGCAACGGCCAGATCGGATTCCGCCAGGGCGGGAACGATCATGGCAGACAGGCACAGTGCCAGAGCGAGCATCAGAGAGAGAAGCTTTTTCATACCAATCTACCTCCGAACTGTATGATTGAGAATAAGAACCACAGTCTATTTCGTGATTCGTACACAAAAATCCTGCTTTCATGATTAGCCGGGCAGGAATTTCCTTTCCCGGCGGATAATTCACCCAGTGAGGTGATTGCAGGTATGAAGATTCTGCTTGTGGACGCGTGTCTGAGGCGCGAGGAATCACGGACGCTGCGACTGACCGGAGCCTTTCTGGACGAATTCTGTCAGGCTGTGCCGGATGCAGCCGTCACGGTGCATTGTCTGCCTGAAATGAGGCTTCAGCCCATAGACCGGGAGGCTCTGAACCTTCGCGAGTCGCTGTGCGATCAGCGGGCGTGGGAGCATCCCTTTCTTCGCCCTGCGGTGGAATTCAATCAGGCGGATCTGGTGGTGTTTGCCGCGCCGTACTGGGATCTGTCCTTTCCGTCCATGCTGAAGGTGTGGGTGGAGCATATCTATGTGCGGAACCTGAATTTCCATTATGAGCACGACAGGTGCATCGGTACGGCCGGGGCGAAAGCTGCGGCGTATATTGCCACGGCAGGCAGTCCCGTGGGGGATAACGACTGGGGCGCCATGTACATGCAGGCGGTGATGAAATCCCTTGGCGTGGGAGAATTTGCGTCCATCCGCGCGGAGGGTATCGATCTGGATACATGTGACGTGCAGTCGGCGCTGAAAGACGCGGAAGGGAGAGCCCGTGCCGCAGCACGGAGGCTTTCGGAACTGTATCAGAATTGAGAAGGCCTCAGGGCCTTCTTTTTTTACGTCCGTTCAGGAGAGGCAGCATGGCTGCGGACAAAAGCGTCCACAGCAAAGTGTACGGCAGGCAGATCTGGCCCCGCCAGTTGAGAGGCATGCGCCGGTAATCCCAGACCTGATGCCGTCTGTTCCAGATCAGCCCGCACACGGCCTCGATCCCCGTGACGGACAAACCGCACAGCAGGGCCTGGGCGGGTCGGTTCAGCCGCAGATGCGAAATCCTGCGCATGGCACACAGGCTCATTCCTCCGGCCAGAGCCATGGAGGGATGCGTCCGTCCCCGCCAGATGATTTCGAGCAGAGGGTAGCCAGCTGCGCCGAAGAGAAAAGGGGCTGTGATGCGGATCAAGCAGGATCACCTCCCGCCGATTATTGCCTGAGCAACGTGTTTTTATGCCATGAGCAATATTTCCATAAGAAAATAAATCTGACCGGTTGACCTTGACGGCGAAAAATGGTACATTATGATTTGCAATAGTGGGCGAATAGGCTCATTTCGCCAATGGACAAGAGAAACAGGAGGTTTCTGACATTGATTTCCGAGAAAATCGAAGCCATGCTGGAGAAGGTCCAGAAGGCGCCGCGATACACCGGCGGCGAGATGAATACCGCCGTCAAAAGCTGGGACGAGGCGGAGCTGCGCTTTGCATTCTGCTTCCCGGACACCTATGAGGTTGGTATGTCCCATCTGGGCATGAAGATTCTTTACGCCGCTATCAATGCACAGCCCTGGAGCCTATGCGAACGCGTCTGCATGCCCTGGGTGGATATGATGGCTCTGATGCAGGAGGAAAACGTGCCGCTGTTCTCGCTGGAGAGCCGCCATCCTATCAATGAGTTCGACGTGGTGGGCTTCACTCTGCAGTATGAGATGAGCTACACCAATGTGCTTGCCATGCTGAAGATGGGCAATATTCCTCTCAGACGCGAGGATCGCCGGGAGGAGGATCCCATCGTGGTGGCGGGCGGCCCCTGCGCCTTCAATCCGGAGCCTCTGGCAGATTTCATCGACGCGTTCATGGTGGGCGACGGCGAAGAGCAGATTGTGGAGCTGAACGCTGTCATCCGCGACGCCCGCAAGGACGGTCTTTCCCGTCAGGAGCTGCTGAAGAAGCTGGCCTCTGTGCGCGGCGTGTATGTGCCTGCGCTCTACGACGTGACCTATCATGAGGACGGCACCATCGCATCCTTTGCGCCCAACTGCCCCGAAGCGCCCGAAAAGGTGCTCAAGGCCATTCTTACCGATCTGGATTCGGTGATCTACCCGAAGGAGATTCCTGTGCCTTACACGGAGATCATCCACGACCGCATCATGCTGGAGATCATGCGCGGCTGCACACGGGGCTGCCGCTTCTGTGCGGCGGGCATGCTGTACCGCCCCGTGCGCGAGCGCAGCCTTGAGCATCTGGTGGAGCTGGCATGTTCGCTGGAAAAGAGCACCGGCTATGAGGAAATCAGCCTGTCCAGCCTGTCCAGCGGCGACTACACCTGTCTTGCGGAGCTGATCCGTGAGCTGCTGAAGCGGATGCAGGGCAAGCATGTTGCCATCAGCCTGCCTTCCCTGCGCCTTGACAGCGTGCTGAAGGAATCGCTGGAGGCTACCCAGCAGGAGCGCAAGACCTCTCTGACCTTTGCTCCCGAGGCCGGTACCCAGCGCCTTCGCGACGTGATCAACAAGGGCATCACCGAGGCGGATCTGATGGAGAAGGCCTCCGACGCCTTTGCCGGCGGCTGGAGCAGCGTGAAGCTGTACTTCATGATGGGTCTGCCCACGGAGACCTACGAGGATCTGGACGGCATTGCTGATCTGGCCCGTAAGGTGGTGGGCGCGTACTTTGCCGTACCAAAGGGTCAGCGTGCCAAGGGCCTGCGCGTTACCTGCTCTGCGTCCGTGTTTGTGCCCAAGCCCTTCACGCCCTTCCAGTGGGAGCCTCAGGATACGCTGGAGGAGGTGCAGCGCAAGCAGCTGCATCTGCGCGATGCGCTCAGGCAGGTCAAGGGCGCAAACTTTAACTATCATGAATCCGGCCTGTCCTTCATGGAGGCCTGCTTTGCCCGCGGCGACCGCCGAATGGGTCAGGTGCTGCTGCGCGCCTTTGAAAAGGGCTGCATGCTGGACGGCTGGAACGAGCACTTCAAGTATGATACCTGGCTGGAGGCCTTTGACGAGTGCGGCGTTGATCCGGCGTTCTACGCTTACCGCCGCCGCGAAAAGGACGAGATTCTGCCTTGGGATTTCATCGACAGCGGCGTAACCAAGGAATTCCTGTGGCGTGAAAAGCAGAAGGCTGACAATGCCCAGACTACGAAGGATTGCCGGCAGGGCTGCAACGGCTGCGGACTGCAGCGTTTCAAGGGGGTGTGCAAGTTTTGCGGATGATGGCTGTTTTTGAAAAGAGCGAGAGGCTCCGTCATATCGGACATCTGGATATCCAGCGTACCATGCAGCGCGCGCTGCGTCGCTCCGGCCTGCCTGTAAAGTACTCGCAGGGCTTTAATCCTCATATTCTGGTCACCTTTGCTTCTGCGCTTTCCACCGGCGCAATCGGCCGCAGGGAGATCATGGACGTGACCATGGCGGAGGATGTTACGCCGGAAGCGTTCGTATCCGCCATGAACGGCGCGCTGCCTCCGGACATGCAGATTTCCTGTGCAAAGACCATGGACGACAGGCATCCGTCCCTGACTTCCATGCTCTATGCTGCGGAGTTTGAGATCCGCATCATGGATGAAGATGCCGCGCAGCGGATGATCGCGTCGCTTGACAGCTTCATGGCGCAGGAGCAGATCATCACCCTGCGCAAGAGCAAGTCCGGCATGAAAGAGGTGGATATGAAGCCTCTGGTCTACAGCGTTCAGGGCGAGGGTGCGACGCTGCGCGCCGTACTGTCCCAGGCTGAAGGCAGCAGCTGCAAGCCTGATATGCTGGTGAATGCGCTCTGCGCCTTCCTCAGCATGGACACGCCGCGTGTGATTGTAACTCGCAGCATGCTTATGGGTCAGGACGAGGGCCGGATGGTTCCTCTGGAGACGCTGTAATGCGTACCATCTGCGTAAAGGGCGGCAGGCGGCAGGAGATTGCCGTGGCAGAGGACGGGAAACTGGTTGAGTACCTTTGCGATACCCAGTCCGGCTCCGCCGAAGGCATCTGTCTTGGCCGCGTGGAGCGCGTTGTGACCGGTATGAAGGCTGCCTTCGTGGATATCGGTCAGGAGAAGAACGGCTTCCTGCCGCTGGAGGAAAATACGCTGACCGGAAGCTTTGCAAAGCTTCTGTCCGGAGACAGGGTGCTGGTGCAGATCAAAAAGGCCGCGCAGGGCGTCAAGGGCGCGTTCCTGACGCGGGATATCAGTCTGTGCGGCGAATATGTGCTGTTCATGCCCATGAACCGTCACGTCGGCGTATCCAGCAGGATTGAAGACGAAGCGATCCGCAATGGTCTGAAGCAGCTGGGCCGTGAAATTGCACAGGAGCGATTCGGTTTGGTGCTTCGCAGCAGCGCAGCGTCGGCTGATCCGGAGGAAATCCGCCGGGAGACAGATATGCTTGCGGAGCAGTGGCACAATGTGGAAGCAGCTGCTCCCACGGCTCACGCACCGTCGCTGATTTATCAGCCCAGAACCCTGCTGGATTCCGTCGTGGACGATTATCGGTTCCGCGGAATCGACGCTGCGGTGACGGATGATCCTGCTGTGGCCAGGAGTCTTGAGGGCGTGTGCCCTGTAAGACTCACGCAGGAGGATCCTATGGTCTCGATGGATCTGATTCGTCATCGGGATAAGGCGCTGAACCGCCATGTGTGGCTGGACAGCGGCGGTACTCTTGTGATCGACCGCTGCGAGGCCATGACGGTAATCGACGTGAATACGGCAAAATTCACCGGCAAAAAGAATCTGGAGGAGACCATCCTGCGGCTCAATCTGGAGGCGTGCGGGGAGATTGCAAGGCAGCTGCGGCTTCGCAACCTGAGCGGCATCATCCTTCTGGACATGATTGACATGAAGGACGAGGCGCACCGGGCTCAGGTGCTGGAGAGGCTGAAGGAATGCCTTGCCTCCGACCGAATCAAGACGGTGGTACACGGCTTCACCTCGCTGGGGCTTATTGAAATGACAAGGAAAAAGTCGCGCCAGCCTCTGGCGGACGACTGGACGGAGATCTGTCCCCGCTGCCATGCGACGGGGCGGGTAATCAAGGAGGAGCATCATGGCTGAACGCAAGCCCGTGATCGTATCGGAAGAGGAGCTTCGGCTTCAGAGGGAATATATGCAAATGGTGCGGGAGAATCCCGAACGTCCTGCGAGCTATCATGTGGTGACCTACGGCTGCCAGATGAACGCCCACGACAGCGAGAAGCTGGCGGGCATGCTGCGGGATATGGGCATGGAGGAGGCTCCTGACCGCGAGCATGCGGATTTTGTGATCTTCAACACCTGCTGCGTGCGCGATAACGCAGAGCGCCGTGCGCTGGGCAACGTGACGTGGCTCAAGGAGATCCGCAAGCAGAATCCGAAGCTGATCATCGCCGTATGCGGATGCATGATCCAGCAGCCCGGTATGGCGGACAGGATTCTGCGGCAGTATAAGTTTATCGACCTGGCCTTCGGTACCTCCAATCTGCACAAGCTGCCGGAGCTGATGCACAAAAAGCTGCAGAGCGACCGCGCCGTGGTGCAGGTTGAGGATGAGGATACCATCGCCGAGGACGTGCCCGTGAAGCGCCTGCGGAAGGATTCGGCCTATATCACCATCATGTACGGCTGCGACAACTTCTGCTCTTACTGCATCGTGCCCTACGTTCGCGGACGGGAGCGCAGCAGGGAGAAGTCCGCCATTCTGAACGAAGCGCGGCAGCTGAAGGAAAGCGGCGTGAAGGAAATCATGCTGCTGGGCCAGAACGTGAACAGCTACGGCAAGGGACTGGCGGAGGAAACGAACTTCGCGCGGCTTCTTCAGGAGCTGGATGAAATCGGCATTCCGCGCATCCGCTTCATGACCAGCCATCCCAAGGATCTCTCCGACGAGCTCATCGAGGTTTTGCGGCACAGCCGACACATTCTGCCCCAGTTCCATCTGCCTGTGCAGAGCGGCAATGACGAAATCCTGCGCCGTATGAACCGACGCTACGACCGTGCGCGTTATCTTGACCGTGTCCGGAAGCTGCGCGAGGCGGTGCCGGGCATCGGCCTTACTACGGATATCATTGTGGGCTTCCCCGGCGAAACGGAGGAGCAGTTCCTGGATACCATGGCGCTGGTGGACGAGGTGGGCTACGATTCGGCCTTCACCTTTATCTACTCTCCCCGTACCGGCACGGTGGCGGCTGGCCTTGCGGATCAAGTGCCGGAAGACGTGGCTGCCGATCGCATTCAACGGTTGATCGCCCTGCAGGACAGGCGGCAGAAGGAGGAAATGGCGCGTTTCCTTGGTATGGAAGAGGAAGTGCTGGTGGAGGGACTTTCCCGCCGCAGCGACAAGGCCGTATCCGGCAAGGGCCGCCACGGCGTGTCCATCACCTTCGGGGGAACCGAAGAAGACGTGGGCCGGATCATCCGCGTCCGCGTGACTGAGATCAAGAACAACACGCTCATGGCGGAGCGGCTGGACTGAATGAAAGGATGAACGAATTATGCGTAATGTAATGCTCAAGGCTCAGGAGCTGGCTCAGGCTATTGTGGAAAGCAGCGTTTATCAGCGGATGCAGACTGCCGAGGCGCAGGCTACTTCTGATCAGGACGCCGCGAAGGCCATTGCCGCCTTCATGGAAAAGCGTCAGGCTGTGAACGATATGCTGGGTCAGGACGACGTGGACCGCGAGGCGCTGGCGAAGCTGGGCGAAGAAATGGACGCTGCCGAAAAGGCTCTGGACGAGGTGCCTGCCATCCGTGAGATGCAGGAAAGCCGCAGCCGTTTCAACCAGATGATGGAGAATGTGAATCAGATTCTGCGCCTGATTATCTCCGGCGAGACTGAGGACGGCGGCTGCAGCGGTTCCTGCTCCGGCTGCTCCAACTGCTCCACCTGCGGCGGCTGCGGTGAATAAGCATTTCCGGATACTGAAGATAAGGGGATAATCAAAATGGCGCTTACGTCCATGATGCAGCAGTACTTGAACCTGAAGGCGGAGCACAAGGACTGCATCCTGTTTTTCCGTCTGGGCGACTTTTACGAGATGTTCTTTGACGACGCGAAGACGGCTTCCCGCGAGCTGGAGCTGACCCTGACTGGCCGGGACTGCGGCCTTGAGGAACGGGCGCCCATGTGCGGCGTGCCGCACCACGCGGTCAACAATTATGTGGAGAAGCTGATCGCCAAGGGCTACAAGGTCGCAATCTGCGAGCAGATGGAGGATCCCGCCACTACAAAGGGCCTTGTCCGCCGGGACGTAATCCGTATCGTCACCCCCGGCACGGTCATTGAAGCCAACATGCTGGACGAGCGTGCCAACAACTTCCTGCTGTCGGTTAACTTCTCCGGCGACAGGGCCGGTCTGGCCTTCGCGGACGTGTCCACGGGTGAATTCTTCGTGCATGAGATTACCGATCCAGAGAATACGCTGGCGGATGAAATGGCCCGCATTCAGGCTATCGAGGTCATCACCAACGATCTTGTCCGTCTGCGCGGCTGCCTGCGCCGGGAGGATGCTTCCTGCTCCGAGCAGAGCACTTCCTGGTTCCAGTACCAGAACGCCGCCGATGCGCTGTGCGGGCACTTCCGCCTGAAGGATCTGTCTCCGCTGGGCCTGAGCGACGAATACAGGCTGGGCGCCTGCGCCGCCGGTGCGCTGATGCGCTATCTCTCCGATACGCAGAAGAATTCGCTGGAGCATATCACCGGGCTTCGCATTTATCAGGGAGCGTCCACCATGCTGCTGGACCGCAATACCCGACGGAATCTGGAGCTGACAGAATCCATCCGTGGGCGCGCGCGGAAGGGTTCGCTCCTGTGGCTGATGGACAAAACCTCCACCGCCATGGGCGGCCGTCTGCTGCGCTCCTGGATTGAGCAGCCGCTGACGGACCGGGGGCAGATCCTGCGCCGTCTGGACGCGGTGGAGGAATTCTCCGGTCAGCATGTGCTGACCATGACGCTCTCCGAGGAGCTGCAGGGCGTGTACGACGTGGAGCGTCTGCTGTCCAAGGTGGCCTACAAGTCCATCAATGCCAGAGACTGCCTTTCTCTTTGCGCTTCGCTGGGCCGCGTGCCGGGGATCCGCAATCTGCTGGATCAGGCGCATAGCCTTGCCGTGCAGGAAATCCGCGATCAGCTGGATCCGCTGGAGAGCCTGACCGCGCTGCTGGAGCGGGCCATCCATCCCGACGCGCCTGTCGTTATCACCGAAGGCGGCATCATCCGGGACGGCTATTCCGCCATGCTGGACGAATACCGCGCAGCATCCACCAGCGGCAAGCAGTGGATCATTGATCTGGAGCAGCGGGAGCGGGAGGCTACCGGAATCAAGAACCTGCGCGTGCAGTACAACCGCGTGTTTGGCTACTATATCGAGGTCACCAAGTCCTACTACGATATGGTACCCCAGCACTACATCCGCAAGCAGACGCTGGCCAACTGCGAACGCTACATGACCCCGGAACTCAAGGAAATTGAGCAGAAGATTGTGGGTGCGCAGGAGCAGTCCGTGCGGCTGGAACTGCAGCTTTTCACGGAAATCCGCGAAAAGATTGCCGGCGAGATCGAGCGTATCCAGCGCACAGCCATGGCGCTGAAGACGCTGGACGCTATTCTGTCCCTTGCCAAGGTGGCGGTGAACAACCATTATGTGCGGCCTGAAATCACCGAGGACGGCGAGATGGAGATCCTGGACGGTCGTCATCCTGTGGTGGAGCAGACCATGCAGGAGGGCGGATTCGTCCCCAACGATACGCATATGAACGGTGAAGGCAGCCGGATGCTGATCATCACCGGCCCCAACATGGCTGGCAAGAGCACCTACATGCGTCAGGTAGCGCTGATCACGCTGATGGCGCATATCGGCAGCTTTGTCCCCGCAAGAGAAGCCAGGATTCCGATTGTGGACAGGATCTTCACCCGTGTGGGCGCGTCGGATGATCTGGCCAGCGGCCAGTCTACCTTCATGGTGGAAATGAGCGAGACAGCGTATATTCTGCGCAACGCCACGGCTAAATCGCTGATTATTCTGGATGAAATCGGCCGCGGAACCTCCACCTTCGACGGACTGGCTATTGCCTGGGCTGTGGTGGAGTATCTGTGCGATAAGGCGCGCATCGGTGCGAAGACGCTGTTTGCCACCCACTATCATGAGCTTTCCGAGCTGGAGGGTCATATCGACGGCGTAGAGAACTATTGTATCTCTGTCAAGGAGCACGGTGAGGACGTGATTTTCCTGCGCAAGATTGTCCGGGGCGGCGCTGACAAGAGCTTCGGCGTGCATGTGGCGCGTCTGGCCGGCGTGCCTCACCCTGTGCTTGTGCGCGCACATGAGATTCAGGCAAGGCTCGAGGTCAGCGATATCAACCAGAAGGGCATTGGCATGAATATTCTGGAGGAGACGCCTCAGCGCGAGAACGAGCAGGTGAATCTCTTCGATTATGCCAAGACGGAAATCATCAACGAACTGCAAAGCATCGACGTGATGGCCCTGACCCCCATGGACGCCATCAACAAGCTTTTCCTTCTGCGTGAGAAGGCGAGAAAATTGTAAAACAGACCGCGGTCGGAATAGGATTCAGTCTGTTTTTCGCAAAAGAGGTGTGGTATGGCTGGTAAAATCCAACTGCTGACGGATGAGGTTATCGGCAAGATTGCTGCAGGCGAAGTTGTGGAGCGGCCCGCCGCCGCCATCAAGGAACTGGTGGAAAACAGTCTTGATGCAGGCGCCAGCGCGGTGACAGTCGAAATCCGCGACGGCGGAATCAGCTATTTTCGTGTGACAGACAACGGCAGCGGCATTCAGCAGAGCGAAATCCGTATGGCCTTTGAGCGTCATGCCACCAGCAAGATATCGAAGGCGCAGGATCTCTTTGCAATCCAGACGCTGGGCTTCCGCGGAGAAGCGCTGGCTTCCATTGCTGCCGTGGGCAAGGTAACCTGCACCACCCGTACACGTGCGGACGTGAGTGGCGTGAAGGTAATCAATGAAGGCGGCAGGATTGTCTCCATTGAGGAGGCCGCCTGTCCGGAGGGTACTACCTTTGTGGTAAGAGACCTGTTCTTCAATACTCCTGTCAGGCTTAAGTTCCTGAAGAAGCCTGTCACCGAGGCCGGTTATGTTTCCGACCTGATGATGCGTCTGATTCTGTCCCGCCCGGACGTGTCGTTCCGGTTTATCAGTCAGGGAAAAACGATGTATCATTCGGCGGGCGACGGTAAGCTGGAATCCGCCGTGTTCGCCATCTACGGCAACGAGCTGCTGCGATCTATGCGCAAGGTGGACGGACACGGCGGCGGAATGCTGATCAAAGGCTACGTTGGTATCGGCGAGAGCGCCCGCGGCAACAGGGGACACCAGTCGTTCTTCATCAACGGCCGCTACATGAAGAGCAATCTTCTTTCTTCTGCGGTGGAAGCAGCATGCCGCGAGCGTGTGATGATCGGCAAATTCCCGTCCTGCGTGCTGCATATTTCCATGCCTTATGATGCAGTTGACGTGAACGTACATCCCAACAAGCTGGAGGTGCGCTTCCAGAATGAACCGGGCATTGCCCTTGCCATGGAAGATGTGATTCGCGAGGTGATTGCGGACCGTGACGCGCTTCAGCGACCGCCGGAAATGTTCCTGACAGGGCCTGTTGCCCCCCAGACACCTGTGGCGGTTACACGGCAGACCATCCCTGCAGCGTCTCAGGGGAAGACTGAGCAGACGCTGCAGCCCCGCGGACCTATTCCGGAAAAAAGCGTGCCTGCGCCCGTTCCGTCAAGACCTGTGCAGATTCCCGCGACAGCAGCCGCTCCTGCGCAGGTGCTGCGTGAAGCTGCGCCTCTGGTGGCGTCGTACGCTTCGCCCAGACCCGTGGTTCCGCCTGTAATGCCGAAGGCTCCCGCACAGCAGCCTGTCAGTGTCTCAGTCAGACCGGAGTCGGTAAAAAGAGAAACGGAACCTCGGTCTGCATCTGCTGCCACTGTACACCGGTCGGCTCCTGCGCAACCCAAACAGACCGCAATCCCGGAGGCGGAGCAGGTTGTATCCTTCCTGCCGGATGCGCCTAAGCCCATGAAGCTGCTGGGGGTAGTGTTCAACACCTTCATCCTTGTGGAATATGAGGATCACCTGCTGATGATTGATCAGCATGCTGTTCATGAGCGATTGCTGTTTGATCGTCTGATGAAAGCGTATGATCAGCAGGCCTGCGGTCAGGAACTGCTGATTCCCATGGTGGTGACCGTCAGCCGAAGGGAGCAAGCTTTGCTGGCAGAGCACGGTGAATTGCTGCGCTCCATCGGGCTGATCGTCGAACCCTTCGGCGATACGGAGGTGTCCATCCGCTCCATTCCGATGATTCTTGGTCAGCCTCAGGCCCGGGATTTCCTGCATGATATCATGGATCAGCTGGAAAACGAGCGGGGTTCCATTGCGCTGGAAAAGCGAAGGGCCGCCATTCTGCAGATTGCCTGCAAGAAGGCCGTCAAAGGCGGCGACGCGTTGAGCGAGGACGAAGTGCGTCATCTGGTGACCACCATGATTGACCAGAAGGTAACGCCTACCTGTCCCCATGGACGACCGCTGGTGCTTGCGCTCAGTCATGGCGAACTGGACAAGCGCTTCAAGCGAATTCAGTGAGGTACGCCTATGGAGAAAAAACAATGCTGCTGGGTGCTTACCGGCCCCACAGCCAGCGGAAAAACAGGATTTTCTATTCGCCTCGCCAAGGAATTCGGGTGCGAAATCGTCTGCATGGATTCCATGCAGATCTACCGACGGATGAATATCGGCACCGCAAAGCCTGACGCAGAGGAAATGGACGGCGTTGCGCACCACATGCTGGATATTGTGGATCCTACGGAAAATTTCTCCGTGGCGCAGTATCAGGAAATGGCGGAGGAGCTTTTCCGGGAGATTCATGCCCGGGGCCGTCAGGTGCTGCTCGTGGGCGGAACCGGACTGTATCTTCGTGCGCTGCGGACGCCTATGGCCATGGGTGATATCGGCGGCGACGAAAGGCTGCGTGATGAGCTTCAGGCCATTGCGGACGGCCCTGACGGCAGGCAGCGTTTGCGGGATATGCTGCTGGAGGTTGATCCTGACACGGCCGCCCGGCTTCACCTCAACGACGTGCGGCGAGCAATCCGTGCGCTGGAGGTTTACAGGCTGACGGGCGTGCCCTTCAGCAAGCAGCCTCAGGTGACGGTGGAGCCGCCCTTTGATTACCGTGTGGCGACGCTGACCATGGACAGGCCGCTTTTGTATCAGCGCATAGAGCGTCGGGTGGATCAGATGATGGAAAAGGGCCTTGTGGATGAAGTTCGCGGTCTCCTGGACAGCGGCGTACCTGCCGGTACGCAGGCGATGAAGGCGATCGGCTATAAGGAGATCGTGCCTTATATCCGCGGCGAATATGATCTTGACAAGGCTGTATACGAACTGAAGCTTGGTACGAGACACTACGCAAAGCGCCAGCTGACGTGGATGCGACGAGAGGAAAACGTGCTCTGGGTGGATGCGTTGGCGTCCGACGCCTATGAGCAGCTAAAAAACTGGTATACAAGGGGAGATGCTCGATGACAATTCAGGAACGGATTCAGAAGGCGGAGGCCGGACTTGCCGACGTCTTTGCCCATATTGATGCAATGGAGGAGTGCGGTACCCGCCGGGTGCTGGCGGCCTTTCAGGAGCATCAGGTGGCGTATCGTCACTTTGCTCCTACCACCGGTTACGGCTATGATGACGTGGGCCGTGATACGCTGGAACGGATTTTTGCCGATCTTTTCGGCACAAAGGCAGCGATTGTGCGTCCGCAGATTGCCAGCGGTACCCATGCCATCAGCCTTTGTCTGTTCGGCCTGACCCTGCCCGGGGATCATATTCTTTCCGCCACCGGCACGCCCTACGACACGCTGCAGGACATCATCGGCTGGAACAGCGAGAGCACTCCGGTGGGTTCCCTGAAGGAAATGGGCGTCAGCTACAGTCAGGTGGAGATGAAGGACGGCAGGATTGACGTGGATGCGGTGGACCGGGCCATCACGCCCCGGACGAAGCTGGTCATTGCCCAGCGCAGCCGCGGCTATGCCTGGAGGCCGTCGCTCAAGCCTGAGGATTTTGCCGGTCTGGCCGATATGCTTCACCGCAAGCATCCGCATGTAAAGTTGATGGTGGATAACTGCTACGGCGAGTTTGCCTGCGAGAAGGAACCCACCCATTACGGCGTGGACGTGTGCGTGGGCAGCCTGATCAAGAATCCCGGCGGCGGCCTTGCACCCACCGGCGGCTACGTCGTGGGCGACGAGGAATCCATTACCCGCATTGCGTACAGGCTGACGGCCCCCGGCATCGGTCTGGAGGTCGGCTCCTATGCCGCCAGCTATCAGCCCTTCTATCAGGGCCTGTTCATGGCGCCGCATACTGTGGCGCAGGCAATCAAGACGGCCTGCCTTGCAGCACGGGTGTTTGAGGATCTGGGCATGGTGACTACGCCTCCTGCGGATGAACCCCGTGCGGATATCATTCAGGCAATTCAGATGCGTACCCCCGAACGGCTGGTGGCCTTCTGTCAGGGTATCCAGATGGCTTCTCCCATTGACAGCATGGCGCTGCCGGAGCCCTGGGCGATGCCCGGCTATACCGATCAGGTGGTGATGGCGGCAGGTACGTTTGTTGCCGGCGCATCTGTGGAGCTTAGCGCTGATGCACCCATGCGCGAGCCCTTTACGGCTTATCTGCAGGGCGGACTGACCTATACCCACGGACGTATTGCGCTGGCAAAGGCGCTGGAGCGCATGGTGTCCGTCGGCGCGCTGACCATTGACTGAGCCGACTGAAGTCGGAACAGAATCCGGTCTGCATATATTAAAACCGACATGAAGTCGCCTTCCCGGGCATAGCTTTTGCCTGAGGAAGGTGATTTTCTATGTGCGCTCAATCCGGAGAAAAGCGTCAGGAACTGCAGGCTGTGGAAAGAGGCAGTCTTTTCAGTGAAGTGGAATGGAAAGAAACGCCCAGGCGGATGCCGGGTGCGGAATTGTTGAAAAATATGGCTGTGGCTGCTGCGCTGGTGATCTGTGCGGCGACGCTTCGTAGCGGAGCACTGCCGGCGCTTGATCCGACGACGGATGCAGTCATCAGCGCGGTGACGGGTGATACGCTGCTGGATGAGCAGCTGGGCAAGCTGTCCTTTGTCAGTACTTTGTTTCCCGAAGCAACGCTGGTCTTCGGCGAGCAGACGCACCCGGAACTTGCACTCGGGTTTGGTCAGGAGGATCTGGTTCATGTTTGGAGCGAGCAGGAGCCGTATGTGAGCTATGAACCTCCCTGCAGAGCTGTGGAGGCGGTCATGGACGGTGAGGTAACCGCCGTTTATCACGGCAATGGTGAGGAACGTATCGTTCAGGTCAGCGGGATGGACAACATGGCGGTTCTGTACGGCAATTTAGCAGAGTGCAGCGTGAATGTGGGCGACGCAATCTGCATTGGCGATACGGTCGGAACGCTGGTTGACGGTGCGAAGGCGGTGCTTGAGGTGCGCCGGAACGGATACGCCGTCGATCCCATGCTGGTAAAGGAACATGCGAAATGAAGATCCGCATTCTCCGATTGGGAGAGACCGTCGTTTACCTGCATGCGGGCGTTTTGCTGTACGGGGTCTACGTGCTTATGATTGGTCAGGGAAGACTGATGCTGACTGCTGGCGTGTCCATCATCCTGCACGAACTTGCTCATTCGCTGGCAGCGGCTGTCTGCGGTTATCCGCCTGATTCCATTGAGCTGACACCCGTAGGCGCTGTGATGCGCATGCGGGACGATCATGCTGTGCCGCCGCTAAAAAGCTTTTGCATTGTGCTTGTGGGGCCGTGTATGACGCTCACTCTGTGCTGCTTAAGCCTGTGGCTGGCAAAAGCAGGCTGTTTGCATGCGGAGAGTGCGCGGCTGTGTTTTATGAACAATCTTTCCATTCTGCTGGTAAATCTTCTTCCGATTATGCCCTTGGATGGCGGTAGAATTCTGATGCTGATGCTGCGCGGCATGCTGCGGGAGGATACGGCAAGAACGGTGATGCGCTCTGTAAGCACGGTGGCAGGGGCAGCGCTGATTATGCTGAATCTTTGGCTGACGTGGAGCAGGGGAGGCTGGAACCTATCCCTTGCCTGTACGGGCTGCTTTGTCATCTATGCCGGCTCCGTATCTGCCGTCAGCGGAAAGCTGAATGAACTCCGTGAACTGATGGACAGGAAGATTCGGTTCGAGCAAAAAGCCGCCCACCCTTGCTGTCTTGTATATGCATCGGATTCCCTGACGCTGCGGCATGCGGTAAAGATGCTTCATCCGAGGAAGAGAACTGTCTTTGTCAGAACAGGCGAGCAGCAGATTTGCCTTACAGATGAAGAAAGCGTGATCGGGGCATATCTGCGCACTCCGGGTGGTCTTGTGAAGGATTCAGCAGAAAATGCATGACTGCAAACCAGATCTGTTGACTGATATCATTGACAACTGACTGAAGATTTACTATAATTTTATTATACGGAGTTTTTGCCGCCCTTCGGGGCAGGATAAAGAGGAGGTACAATTCGATGGATATTCAACAGCTCCAGTCCATCTGTCGTCAGGTGAGGCGCAACATTATCACCATGACGAGCAAGGCGGGCGCGGGCCATCCCGGCGGCTCTCTCTCTGCAACTGAAGCCTTTGTTGCCCTGTATTTTGACGTAATGAAGGGCGTTGATCCTCAGGACGACAAGAACCCTACCCGCGACCGTTTCGTGCTGTCCAAGGGCCATGCGGCTCCTGGCCTTTACGGTACGCTGTGCGAGCGCGGCTTCTTCGGCCGTGAAGCGTTTGACAAGTTCCGCCAGTACGGCGGCATCCTGCAGGGTCATCCCGATATCAAGAAGTGCCCCGGCGTGGATGCGTCCACCGGTTCTCTGGGTCAGGGCATCTCTATTGCCGTGGGTATGGCGCTGGGCGCCAAGCATACCGGCAATCCCTGCCATGTGTATACCATTATCGGCGACGGCGAGAGCCAGGAAGGTCTCGTGTGGGAGGCCTCCATGGCCGCTGCTCACTACAAGCTGGACAACCTGACCGTCATTTTCGACCACAATGGCATGCAGATTGACGGCACCAACGACGAGGTCATGTCTCTGGGCGACGTAGGCGCCAAGTGGCGCGCCTTCGGTTATGACGTAATCGAAGTGGCTGACGGCAACGATATGCAGCAGGTGCTGGACGCTCTGCATGCGCCTGCCTGTCCTGGCAAGCCACGTCTGATCCATCTGCATACGCTTAAGGGCAAGGGCGTTTCCTACATGGAAGGTCAGGTCGGCTGGCACGGCAAGGCTCCCAACGCCGAACAGGCTGAGGCTGCACTGAAGGAACTGGAGGGCTGATGATCATGGAAAAGAAAGCAATCCGCGTAGCCTATGGCGAGGCTATCGTCAAGCTGGGCGAAAAGAATGACAAGGTGGTCGTGCTGGACGCTGACCTGGCTGCTGCTACCATGACCAACGGCTTCAAGAAGGCCTATCCCGATCGTTTCTATGACTGCGGCATTGCCGAGGCCAACATGGTTGATATGGCCGCCGGTATGTCCACCATGGGTCTGATTCCCTTCTGCTCTACCTTCGCCGTGTTCGCAGGCCGTAGCTATGATCAGATCCGCAACGGCGTATGCTATCCCAACTTCAACGTGAAGTTCGGTTTCTCCCATGCCGGTATTACCCTGGGCGAGGACGGCGGCTCTCATCAGGCGATTGAGGATATCGCCATTATGCGCGTGCTGCCCAATATGACCGTGTTCGTTCCCTCCGATGCGACAGAGTGCTACAAGTGCGTGGAAGCCGCTGCGGAGATCGACGGCCCCGTGTTCATCCGTACCGCCCGTCTGCCTTCTCCCGTGTATGAGGAGCGTCCCTTCACCGTGGGCAAGGGCAACGTGATCAAGGACGGCAAGGACTGCGTCATCTTCACCTGCGGCATCATGCTGGAGCACTGCCTGGAGGCCGTGCAAATTCTGGCCGATAACGGAATCGATGCTGCGCTGGTGTCCCATCATACCCTGAAGCCCTTCGATGAGGAACTGACCCGTGAATACGCGGCCAAGTGCGGCAAGGTGTTTACCGTGGAAGAGCACTCCATCATCGGCGGTCTGGGCGACGCTGTGGCCTCCTCCCTGTGCGGCATGGGTCTCAAGCATTTCGAGAAGATTGGCATCAACGATGAGTTCGGCCAGTCCGGCAAGCCTGCTGACCTGCTGAAGGCCTACGGCCTGACCGGCGCGCAGATTGCTGAGCGCGTCATGAAGGCGTAATACAAGCAAATATGACTGGCGGCGTTCCTGAACGGAGCGCCGCCTTTTTGCATCCATTAGCCCTGCGGTTGATTGTGCGGTGTCTTGTTTTGTGGTAAGATGTTGGAAAAGATGATGAAACGGAGGGCTTGGGATGATCAGATTTGCCGCAAATGAGGACTTGACTCGCGTCAACGAGCTGCGAAAGCAGGTGAATGATCTGCATATAGCGCATCTTCCGCATGTGTTCAAGGCGGGCTTTGTGCAGGAGATTGCGGACGTGGCCCATGCCTATATGCAGCAGGAAGACACGGAGCTTGTCGTATGCGAGAGGGACGGGGCGATCCTTGGATTTGCCATGCTCCGGTACAAGTCCATTCCCGAATCTGTTTACCGGCTGCCTATGCAGTTTATCGAGGTATCGGAGTTCGGTGTCGATACGGCCTGTCATCGTCAGGGCGTGGGGCATGAATTGATGACGTGGATCAAACGCTATGCAGCAGAAAGAGGAATCAGCAGGGTTGAGCTCAATATGTGGAGCTTCAACGAGGGCGCGCTTGCTTTTTATGAGCAGGAGGGCTTTGCCACGTACCGGCGGTATATGGAATGGAACGCAGAAGATAACAACGGGTAACAAATGTGTTTGTTCATGGATCTTGCGCATATTTTCGCATAGCGAAAAAAATGAAAACCCGCAGCGTACAGCCTGATGCTGATGCGCTGCGGGTTTGATTATGCTTCTTCTTCCAGTGTAAACCGCTGAAAGGTCTGTCCATTGCGTTCCACTGTTTCCAGCCACATGGATGCAGGGCGAACCCAAAATCCTCCGTCTCCGTAAAGCGCACGATAGACAACCATGGGCTCCAGTGTTTCAGAGTGCTTTGCGATGCCGATTACTTCATACCGGTTACCTTTGAAGTGGCGGTAGATGCCGGGCTTGATCGTCATCATTTCAGCACCTTGCGCAGAAAATCGCGGGTACGCTGCTGCTGGGGATTTCCGAAGATCTGCTCCGGCGGGCCCTGCTCCACAATAACGCCCTCATCCATGAAGATCACATGATCCGCAACCTCGCGGGCAAAGCCCATCTCATGGGTTACGACCACCATGGTCATGCCGTCTTCGGCAAGCTGCTTCATCACGTCCAGCACTTCG
The DNA here is from genome assembly GCA_017471885.1 of Clostridia bacterium. Taxonomy (GTDB): domain Bacteria; phylum Bacillota; class Clostridia; order Christensenellales; family Aristaeellaceae; genus UBA11524. The sequence goes on along the minus strand of JAFURI010000060.1, from coordinate 20,198 downwards.
CCGACCATTTCGGGGTCGAGAGCGGAGGTGGGCTCGTCGAAGAGCATCACTTCAGGATTCATGGCCAGTGCGCGCACAATGGCAATTCGCTGCTGCTGACCGCCGGACAGCTGTCGGGGATAGTTCCGGGCCTTCTCCTGCAGACCGACACGAGCCAGCAGCTTCATGGCCTGCTCCTCTGCGTCTGCCTTGGATACGCCCAGCAGCTTCCTCGGACCAAGGGTGATGTTGTCCATGATGGTCAGGTGAGGGAAGAGGTTGAATTGCTGGAATACCATGCCCATCTGCATGCGCACCTTGTTGATATCGCATTTGGCGTCGGTAATCTCCTGACCGTGAAAACAGATGCTGCCTCCGGTAGGCACCTCCAGCAGATTCAGGCAGCGCAGAAAAGTGGTCTTGCCGGATCCGGAGGGTCCGATCAGCACAACCTTATCTCCCTTGCCGATGTGCTGGTCAATGCCGCGCAGCACGTGAAGATTGTTGAAGCTCTTCTGAAGATTCTTAACGGTTATCACTCTGACGCAGCCTCCTTTCCAGCTTGCCTACAAAGTGGGTGAGAATCATGACCAGGCCCAGATAGATCAGCGCAACGGCGATCAGAGGCATGAAGGGGGAGTAGGTAACGCCGCGGATGCGGTTGCCGGCGTAGGTCAGGTCGTTGACCGTAGCATAACCAGCAATGGAGGTCTCCTTCAGAAGCACAATGAATTCGTTAGCCAGCGTGGGCAGCACATTCTTGAACATCTGGGGGGCGATGATGTACCACATGGTCTGGATGTAATTAAAGCCAAGGCTGTTGCCGGCTTCAAACTGTCCCTTGTCAATGGACATGATGCCGCCGCGGAAGATCTCCGCCACATAAGCGCCGGAGTTCAGACCGAAGGACAGAGAAGCCACCAGCAGGCCCTCACTGGACCAGGCGAAGACGACGTAGTAAAGAATCAGCAGCTGAATCACCATGGGGGTGCCGCGAAGCACCGTGGTGTAGATGACGGCGATTTTATTGAGAATGCTGAATATGAACTTGCCGACAGGGTTTTTCATGCGGCTGCTGTTGAGATCCCAGGTGCTGCGAATAACCGCGATGACAATGCCGATGACCACGCCGATCAGCAGCGCGTAGACCGTCATCAGCAGCGTATTGCCAAGTCCCTTGGCCAGAAGCAGCCAGCGGTCCTTGGTGATGAAATTCAGGATGAAGTCTGCTTTGATGCTCTCAAACCAGGCAAGGATACCTTCCACCCTGTCAACCTCCTCTATGAAGTACAGTGCAAAAATAAGGAAAGAAGGGAACGACTTATGCCGCTCCCTTCATTGATGAACGTTGGGAATTACTCAGCCTTGATGTACTTGGCTACGATCGCAGCGACGGTGCCGTCGTCGATCAGCTTCTGCAGAGCGGTGTTGAACTTCTCAACCAGCTCGGGGCTGTTCTTGGAGAAGCAGGCGGCGTAGTCTTCCACGGCGTAGGCGGTGTCCAGAATGACCAGACCCTCGTTGGCGGCAACGTAAGCCTTGGCGGGCTCGTTGTCGATGATCACGCAGTCGATCTTGCCGTTCAGCAGAGCCATGGTGGCGTCGTTGCCGTTGTTGAAGCGGACAACGCGGTCGTCGCCGAACTCGTCAGAGGCGTAGATGTCACCGGTGGTGGCCATCTGAACGCCAACCTTGTACTTGGCGCCTTCGGCGGCAAGCACGTCGTAAGAGGTGATTTCAGAGCCCTCGCGAACGATGATGGACTGCACGCCGGTGGCGTAGGACAGGGAGAAGGCAACGTTCTGAAGACGCTCCTCGGTCACGGTCATGCCGGCCATGCCGAAATCAGCCTTGCCGGAAACCACGGCGGGGATGATGGCGTCAAACTCGATGTCCAAGATCTCCAGATCATAGCCCAGCTCGGCGCAGATCGCAGCGGCGATGTCAGCATCGATGCCGACAACCTTGTCGCCGTCCACATACTCGTAGGGAGGGAAGGATGCATTGGTGCACATGGTCAGGGTTTCAGCCATGGCGGAGACGCTGGTCAGCAGCATCATCAGGGTCAGAACAAGGGCAAACAGCTTCTTCATATTGATTTCCTCCTTATTTATTGGAACGGAACTGATTATACGACTCTTCTTCAGTAATGTCAAGAGAAAACTGACTTTCTGCTGCATAAAAATGCAAAATATCGCTAATATCCTGACTAAAAGACAAATCCTGTATACGGAATTGCAAAAAATACTTGATTATTTTGCCGAAAAAAGGTAGCATAGTGTCGTTAAGTATGAAGAAGAGAGGCTGAACCTCATGTTTGTATTTATCGTCAACCCTGTTGCAGGCAATGGATTTGCCCGGAAAACGGCGGATCAGATCAGGACTTGTCTTGATGAAAAGGGCGTCGAGTACCGTCTTGTATATACCGAGTATCCCGGTCACGCAACGGAGCTTGCAGCCGGAGCTGCGGCGGATCAGGCCTGCGAGGCGGTGATCTCTGTGGGCGGCGACGGCACAGCCTTCGAGGTCGCCAGCGGTCTGCTGGATTCCGCGGTACCCTTTGGAATCATTCCTGCAGGCACGGGCAATGATTTCATCAAGACTGTTGCGATTCCCAGAAAACCTATGGACGCGCTCGAATTCATTCTGTCGCACAAGCCGCGGCCTGTGGACGTGGGAAGCATGAACGACAAGCTGTTCCTGAATGTTTGCGGTACCGGCTTTGACGTAACTGTTCTGGATTACACGCTTGCGGCAAAGAAGTACTTTCGCGGCATCCTGCCTTATCTGATCGGCCTTGTTCGCGGTATTTTCCATCACACGCCTGCGCATGTGCGCTTTACTGCCGACGGAAAAACGCAGGAAAAGGACGTGTTGATCTGCGCGGTGGCCAACGGACGCTTCATTGGCGGCGGCATTGCGATCTGCCCGGATGCATCTGCCGATGACGGCAAGTTTGATCTGGTTGTGGTGGAAGACCGCAAGCGCTGGCAGATTCCCTATTATCTGCCTGGTCTGCTGCTGGGCAAGGTACTTTCCTTCAAGATCACCACGCACTACCGCTGCAGCGAGGTAGAGATTATTTCCAAGGGCATGCGCCTGAATGTAGACGGCGAGATTCTCCCGCTTGACAAGGCAGTGTTCAGGATCCAGCCGGGCAAGCTGATGCTTTACTGGTAAATTGTGATTTGTGGCAGGAATGTGCGTTGCTGCCATAGAATATAAACAAAAACGACAGTTTTCGAAGGAGTGACAAACATGGCAGACATGACCAAGGGTTTGAAGGGCATCTGGATGAAGGGTATGGAGGCGATCAGCGATACCGCAACCAAGATTGCTGCCAACACCAAGTATAAGGTTAACGAAATGAACGTGGTGAACCGCCGTGCGGAAATCCTAAAGGATTTTGGCGCCAAGTCCTATGAGCTGTGGCAGAAGGGCGAACAGTTCCCTGCCGAGCTGGATGCTCTGCTGAAGGAGCTTCATGGTCTGGAGACCGAGCTGGGCGAGATCCGTGCCCAGAAGGCCGCCGCCAGGGCTGTTCCCACTCCTGCTCCCGAAGAGAAGGAAGAGCCCGCCGAGGAGAAGACCTTTGCCGAGAAGGTGGAGGATTTCGCCGAGAAGGTGGAAGACGTGATTGAGGACGTGGCAGAAAAGATCGAAGACGCTGTAGAAGGCGATGACGATCAGGAAGAAGCAGAAGAGTCTGCCGAGGTTCCTGTGATCGTGGTTGAGGAAGAAGCTATTCCCGAAGAAGAGGCTGCTCCCGAAGCCGAAGAGGAAGTTGTTCCCGAAATCAAGGTGGAAGAGTAAAGCTCCCAAGCCGTACATACGAAGACCCTCCCTGTATTAGGGAGGGTCTTTTGCATATCAGTCGATCAGGGTTGTGGTGAAGGACGCTTGCCAGCTGCGGCCGGGCTCAAGAAGCGTGGCAAAGGGCTTGTTTTCAAAATCACCGCTTTCTTCCACGGTAGCAGGCATGCCGTGCCAGGGCTCAAGACACACATAAGGCGCATGCTTGCCGGGCATCGTCCAGACAGCCAACACCTCCAGCTTTGGGAATTCAAAAAGAAGACCTTTGCCGGAATTGCGGTTTACCAGCTTGACGCTTCGGCTCTTAAGATCAGCAAAGATCAGCGCATCATGCTCGTCGAAAAGCTTGTGGGACAGAGGAAGCGTATCGCTGTTGTGGAAGCAATCCATGTATTCAAAGCCGCTGATGAGATATCCGCCGGGAGCAAGCAGGTTTTTGCCTTCTTCCACCTGCGGGAAAACAAGCTGGTAGTCCGTGAAACGCGCGCCTTCTTCCATCGGGACAATAAAGGCGGGGTGTCCGCCTACGCAGAAGGGCATCACGCGGTCGGAATTGTTCTCCACCGTAAAGGCGGTGACGTAACCGTTTTCCAGCAGGGTGTAGGTCACATGGAAGACGAAATCGAAGGGATACATGGCACGGGTTTCCTCGGAGGGATAGAGGGCCAGCTCCACAAAATCATCGCCCTGCTTGAGCACCTCGTACTCAGGCTTGCGGCTGAAGCCGTGCTTGGGCATAGTGTAAGGCTTGCCTTCAATCCTGATGACGCCGTCCGCTACGGAACCGCAGATGGGGAACAGCACCGGGGCGTGGGACGCCCACACGGAAGGATCCGCCTGCCAGATGACCTCGCGGCCGTCGGGGCCGTGGAAGGATGTGATCTGCGCGCCCTGCAGCTGAATCTCCGCGGTGCATTTGCCGTTGGATAGTTTGATTTTCTCCATGCTTCTCTACCTCCTGTCAGTCGATGCGGTGCAGCAGATTGTAATCCCGGGCAAGCGCAATATCCACCCAGAAGGCGGCGCAGCTCTGACGCAGGCCGGCCTCCTCGCGCCATGTCAGCATGGTCTGGGGAAGACTCTTCCTGACGCCGTGAAGTACCCGGGGATCCATGCTTTCGGAGTGGCTGTCGATAACCAGCAGCTGACGATCGCCGTCCTTCTCACGTGCGGCTACAAAGGTCACAATGTGACCTACACGGATATTGCCCATGCATACGCCACGTTCGCTGATCAGGAAATCAAAGAGCTTGTCCTTGTCGTTCAGCAGCCCGTCCTCTTCGTAACGGAAGCCAAGCTCTGCGGCACGGTTGTGCACCATCAGCGCGTGCAGAAGAGCGGGACGATCTGTTCCGTCATCGCCGCGACCTCCCCAGCGGACAGAGAAATCCGCCAGATCTTCCGCGCTCGGAACCTCGCCGGTGAGCCACTGCGCACAGTGACACAGCGCAAAGATGCCGCAGCCGGAATTCTTCAGATTTCCGTGTCCTTCATAGGGATAGGGATGAGTCCATTTTTCGCTGCGTTGATTGAAAAACACGATCTCACGGCCTTCAATCTGCATGGGCATGGTATTGTCCATCAGCATGAATAGCACCTCCGTGGTTCTTCCGGCATAGCCTGCAGCATACGCGGGAAGGAGGAATAGGGGAATGAAAGAAAAACCATCGGCAGTTTCGCCCTTCGCTGCTCTGGATACAAGAGAGCAGATGGAGCAGTGGATATGGTGGCAGACGCAGCAGCCGAGGGAGCAGACGAGCCTCCGGGAGATAGAACCGCAGGAGCACCCGCAGCCTTTGCATGCTCCGGAGGAACAAAGGTCTCCGGCGGCACAGACGATCCCTGCATATACGCCGCCGCCCATCCATCGCGGTCAGTACAGAGCCGTGCTGCAGCGCATGAACGCGGCGCAGCGGCGGACGGTTGATTACATTGCCTGTACGCAGGAGGTATCAACGACAAGGCAGTCCTTGTCCGGCAATCCGTAAGCAGCGTGATAAGCCCTCTCCAGCGGAATCCACCTGCTCTGGAATACAGGCAGATAATCATCGCCGTCGCGGTTTCGGATTCTTTCCAGCTGCGAGGCTTCATCCACAGTCAGAAATACGCGCAGATCTGCAAAGCGGGAGATTTGCGGCAGGAGGGAGTAACTGCCTTCGAGAATCAGCAGACGCTTCGGCTTCAGAACAACCGGCGGATCATAACGGTCGGTATGGCAGTTGTAGGGGCGATATTCAATGCGGCCGGCTGCTGCGGCGGGTTCCAGCACCTCGTGGATTACCCGCTCCCAGTCGGCGTTTCCGCCGGGCTGCGCAAGCCTGTCCGGCGTTTTGCGCCCGTGCGGCAGGAAAAAGTCATCCATGGAAACCAGCGCTGCGCCGGTAATCCTTTGCAGCAGCGCGGCAAGGGTACTTTTTCCGCTGCCGCAGGGACCGTCGATGCAAATGACGGAGAGACGCTGCGAATCAAGCTTTCCGCAGGCGCAAAGCAGCGGAAGCAGGGGAGTCAGCGCAGAGGAGACGACCCGGTAGGCAGGCGAATAGGCGGCGTGATACTGCTGCGAATGGCTGGGAAGCCACTGCGGTTCATCAAGCAATCGCTGTGCGGCAGAGGCAAGCCCCGGTTCCTTCAGCGCAGCGACGGCCCGAACCACATCTTCGCGGGAAGCTGGCGTGAGTCTGTCGCAGGTGATCTTCATCATCCGGGCGATATGGCGCGGAGCGATCCCCTCCGCCATCGCACGGCGGAGATTGAGCCGCACATACGCTTTGCCCAGCGGATCGAACAGCGCTTCCTTAGGATCGGGGAGGAGCACGGCTTCCTCGTCGATGATCCGCATTTCTACCGCTTCCTCCGGGCCAAGCAGATGCCCGCAGCCCTGCATCGCCTGAAAGATCAGCTTAACCGCATCCTCGTCCTGCATGAGACCGAAGCGTTCCCGATGCCAGGCGAGCAAATCCTTCATCTGTTTTCCTCCTGAAAGAAACGCGCTGCCGGAATGGGGACAGCGCGTTTTCTTGTCAACGTCTTATGCAGTTAAAGATTCTTCTTCAGGATATCAATTCCCTGCCGGAGATCCTCAAAAGAAATGTTCAGGGGAGGCAGCAGACGCACCTTTTCGTGGGCGGTGAGTACCATCAGGCCGTCCTTGAGGCAGGCGGCAGCGATTTCACCGGCGGGCTTGTCAACGCTCAGACCAAGCATAAGACCCATGCCTGTCACGCCGTTTACGCCCCTTACACCTTCCAGCTCCTTGCGGATAAAGGCTTCGCGCTCCTTTACGCCCTCGAAGACTTCTTCGTTCAGCCGGCTGATAACGTTCAGGGCAGCGGCGGCACAGACCGGATTTCCACCGTAGGTACTGCCATGATCACCCTTACCCAGCGTGAATTCACACTTTTCACCCATCATGCAGGCGCCGATGGGCAGACCGCCGCCCAGTCCCTTGGCTGTAGTGACCACGTCCGGCAGGATGCCGTACTGCTGGAAGGCGTACAGGCTGCCGGTGCGGCCGTTACCGGTTTGTACTTCATCGATCATCAGCAGTGCGTCGTGCTCGCTGCACAGCTGCGCTGCATGCTGCACATAAGACTTTTCCAGCGGGATTACGCCGCCTTCGCCCTGTACCAGCTCCATCAGCAGTCCGCACACGTCGCCTGCGGCAAAGGCTTCGTCCAACTGGGCGGGATTATTGGCGTCCACATAGCGGAAGCCCTCCGGGAAGGGACCGAAGTGGGCGTGGAACTTATCCTGACCGGTAGCTGCCAGCGTCGCGATGGTACGGCCGTGGAAGCTGTTGCGCAGGGTAACAATCACATGGCGTCCCTTGTCCTTGCCGTAGCGACGGGCTACCTTCAGCGCGCACTCGTTGGCTTCCGCACCGGAATTGCCGTAGAAAACCTTTTTCATACCGGTACGCTGGCAAAGAAGCCGGGCAAGCTGAGCCTGAGGGGCGGTGTAATACAGATTGGATGTATGGCCGAGCGTGGTCAGCTGGGTGGTGACGGCGGCAACCCACTCGGGGTCACAAGCGCCGAAGAGCGTCACGCCGATGCCGGTGCCGAAGTCAATATACTTCCTGCCGTCTTCATCCGTATAGGATGCGCCGCTGCCGCTGGCGAAGGCAGCGTCAAAACGGCCATAGGTGTTGGCTACATAGTTGAGGTCTGTCTGTTTTGTCTGCATGGCTTACAGCTCCTTCTTGAACATGGTGCCTGCGCCTTCGTTGGTCAGGGTTTCAATCAGCAGCGCGTGAGGAACACGTCCGTCGATGATGAATACCTTGCGCACGCCCTCCCGGATAGCCTTGGTGCAGCAATCCACCTTGGGAATCATGCCCCCGGAGATCACGCCTTCTTCCTTGAGCTTTTCGCAGCCCTTGAGGTCGATGCGTCGGATCAGGCTGTCGGGATCCTTGGGATCCATCAGCAGGCCTAAGGTGTCGGTCATGGAGATCAGGCTTTCTGCATGCAGGGAAGCTGCGATGGCTGCGGCTGCGGTATCGGCGTTGATATTGTACACATGGCCGTTCCTGTCGTAGCCGATGGTGGAGATAACGGGGATATAGCCGTTGTCCAGCAGATCCAGAATGGGCTGGGGATTGATCTTCTTCACCTCGCCCACATAGCCCAGACGCTCGTCGATCATGCTGGCTTCGATCAGCCCGCCGTCGGCGCCGCAGATGCCCATAGCCTTGCCGCCCAGCATCTCCAGCTTGCCCACCAGGCTTTTGTTGATCTTGCCGGCAAGGATCATCTGCACGATTTCACTGGTTTCTTCGTCGGTCACGCGCAGTCCGTCCACAAACTCGGACTGCTTGCCCACGCGCTTGAGCATGGCGGAGATTTCGGGACCGCCGCCGTGTACCAGCACCACCTTGACGCCGATGAGGTGCATCAGCACCATGTCGCGCATCACGTCATGCTTGAGTTCCTCGTTGATCATGGCGTTGCCGCCGTACTTGACCACAATGATCTTGCCATAATATTTCTGGATATAGGGCAGTGCCTCTACCAGAACCTGCGCACGCTGCGCATTGGTGATTTCCTGGTTCATGCTTCACATCCTCCAAAATAAGCGGGATCAGGTGCGGTAATCGCCGTTGATCTTCACATAATCATAGGTAAGGTCGCAGCCCCAGGCGGTGGCGGAGGCTTCGCCGTCGCGAAGGGTGATAAGCACCTCAACCTCATCCTCCAGCAGAATCTGCTTGGCCAGCTCCTCGGAGAAGTCGACGGAGGAACCCATACTGCAAACGGTGATGCTGCCTGCGGAGGAACGGAAGGTTACATCCACGGCGGCAACGTTCAGCTCCGCGCCGGAATAGCCCAGCGCGCACAATACGCGGCCCCAGTTTGCGTCCGCGCCGAAGACGGCTGCTTTGAACAGGCTGGAGCAAACCACGGACTTGGCGCACAGGCGAGCGTCCTTCAGGGTCTTTGCGCCCCTGACCTCGCAGGTGAGCAGACGGGAAGCGCCTTCGCCGTCCCGGGCAATCATCCGGCAGAGAGTCGAGGTAACCTCGTTCAGTGCGGCGCAGAAAGCATCGTATGCTTCGCCCTCGCTGTCGATCAGCTTGTTGCCGGCAAGGCCGTTGGCCATGATGGACACCATATCGTTGGTGGAAGTATCGCCGTCCACGGACACCATGTTGAAGGTGTCCTTCACGTCCTCGGAAAGCGCCTTGCGGAGCATGGCAGGGGAGATGGCCGCGTCGCAGGTCAGGAAGACCAGCATCGTGGCCAGGTTGGGATGAATCATGCCGCTGCCCTTGGCGATGCCGCCCAGCACGCAGGTTACCCCGTCCACGCTGAAGGACACGGCAACCTCCTTCAGGCGGGTGTCGGTAGTCATGATGCCTTCTGCCGCGTCATGGCTTCCATCAGCAGACAGAGCCTCGAACAGGGGCTTCACGCCCCGGGCGATGGGCTCAATGGGCAGGGGCTGACCGATCACGCCGGTGGACGCCACGATCACGTCCTCAGGCTTCACGCCGGAGGCTTCAGCCGCCAACTGGCACATCTGCCATGCAACCGCTTCGCCGTCGGCGTTGCAGGTATTGGCATTGCCGCTGTTGCACAGGGCAAGCTGAGCCACGCCGTCGGCGATATTGCGCTGCGTGACGTAGATAGGCGCGCCCTTGACAAGATTCTGGGTATATACGGCTGCTGCAGAGGCAGGAACCTCGCTGAAGATCATGCTCAGGTCGCGCTTGGTGCGGTTCTTGCGCACGCCGCAATGTACACCGCTGGCCTTAAAGCCCTTTGCGGCGCAAACGCCGCCGGAAATATGTTCCATATGATAAACTCCTTCCATCCTCAAACAAAAAATATCAGAGATTCAGTCCCTCGGTCTCATTCGCGCCGAGCATCAGATTCAGGCACTGAAGCGCCGCGCCGGAGGAGCCCTTGCCCAGATTGTCGAAGCGCGCGGTCAGCTGAATCCGCTCGTCGTTGCCCAGAACCATCAGCTCCATGCCGTCGCGTCCGGAAAGCGCGTTGGAGGCCACGAAGCCGTTCAGCGCAGTAACGTCATCCCCGGTCAGTACGCGTACGACGGGACTATCCGCATAATGCTTCCGCAGCGCATCAGCGATCTCCTGCAGAGGATGCTCGCCGCAGCGCAGCTGAGAGCGGAACAGGGGAACGGTAACTTCCATGCCGCTGTAGAAATCAGCCACAACGGGCGCGAAGATCGGTTTGTGTGCAAGGGCGCAAACATGCTGCATTTCGGGCAGATGTTTATGCATCTGGGTAAGGCCGTACTGACGTGGGCTGTCCAGCGCGGCGTCGCGGTCGTTCGCCTCATACTGGGCGATCATTTTCTTACCGCCGCCGGAATAGCCGGTCAGGGAGAAGCAGGAGAGCTGTGCGTCGCAGGGAATGAGGCCGCAGGCGGTCAGGGGAGCGATCAGCGCAATGAAGCCGCTGGCATGGCAGCCGGGCACGGCTACGAAACGGCCGTTCACCACGTTGTCGCGATGCTTCGCGGACAGCTCGGGGAAACCGTAGGCCCAGCCGTCAGCCGTACGATGGGCCGTGGAAGTGTCAAGAATGCGGGTGTTGCTGCCTCGGGCAAGCTCAACGGATTCCCGCGCGGCAGCGTCTGGCAGGCAGAGAATAGCGATATCTGCAGCGTGGATGCATCCGCGGCGGGCGTCGGGATCCTTTCGTCGCGCTTCATCCAGCGTAATGACCGTAACGTCGGGGCGGGCGGATAGCCGGTCAAAGATGCGAAGGCCGGTGGTACCGTCCTTGCCGTCGATAAAAATAGTATGTGCCATTGCATAATCCTCCTTGCAATATGCAAAATGGTGAATAAATATGCACACCATATTATACACCTGATACTGCAGATGTCAAGACAGATGCAGGAAAAGAACAGGCTTCGTCATTCTGTGACCGGGTATGCGGGTGAATCAGCAAGCCTTTCGTAGCGTATTGTGACGCCTTCGTCATGCACTCCCAGCCATTGGGCGACGGTGTTGCTCAGCGCTGAAACCGTATAGTCCCACAGCAGGGAGGAATCGGCCTGCTCTGACAGATAGCGGCTGCGGCAGCGGAGCTTTTCATCCTCAATCAGTTTCTGAAGACGCGTATCCGTCAGCGGGTACCAGAAATCATCGCGGACGATCTGTCCGGGTTCAAGGGAATCGTTGAGAATCTCAGGCTCGGGAAGCAGCAGCGTCACGACGCGTCCCTGCACCTTCACCTGCACGCGGGTCAGATCAATACCTACGCTGGCGCGGTATATATATTGGACAGAAACCTTCTGTACGGTGCCGAGGAAGAGTGCTTCCGTACTGGATTCAAGCACGCCCTCCTCCTGCGCAAGCATAACCTCGAGCCGGCCTGTTTCCTGCAGATTACGCGACAGGGTTACGGAGATATTCCTGGCTGCGCCGGACAGGTCGGGCAGATATGCGGTCATAAGATCCGATGCATAGGGGAGAAGGACGATGGTCAGCAAAACTGCCGCTGCGGTGGTCAGCAGCTTTGCAAGCCAGCGAAGAAAAGTCTTCATACCATGCCTCCAAGCATCACAAGCAGGGGAACAATCGCATACCGCATTGCAATAACGAACAGAGCGGCGAGACCGACTCCGGCAAGAAGCCACATCACCAGTGGAATCCGGGTACGCTTTTCACAATGCTTCATGCTGACACCTCCTTGTTGATTGGAAGACAAAAACTACCAAATACATTATACGACAAAATATGGCTGATTTCCAGTCCCGGAGCATCTTTTCACATTGATGAACATAAAAAATACCGTCTGCATATTGCAGACGGCGGAGAAGAAGCCGTTATTGCTCCATCTGGCGGCCGACGATGCCGGCAGCGGTTTCAGCGACCTTAAGTTCGGTGTCCCCCATACGTGCGTTCTGCTCCCTGCTCATCAGCAGCACGGCGCCGATTGCTTCGCCGTCTGCAATAATGGGGGAGATCACCTGTGCGGTGTAGCTTTGGTTCTGGTCGTCGTCATTGGCCACAGCAATGGTTCTGCTGCCCTGATGACGGTTCAGTGCGACGGTCTGTCTAGCGGCGATCGCCTGCTCCAGATCGCGGGAGATGGGTTTGTCCCACAGCTCCTTTTTGCTCACGCCGCTGGCTGCGACCACCTGATCGCGGTCGACAATGCAGGCGATATGCCCCAGCGAACGGAACAACGATTCAGTATAATCCTTTGCAAAGGACGACATTTCGCCGATAGGGGAATACTTCTTCAGAATCACCTCTCCGTCGCGGTCGGTGTAAATCTCCAGCGGGTCGCCCTCCCGGATTCGAAGAGTGCGGCGGATTTCCTTGGGAATAACAACCCGTCCGAGCTCGTCAATTCTGCGGACGATACCTGTTGCGCGCATGGTCACGGCCTCCCTTTGATGGTTTTTCAACCATAGTATGGCGCAGAAAAGGTGACTGATTCAAGGCAGGATGTGGTAAAAACATGGTTCCTCTGACAGAACCGAAAGTTGAAAATGATATATCTCTTTTGTGGTATTTATTGTAATTGCACAATACGTTTCGAATGCTGTGGGTTCAAAACTATGCATTTTTGATCATTTGCACCAGTAAAAAGTCGTTTTTGCATAGTATTGAAACGAAAATGGTTAGAACAGCGTTGAACGCAGCTTTATAATACAAATATAAGACGAGTATGCTCTTTATCAAACGCAGGAGGAGATGCTTATGATGGAAAACAAGACCGTGGCGCAAGATCTGCGCAAACGCAGGCTGAAGCTGTTCGGCGTTTATTTCAGGAATAACTGGCAGCTTTACCTGATGCTCATCGTTCCTGTCCTGTTTGTGATCATCTTCAAGTATGCGGCCTATCCCGGACTGCGTATTGCATTCATGAATTACAAGCCTGCCAAGGGCTATGCAGGCAGCAAGTGGGTGGGCTTTGAAACCTTTGAGAAGATCTTCCGCGACAAGGATTTCCTCCGTGCCCTGAAGAATTCTCTCGCCTTCAACTTCCTTGATCTTCTGGTGGGCTTCCCAGTGCCGATCATCCTCGCGCTGCTGCTCAACGAGCTGCGGTTCAACCGCTTCAAGCGCGTGTCCCAGACGATCCTGTATCTTCCGCACTTCCTGTCCTGGGTCATCATTGCCAGCGTGGCGCTGAATCTGTTCAAGCCCGAAACCGGTCTGATCAACATCCTCTTCCGTGATCTTGGATGGATCGACAAGGGCATTCCCTTCCTGACGGAGAAGTGGCACTGGGCTGCGACCTATCTGCTCATCGGCGTGTGGCAGAACATGGGCTGGGGCTCCATCATCTATCTGGCGGCGATTACCGGCATTGATGCGGAGCTGTACGAGGCTGCGACCATCGACGGAGCAGGCCGCCTGCGCAAGATCTGGAGCGTGACGCTGCCCTGCATCCGCGGCACGATGGTTACGCTGCTGATCATGAATCTCGGCCGCGTGATGGGCTCCAACTTCGAGCGTCTGGATGCATTTGGAAACGTGCAGGTCAAGGACTTCCAGTATCAGCTGGCTATTTACATCTATGAAAAGGGTCTTGCGGGCTCCAACTTCAGCCGTGCTACGGCCGTTGGTCTGTTCCAGTCCCTGGTCGGTCTGCTGCTGGTGCTGACTGCAGATAAGGTTTCCAAGAAGCTTGGCGAAGACGGACTGCTGTAAGGAAAGGAGGAAGATCATCATGGCTGCAAATGAAAAGAACGTCGTCAGGAAGGATAACATCTGGCACGGCATCAACCGTGTGCGCTTTGCGGACTTTGTCATCGCATTTGTGATCCTGCTTCTGTCCCTGACCTGCATTCTGCCCTTCATCCATGTGGCGGCGAAGAGTATCTCCTCTGATACCGCCGTCATGTCCAAGAAGGTCTATCTCTGGCCTATCGACGTGACCTTTCAGGCCTATGTATCCATTTTCAAGGATGGTCAGCTGACCTACTCCATGGGCTATACCATCATCATGACGCTGCTGTTCACCATCGTCGGTATGGTGGTTACTACGCTGGCGGCTTTCCCGCTTGCCATCAAGAACCTGAAGGGCCGTTCATTCTTCGCTTTCATCCTTATGTTCACCATGTATTTCAGCGCGGGCCTGATCCCCGAGTATCTGCTTTACAAGGATCTGGGACTGCTGAATACCATGTGGGTGCTGGTTCTGCCTCTGGCCTTCTCTCCCTATAATATGCTGATCATGCGTTCCTTCATCTCGTCCACCATTCCGGACAGTCTGTATGAGGCAGCGCATCTGGACGGCGCATCCCATTTCCAGGTGCTGGGCAAGGTGGTTATCCCGCTGTCCAAGCCCATCATCGCCACCCTGTCCCTGTTCTATGCCGTAGGCCGCTGGAATGCCTATGCGGACGCCAAGTACTACATCACCACCAAGTCTCTGCAGCCCCTGCAGTATCTGCTGTCCAACATGGTGCTGAACTCCGGCGCGGACGCCGTCAGCCTTTCCGAGGCTGCCGCTGCGACCAGTACGCCTGAAGTGCTGCAGTCCGCTGTGGTTATGTTCGCCACGCTGCCGATCATTATGGTCTATCCCTTCGTGCAGAAGTACTTCGTCAAGGGCGCCATGATCGGCGCCGTCAAGGGCTGATCCCAACTTTGGAATAGTGACGTGCGTAGACGCGTCATTATCAATATCATTCAAGGAGGAACCACAATGAAGCGCATCGTTTCCCTGGTTCTGGCTCTGGTGCTCGTGCTGAGCATGGCTTCCTTTGCTCATGCCGCCACGCCCGAATGGACCCCCTTCGCGGAGAAGGTCACCATCACCGTTCCCGTGTATGACCGCTCCAAGACCGGCTATCCCGCCGTCGACGACAACTACTGGACTCAGTGGATCCAGAAGGAATTCGGCGACAAGTACAACATCGAGGTCAAGTATGTTGCCATCCCCCGCGGCGACGTTATGACCAAGTACTCCCTGCTGATTGCTGCCGAGGATACTCCCACCATCATGATGGAGTATGATTATCCCAAGGTTGCCCAGTGGGCTACCGACGGCGCCATGCAGGTTATCGACCTGGAGAAGTTCAAGGAAGTTGCTCCCACCTTCTATGCCAAGATGGTGGAGAACAACCAGCTGAACTACACCGACATCAACGGTGAGACCTACTTCGTGCTGACCGAGCGTCCCTACTACAACACCGGTTACACCTGGTACACCGTGTGCCGTATGGACTGGCTGCGCGCCGTGGGCTATGACCATGTGCCTGCCTCCTACGCCGAGTACTCCGACGCCATCAACAAGATCATTGCTGCCGGCCTGACCGACACCGCTCCTCTGGGCCTGGGCATTCCCTCCGCCGCTTACGTGGCCAACTTTGCCTATCATGATCAGGACCTGAACGAGGCCGAGTGGGCGCAGCACTGCTCTCTGGGCACCGCTTCCCTGTCCTGGGAGCCCACCTACCGCCTGCTGAAGCGTACCAACGCTGAATATCATCAGGGCTGGTATTCCTCCGAGTTTGATCTGGCCGAGAACACCGTCGGCGCCGCTACCGATCAGCTGCAGACTGACTTCATCAACGGCAAGACCTTCTCCTACGGCGGCTATTTCGCTGCCAACGTTGCCTGGCTGAACGCTTTCTATGAGAACAACCCCGGCGCCGAGCTGGCTATCGTTTCTGCCTATCAGGTGGAAGAGGAAGGCGTTGCTACCGCCCGCAACCGTGCTGACAATCCCTTTGGTATGATCGTTGGCTTCTCCTCCTATGCTACCGAGGATCAGCTGAAGGCTGCCTGGATGCTGATGGAGTGGATGATCCAGGAAGAGAACCTGTTCGTGCTGGAGAACGGCGAGGAAGGCGTCACCTACACCATGGGTGAGAACGGTCTGCCCGTTGTGGACGGCGCTTACATGGGCGACAAGATGCTGAACCACAACATGAACATCGACATGACCTGCCTGGTGCATGCCTCCAAGGTCGTCGGTTCCATCGAAGACAGCATCCGCGCCATCGCTCCTCAGGGTCTGCCCCAGGACTTCACGCAGATGATGATCGACAACTGGTATAAGAACGTCAAGGCCGTGGCCGACGCCGGCAATGCCTATTCCGATCCCATCTTCGCCGTGGCTATCGAGTCTGAGGCTGAATACAGCGCCACCCTGCTGAGCATGTATCAGGAAGCCTATGCCAAGCTGGTGAAGTGTGATCCGGCCGAGTTCGATGCTCTGTATGCCCAGCTGTCTCAGGAATACCTGGACGCCGGCTATCAGGAGATCATCGACGAGCGTCTGGAAGCCTATGAGGCCGGTCAGACCACCAAGCTGCCCAACCGCAAGTAATTCCATCAAACCTCTGCCGGGATCCGAAAGGATCCCGGTTTTCTTTTAGCCCGTTGCAATTGTACGGTTTATTTGTTACAATTAATTCAAGATATGCAAGGGATGTGTGCGGATGGACGAAAGGCTGCTCAAAAAAATATCAGCGTTGACGGAAGAGGAAAGCCGGATTCTTTCCGGCGAGCCGATTCAGCAAAGCACCTATGCCAAGGGCGCTTCGTTTGTGATCTCCGGGCAGAAGATGCTTCCTCCGGCGCGAATGATCACGCTTCGTCCGCATACGCGATTTGTTTCTTTTCCGACGCACAGTCATGATTATGTGGAGATGCTCTATATGGTCAGGGGCTGTACAGTGCATGAATTTCCCGGGCGGGAGCCTCTGGAGTTAACTGCGGGCGATATCCTCATGATGAACTGTCAGTCCGTGCATGCTATCCGCCGGTGCGGCGCAGAGGACGTGGGTGTAAACTTTATTGTGCAGCCGGGTTTCTTTGATGAAGCGCTCAATGCCATAGGATCCGGAAACGCCCTGGGACGCTTTCTGATGGATGCGCTCAAACGCGGCGAAAGCAGCATTCCTTACATGCATTTCAAGGTTGCGAATGCGCCTGCCGTGCAGAGTCTTCTGGAAAGTATGGTCTACGCACTTGTCGATGAGGCGTCCACCAGCCAGCGGATCCTAAAAACGTCCATGACGCTGCTTCTGCTGCATCTGCTGGAGAATGCGGATCATCTGACACTGCCGCCCAGCGGAGGCAATGCGCTGGTTGTGGCGGTGCTGGACGAGATCCGACACAATTACGCCTCCATCAGTCTGAAGGACTTCGCTGCCTCAAGGCATGTATCCGCCGCTTACCTGAGTCAGACCGTGCACAAGGCGACGGGACTCAGCTGTACGGAGCATCTGCAGCGACAGCGGATCGCACAGGCTAAACGGCTTCTACGGGAAACGGACCTTTCGGTTATGGACGTGTGCTGCGCGGTAGGCTACAGCAACACAAGCCATTTTTACAGGCTGTTCACGCAGTTGACCGGCATGAATCCTACGGAGTACCGTCTTGTTAATTCAGGACGCGGAATTGTTTAACAGGCGGCATTTCAACCGTATAACACATCGTGATACAATGATATAAGACAATAAAAGTGAAGATCCGGGACTTGCCTGTCGCGGATCTTTGCATTGAAGGAGGGGACGTCTATGGAACGCTTTGCCTGGAAGGGCCGCATCAAGCCCGGTATGAAGGATGAATACAAGCGCCGCCATGATGAAATCTGGCCTGAAATGGTGGAGCTGCTCAAGTCCGCGGGCATCTGCAATTACACCATCTGGTCCGACGGCGAGGTTCTTTTCGGCTACTACGAATGCGAGAAGGGCATCGAGTTTGCCGAGCGCACGCAGGCCGGAAGCCCCATTGTGGATCGCTGGAACGAATACATGGACGATGTGCTGGAGCTGGAGATGGATCCCGTCACCGGGGCTCAGCCCAAGATGTCCTGCATGTTCCTGATGGAGTGATTGACGATGAAAACGTATCTTGCAATTGATATCGGCGCATCCAGCGGCCGCCACATTGTGGCATGGCTGGAGGGTGACAGGATCGAAACCCGTGAGGTGTATCGTTTCCCCAACGGTGGTTCCATGAAGGACGGACACCTGTGCTGGGATATCGAAGGTCTGGAGAAGCATGTGGTGGCGGGCCTGAAGGCTGCGAAAGAGCAGGGCTTTGAGCCTGTGAGCATCGGCATCGATACCTGGGGCGTGGACTTCATTCTGCTGGATGAAGAAGGCAAGCGCGTGGGCGATGCTGTAGCCTACCGTGACTCCCGCACCGACGGCATGGATGCAGAACTTGAGAAAACTTTCTCCTTTGAAGCGCTGTATGCGGCCTGCGGCATTGCCAAGCAGCCCTTCAACACGGTTTATCAGATGATGGCCGTACTTCGCGAGCATCCTGAATACCGTGAGACCGTGGATGATTTCCTGATGATGCCCGAGTACCTTTCCTACATTCTGACCGGCTGCAAGGCTCATGAGTGGACCAACTGCACCACCGGTGCGCTGTGCGATGCAAAGAAGGGAACCTGGTCGGAGGACATCCTGAATGCTGCGGATCTGCCTGAAAAATGGTTCCGTACGCCTCTCGTTCAGCCCGGTACTGTGCTTGGAGGTCTGAAGCCCGAAATTGCAGCCGAGGTTGGCTATCAGAGCACCGTGGTGCTGCCTGCCACCCATGATACGGGCAGCGCATACATGGCGGTACCCGCAAAGAACGCTCAGGCGGCGTTCCTTTCCAGCGGCACTTGGAGTCTGCTGGGCGTGGAGCTGAACGCTCCTGTTACGGATCGCAAGGCGCTGGAGGCCGGCTTCACCAACGAAGGCGGCTACAACGGCACTACCCGCTTCCTCAAGAACATCATGGGCATGTGGATGCTGCAGTGCATCCATAAGGAGATCAACAAGGCTCACTCCTTTGCCGAGATGGCGCAGATGGCGGCAGCCTCGGATTATCCTGCATGGGTGGATGCTGCGGATAACCGCTTTATGGCGCCTGCGTCCATGCTGGACGAGGTCAAGGCATCTCTGAAGGAAAAGGGCGCACCTGAACCCCGTGATCTGTCCGACGTGCTGCGCGCTGTCACCATGGGTCTTGCGGTGTGCTACCGCGATTCCATCCGGGAGATGAGCGAAATCACCGGCACCGAGTTTACCAGCCTCAACATCGTGGGCGGCGGCAGCCAGAACGTGGTTCTCAACCAGATGGCGGCTGACGTGACCGGTATGCCCGTGTATGCAGGCCCCACCGAGGGCACCGCGCTGGGCAATCTTGCAGCGCAGATGATTCTGGAAGGGGAGTTTGCTGATCTGGCTGCCTTCCGTCAGGCGCTTCCCGCCAGCTTTGATATTGTGACCTACACTGCAAAGTGAAACTGAATCAGGAAAGGAAGATGCACCCATGAATCTGTTCGAGTATGCCAAGGAGAAGTACGCAGCTATCGGCGTGGACGTTGAAGCTGCAATGGAGACCCTGCGCAAGGTGCCCGTCAGCCTGCATTGCTGGCAAGGCGACGACGTCAAGGGCTTTGACGGCGATCCCAGCGCACCTCTGACCGGCGGTATCCAGACTACCGGCAACTATCCCGGCCGCGCCCGTACGCCCGAAGAGCTGATGGCTGATCTGGACATGGTGCTGAAGCTGTGCCCCGGCCAGATGAAGATGAATCTGCACGCCTGCTACGCCATCTTTGACGAAGAGAACGGCGGCTGGGCTGACCGCGACAAGCTGGAGCCCAAGCATTTCAAGAAGTGGGTGGATTTCTGCAAGGAGCGCGGCCTGGGCTGCGATTTCAACCCCACTTTCTTCTCTCATCCCAAGTGCGATCCGCTGACCCTGTCCTCTCCCAATGAGGAAACCCGCAAGTTCTGGATCGAGCATGGCAAGGCCTGCATCCGTATCAGCCAGTATCTGGCCGAGGAGCTGGGCCAGCCCTGCATCATGAACATCTGGACCGGCGACGGCTACAAGGATATTCCCGCTGATCGTCTCGGCCCGCGCGTCCGCTACAAGGAAGCCATGGACGAGATCCTGTCCGAGCCCTTCGACTTCAACAAGGTGAAGCCCTGCGTTGAGTCCAAGG
>JAFURI010000059.1 GCA_017471885.1 Clostridia bacterium | reverse complement strand
GTGACCATCTCCACCAGCTACTTCCCCAAGGACAACGGCCCCTACTTTGACGGCTGTGACAAGAACATGCTGGAGTGGTTCGCCCAGTTCTGCCCGCCCACCATGCTGGAAAGCGACATGCGCGACCTGCTGGGCCGCATGCTTTTCCGCGGCGACGACGTGTACAAGCAGGTTTCCGTCCTCTCCGGCGGCGAGAAGGTGCGCTGCATGCTTTCCCGCATGATGCTCTCCGGCGCCAACTTCATCATGCTGGATCAGCCCACCAACCATCTGGATCTGGAGTCCATCACCGCGCTGAACAACGCGCTGATCAACTTCCCCGGCAACGTGATCTTCACCAGCCAGGACCATCAGTTCGTGACCACCATCGCGGACCGCATCATCGAGATCAATGCGGACGGCACCATTTCCGACTACTACTGCAACTACGAGGAGTACCTGGAGAAGATTCGCGGCTGATAAGTCCAGAATTGAAAAAGCAGCGGGAAGGCATTGCCTTCCCGCTGCTTTTGTATTGCCGCCGGAATTATTTAGCCGTGGACTCGCTTGCGGCTGATCAGGATCAGTGCCAGCATGCTGCCCAGCAGGAGTGCGGCGTAAAGCGGCGCGTTCTGTGTGTCGCCGGTAGCAGGAACCGTCATCAGTACGGTCTCAAACACCGCTGAGTCAACCACTTCGCCGTTCAGGGAGAGCTGTGCAACAGGCTTGTAGCGTTCCTCGCGCGGGCCGGGCACGATCTTTACGTCGTAGACCAGATCGCTGTAGAGCATCTGCGGATTGTCGCCCGGAATTTCCCGCAGGGTGTAGAGATCCTCCGCGTTTTCCAGCGGCAGATCAAACACGGCCTTGCCATCTGCGTCCGAGACGGCGGAGTACGTCTTGCCCGTGGCGGTGTTCTTCAGCTCAAAGCGGAAGCCGGACAGCGCGGGCGTGGGAGCGTCGGTGCGGTTGGTCAGCGTTTTAAGGACGGTCAGCGTTACCGGATAATCCAGCGTATAGCGCATGCGGTTGTCGCTGCCTTTGGATTCAGTCAGGGTGTAGGGGGCGGGAGCCACAAACAGCTCGGTCTGGCCGTTCAGATAATAGGGATCCTTGATGCTGACGCCGTCCATCCAGTTGGCTTCGCCGTTGGCGGGGCTGGCGGTCACATAGGTGCCGCCGTAGGTCGTCACGCCGTGGGCATACTGGTTGCCTTCGTTGATGATGGGATACATGTAGTAGCAGGTTTTGTTCCTGTTGGCGGACATGCCGTGGGCTTCCCAGACGGCTTCGGGGTTTTTGACGCCGGAATCGAAGGTGCCGCCGTAGACGGTCACATAGCCCTGATATCCCTGCCCCTTCGGGCCGTTGATGTAGCTGGAGATCATATAGCCCAGCTTGCGGTAGTTCCCTATATGCGCCGGTTCGGAATTCTTGTAGATGCAGTCAGGATCTCCCCAGGTGAAGGGGTCGTGGGCAAAATGTCCGCTGTAGATGAACAGCGGGCCCAGCGCCTGAAGGAAGTCGTTGTCATGGTTGGCGTTCTCAAACCGGCCATGGCCGATGATGGACATGGAGCCGCTGGGCTGCAGGTTGATGACGCGCTCCACCTTGCGGGTACGCTCGTCACGGAGCGTTTTGCCGTTCATGTCCAGCGTGATATCGTTATAGACGTACATCTGATCCCTCGCACCCAGCGTCTCGTCCTTGCCGATCGTCAGGTCCTTCATCAGGCGGACGGTATCGCCGTCCTGCGCGTTTGCCAAAGCTTCCTGAAGCTGCGCGACGGTGCTGACCTCGTGCACCTTGCCCTCGGCCGCTGCGAAGCCGGCAATCATCATGACGGCAAGCAGCAGCAACAGAAATCGCTTCATGTTTTCCCTTCCTTTGCATGCTGTATATCTACATTAACATACATGATCGGACGATTCCTGTCAAGCTGTGGGGGATGCGATATGCGTCCCTGGCGCGTTCAGCAGGAAAACCCGGTATGCAGATTCCCGCGGCCCACGCAGTCAGCGTGGATGTATACGTCCATAAAGGCAACGCCGTCCTTCTCATATTCATGCTCGAAGCAGGGGATGTAGTCTGTGCCGTGGTTTTCCTTGAAGCCGTTGGCATGCAGGTATTCCAGAATGACCTTGTACGCGCCGGGAATCAGGTCAAAGGGGGCTTTGAAGGGCTCGCGGATGGTGATGACGGCATAGTGGGTTTCACCCTGTGTGCAGATCTCCGCGCCGGAGCAGCGGGGCGTGAAGTCCTCCGGCAGCACCCATGCCGCCGCGTAGCCGCGCAGTCCGAATCGGTTTTGCTGCTCCGTGGAGACGAAGGGAAAGTCCCAGCCGATGAGCATGGGCTCTCCGGACAATTCAGTCAGTCCGCTGCGTTCTGCCCAGGACCGCATCCAGGCCTGCACGTCATCCTCGGGATTTGGGGAGATCATCACATACCGTGCGGTGCGCAGAGCCGGAACCCGGCGGATTTCCACCGGCGAGTATGCTTCCCGGCGGGCAGGAAGATCCTTACGGAGCAGCTCGTCCAGACTGCAGGAAAACAGCTCGCAGATTTCCAGCAGCTTCGGGATTTCCGGATAGGCTTCGCCGCCCTCCCATTTGCCCACGGTCTGCCGCGTCACGCCCAGCCGTTCAGCCAGTTTTTCCTGCGTGATCCCCTGCTGCCTGCGCAGATACTGCATGTTGGAGCCGAAGTACATAAAACCGCCTCCCTGTATCGGATATCATGATCCTATCACAGGGAGGCGGTCTTGTCTACCAATCGGGAGAACGCATCGGCACGGCGGAATGCAATGTGCCGGTTGCCTGCGCAGGCTCAATCCTCCCGGCTGAAGATCCGCGTACCACGGCGTACGCCCCAGGCTCTGCCGTCGCGGATGAAGAACTCCAGCCGTGCACGGACGCGGTCGGTTTCCACCGGATCCATACCGAGGAAGCGCAGGCCGCCGCAGTACACAAGGTTCAGATCGCGGTCGCCGGTATGGGCGATGAGCTGCCCATTCTCCTCGCGGACAGTCACCACGGCGATTTCGCCCTCATGGCCGACGTAGCGGCCCAGGAGCATATCGGGATCGGAGAAATACCGGCCCGCAGGCACAAACCAGCGGTGGCAGGTATCGAGGGGAAGGCCCATCACAGCGTTGTACAGCGTCCACATGATATCGTCCATGTCCTCGTCGCCGCAGTTGCACAGCACGGCGAAGCCATAGCCCTCGCCCAGCAGCAGTCCGCCCTTGGTGGATACGCCGTGCAGCCCGCCGGAGTGCTCGCAGATGACGCGGCCGCACTTGACACGCTTGTTCAGGCCCAGTCCGTAGGCGTTATTCTCGTGGGCGGGCAGCCAGGGGCCGATCAGCATATCCACCGCTGCGGCAGGGATGGCCTGGACGCCTTCGTGCATGCCGCCATTGGACAGGGCGCGGTAGTAGGCGGCCATATCCCGGGCGGTGGATTTCACCATGGCGCAGCCGCGGAAGGGCGGCAGGATGCTCCAGTTGTCGTCGCAGACCAGCTCGCCGTCCTCCTTTTCAAACAGGGAGGTGATGTTTCCGCCGGACAGAGCCCGTGCGCTGACGCAGTCGTCATCCATGACGGTACGGGTCATGCCCAGCGGGCGGAAGATCCGCTCCATGCAGAACTGCTCAAGGGGCATGCCTG
Organism: Clostridia bacterium; assembly: GCA_017471885.1. Classification (GTDB taxonomy): domain Bacteria; phylum Bacillota; class Clostridia; order Christensenellales; family Aristaeellaceae; genus UBA11524. The sequence continues at coordinate 1,207 of JAFURI010000059.1, read as the reverse complement.
CAGCCTGATCCGCCACATAGGACAGGATGGCGTAGCCCTCGTTGCTGTAGCTCATGTTTTCGCCCGGCGCGCCCACGGTGGGGTAGGGGCAATGGGCGATATAGTCGATGATCTGGTCAATGGTAGCCATGGAATTTGGGGCAGAGGCTCGCAGGGCGTCGATCCACGCGCCGGAGCGGTTGACGCTGTTCATGGCGATCGACCATTCCAGCGGCTCCATGGGCGGAATGCCGGAGGTGTGCATGGCCAGCGTCCGCAGGGTGACGGTATCCTTTGCCGTGCCGGGGACGGAGAAGGCCGGGAAGTACCAATGCACCGGATCCTCCCAGCTGCACTTGCCCTCCGCGGCAAGAATGGACAGCGCCAGGCAGGTAATGGACTTGGACATGGAGGCGATGCCGAACATGGTGTCCATGTCCGTGGGCGTGCCGTCCTGACTGCGCACACCGTAGGCTTTCTCGAATACCACGCCCTCCGGGCCCTTGATGCACAGCGTTACGCCGGGCAGACGGTCGCGGTCGATCAGCGACCGGACGCGCGCGTCCACAGCTTTTGTATCAAACATGGGAGGATTCCTCCTTTACAGTACGGCGCTCTCCAGCACGGTGAGGGTGCAGGCGGATGCGTCCATGCGGCACCTTGCGCCGAGGGGAAGGGTCAGCTTCGGGGTGCAGTGGCCGCAGCGCAGCCCGGTAAAGACGGGCTTGCCGCAGGGCTTCACCACGTCGCGGATAATCTCTTCAAGCGTCAGGCCGAACTCCGGGTACTCGATGGGACAGTCTGTAAAATCGCCGAAGACCACGCCCGCGCAGTCATCAAACTTGCCTGCAAGGCGCAGCTGGGTCAGCATCCGGTCAAGGCAGTAGGTGCGCTCGCCGATGTCCTCGATGAAGAGAATCCGGCCCTTCGTGTCCAGCTCCCACGGGGTACCCAGAGAGGCTGCGATCAGCGTCAGGTTGCCCCCCACGAGCTGTCCCTCGCATACGCCGGGATTCACGGTCTGCCGGGGATACTCCGGCGGGTTGACGACCTCTCCCACGGGCGTGGGATCCATGATGGTGCGGTACAGGGACTCCCGGGAAAAATCATCCAGCGGGCCGTCTCCCAGCGCGGCGGACATGGGGCCGTGGATGGTGATCATCCGGCACCTTTGCAGCAGGGCGATGTGCAGCGCGGTTACGTCGCTGAAGCCCACGAATACCTTCGG